>CACESS010000001.1 GCA_902562275.1 uncultured Alphaproteobacteria bacterium
TTTATGGAAGTTTAAAATCACTATCTATCAAAGATTTTGAACCATTATTCACTAGCGATAGACTAATTATAAATTTACAATATGGAAATATTGAGAATGATAAAAAATATTTATCTAGTCAGAATAAATATTTAAAAATATTTGATGATTTAGATTTATTCAATGATGTTGAATCTTGCATGGGTTTGCTAAAAAACTTAGATTTGTTTATAACAGTTAGTAACTCAACTGCTCATTTTGCAGGAGCTCTTGGAATACCTACAATATTAATATGTCCAAAAAAATCATCAACGTATTTCTATTGGAATACTATTAGTGAATCATCAATATGGTATAAAAATATAAAAGTTTTAGGAATAGAAAGCTCAATAAGTGAAACAATTGAGCAAATAAATAATATTGTGGAAAAAAATAATGAATTTAGTTTCTCAAATTAATATTATTCTCAAAAGATTTGAAGAGGGTGATAAATTAAAAAGTTACAAAGAGCTTCAAAAAATTTTTAAAAAAAATAAAGATAATAATTTATTACGTTATAACTTAGCAGTTATTCAGCAAAATCTAAACTTTAATAAAGAAGCCAGAATTAATTATAATCATTTAATAAAAGTTGAAAAAAATCTAAAAGCAATGATTAATCTTTACAATATGGATATTGTAGAAGCAAATTATTATGAGGCACTAAATACAATTGAAAATATTCTAAAAATAAAGACAATTGAAAATGTAGAAAAAGACAAATCTTTTGTTCTATACAAATTGAATAGAATTGAAGAAGCAAAAAAAATTTGCATATTTTATCTTAAAAAAAATAATAAAGACTTAGTTTCTCTTAGTATAATAGGTCAGTGTCTATTTCATGAGGGTAATTATGATGAAGCAATAAAAATATTTGAAAGTATTTTACAAATGGACTCAAAAAATATCTCAGCATTAAATTCTTTAGCAAGGACATACCATGAAAAACATGAAAAAGTAAAAGCAGAGGAATGTTATTTAAGAGCATTAAAGATTGACAAGTTATCTTTTGTTTTATTAAATAATATTGCAGGTTTTTATAGAGAAGAATTATCTTATAATAAAGCTATAGATTATTACAAACAGGCTCTTTTAGTAAACCCAAATAATGCTTATATCTATAACAATTTGGCAAAAATTTATTTTGATTTAAACGATCATCAAGAAGCTAAGAAAAATAGCTTTAAAGCCTTAGAAATGAAAAATAATGATGGTGATATTCAAAAAACAATTTCTTTCATTTGTCTAAAGGATCACGATTTTGAAAATGGTTGGAATTACTTTGATGGAAGATTAGATTTAGAAGATTTTAGAGAGAAAAATAACTATGTTAAAAAATTAAATAGCAAAATATATAGATCAAGTACCCTAAATAATAAAAGAGGTAAATTTTTAATTGTGCGCGAACAGGGAGTTGGGGATGAAATTCTTTATAGCTCTATGTATGGAGATCTTTTAAATGAAATTGATAATGTAATTATAGAATGTGATTCTCGTTTGTTAAATCTCTACAAAAGATCATTCCCAAAATATAGTGAAAAATTTGTTAGTCTTGGATCTATTACAAATGATGATGAGAAGTTTAAAAAAATTAATAATTTAATTTATGCTGGAAGCCTGGGAAGGTATTATCGTAAGAATATTAAAGATTTTAAAAATAATTCGTTTTTAAAAATTGATAAAAGAAATTTTGAGGATATGCAAAAAAGATTGTCAATTTATAAAAAAAAATACAAAATTGGATTATCATGGAAGAGTTTTAATAATAAATTTGCTACGGACAAATCGCTTAACCTCAAAGATTTTAATAAAATTTTCAATCTTAGTAACTGTCATATCTTTAATTTACAATATGGAGATGTAAAAAATGAAATTAATAGTTTCAATAAAAATGCAAAAAATAAATTACTGGAAATAGAGGGTCTAGATTTGTTCAATGATTTTGAAGGTATTGCTTCGTTATTAAAGTCGCTAGATGTATTTGTTACAATTAGTAACAGTACTGCCCATCTAGCTGGAGCATTGGGTGTGAAAACAATTTTAATTAAGCCAGAAAATTTTGCTGTTTTTCATTATTGGAATCAAAAAACAGATAATACGCCTTGGTATAATTCCGTTAGTTTAGTTGATAAAAAAAACTTTTTAAAAAATTCTAAATTTTTCAATAATATTTTAGGTATTTGAATTAAACTTTTTAGAAAGATATTCATCTCTTTCCTTTAGCCATTCATTTGCAAATTCAACATCTTGCCATTCGGAAAACCAAGGTCCGCCTCGTGTATAATGAACTGCGTAAGGTTTTTTATTATTATGACCTGAAGTCCAACCCTCTAACCAATTCCATCTTTCATCTAAAGAACCAATTTCATTATCTTTGCACCATTTAAATTGATGGAGATATGCTCCAGTTTCATTATTTACTTTTTCAACCGTAAGGTTCTTTGTACTTGGATGAGAGCAATTGTATAAAATAAAACTAGACCAATTTTTTCTTGGGTAAATAGTTTGTTTTTGTCCATCCATCTTATGTTTTTCTTTAGGTGTGTAGTCATGTTGAACACAATAAACCGCTTTTGATTCGTCAAGATTATTTAATAAATTTGAAACATCTCCTAAGAAAATAAAATCACAATCACAAAAAACTGCCCAACCTTGATAATTCATAAGTTTAGGAACTAAAAATCTGGAATAGGTGAATTGTGTAGAAGCCAATGGATCAACATTTCTAGTATATAAATTTTTAGCTATAAGTTCGTCTAGTTTTAAAGAAACAACGCTCACATCAATACTAGAACGTTTTAAAAGTGAATGTTTACAAACTCTGTAAGCAATATCTTCTTTAGAATCATATCCTATAAAGAAATGTAGTTTCATATTAATTATTATTTTGTCTTAGCATTTTATGAGTTGTCCAAACAAGAGAATTATAATTTCCAGAATTTGATAAAGCACTCCATTCATCTTGAGTTTGATTTGAAATTCTACAAATCCATGTATCTTCGATACTAGAATTTTCAGCTCTCATGATCCAAGCATCACTTTTCTGTTTATCATTATTTTCTCCGAGCTCTATATCTGACATAAAATAACAAATTTCTTTTGATGGATTGACTCCAATCATACCTGATATATTTTTTCTAGCAACATCCCAGTTTGAATTTTTTATAGCAAAATAAATTAAAAGTTTTTTGGATTCTTCTTCGCTAGCATTATTGTTAATTATTTCATTTATAAATTTTATCTCGGTAAGATCATTATCATTAAGTATTTTTATTATGATAGAACGAAGCAGAGAGCTTGGATTTAAACTCCAATATTTTTTGATTAATTTTTTAAGGTTTCTTTTATCATTTAAACCAGCAATAATTTCTAGATGAAGCTTTACATATGGAGGAAAATTTTTTTTCAAATCTAATGCTTTAAAAATATTTTTTAATGAATCCTTAATATCACTATCATATTTTATTTTAGCTATTTCATAAAATCCTACTGATTTATTTTCATTTAAATCATTTTTGCTTATTATTTTATGTGCAAAAGCTTTATCTGATAATAAAACTATTTGATTCCAGTTTTTTGTTTTTGCAGCAATAAATATTAGTGTATCATAAAGTTTTTCAATATTTGGATTAATTGAAAATAATTTTTCTCCATATAAGAAGGCATGATGATAATCTTGATTTCTTAAATTTTGTTCCATTAAACCTCTATATCCAAGTGTTTCGGTTTTTTTTGATTTAATCATATCCTCATAAATATTATTTAATTCTGGAAATTTTTTTTCAATCTTTAAAACTTCAGCCTTTAGTAACAAAGATAACGATTGATCATCTTTGAGATAACTAACCATTTTTTTATGTGATTTTAAGGCTGTCTTGTTATCTTTGTTTGCAACAGCAATCATTGCGTCGACAAAGTGTAAGTAACCTTTTTCAATTTTATTATATTTATTTTTTAAGAAATATTTACCGATTGAAAGTCTTGATCTAAAAAATAAATAAAACGCCAAATATAATAGAAAAATAAAAGATATAAAAACAACAGAAAATAAATTTGAAGAAAAAGAATATTTTAAATTTCCTATATCTAAAGATATAATAAATGGATTGGTAAAAATAAAAGTGAGTGCTATTATTAATATCAGAAACTGCAATACAAAAATTGATAATCTATACATTATTTAATTTTGATATTTCTGTTATAAAAGCATTATAGTTTTTCATTTCATTCAACGATACTTTAAAAAAAACATTATAATTTTCTATCTTACTTATAGTGATATAAGCTTTAGTTATGTTTCTATTTTTTATAAAAAATTTAGTTTCCTCTAATATTAAAATATTTTCATCTGAAATAATATTTTCTGAAGATGGAGAAAGATTTATGTAAGGTAAAAAAATTTTATTAAATAAACTATCGTTATTATTCACAATATTCTTCAAATATAAATTAGCTTCTTCATTAAATTGATCTTCTAAAAATGAATGACCTTTGTATTTATTTCTTTTTAGAATTGATAATTTTTCCAAAATTGGGTTTTTATTATTTTGTAAAATTGTTTCAAGATATTTGAGCTCCCTATCAAAATCCATATTGTTTTCATATTTAATTTTTATTAACTCAACTAGTTCATTGATAGATTGATTTACTAGCTCAGGATTATTATTAGACTGATCTTCAATATTTTTATTTTTAATAGAGGAAATCTCATAACTAAGAGAATTGAAATTCTTGTTTAATAATTCTATACTTTCATTGATTGACGTCAAATCAACTTTTGATTCTTTATTTGAATTTTCTTTAATAATTTTTTCTATATTTGTTAAGGCTGTTTTTGTTTCTAATATTTCTTTAGATATATTTTTTATAAATTTAGAATTATCATTAATACTTTCCCTAAGTTCATTTTCTAGTTCAATCTGAAGTTTTGATACTTCATCTTCATTTTGATAATTCGTATAGAGAAGATAAATTAAGAAAAAAACACATAATAACAGAATAAAACTTAAAGAAAATTTAGAAAAAATATAAAAACTATCAAAAACTTTTTTCATGCCTTTTTTTTAGCATTATTAGTTTGTTGTTTAACAGTGTAAAATACTATACCAAAAAAATATGCTTGTATTTGCTACAGAAACATCGTGCGACGAAACATCAATATGTCTAATGGAAAACAGCTCTATTGTAGAACATATTACTTTTTCTCAGGAAATTCATAAAATACATGGAGGTGTTGTTCCAGAGTTAGCTTCCAGATCACATTTAGAAAAAATTCAAATTATGACTAACGAATTGTTTTCTAGAAAAAATATAGATCCAAATGAAATAGATGTATTTTCAGCTACCTGTGGACCAGGTCTTATAGGAAGTTTATTGGTTGGATCAACTTTTACAAAATCTTTAGCGATTTCTTTTCAAAAACCATTTATTCCTATCAATCATCTTGAAGGCCATATCCTTTCCACAAGTTTTAATAATGATATTAAATTCCCAAGTGTGGTCTTACTTTTAACAGGGGGACATACTCAAGTATACCTTATGAAGGATGAGCACAATATTGAACTATTAGGGCAGAGTGTTGATGATGCAATTGGAGAGGCTTTTGATAAAACTGCAAAATTAATAGGTCTATCATATCCAGGTGGTGCTGAGATTGAAAGAGAGGCAGTGAGAGGAGATGAAAATAGATTTATTTTACCAAAACCTTTAGCAAAAGAAAAAAATTTTAATTTTTCATTTTCTGGGATTAAAACACATATAAATATTTTAACAAAAAAAAATAAAATTGATAAAAAATTTATTCAAGATTTATCTGCGTCTTTTCAAAAAAATATTTCAGATCTACTAATAGAAAAACTTGAAAGAGGATTAGAAAATCTGAAATTATATAAAGTAAATGTTAGATCACTTTCAGTTGTAGGGGGTGTATCTAATAATAAGTATATAAAAAAAAAATTAGAAAATTTTTTTATTAATAAAAATATTGAACTATACTATCCAGTAAAGGAAATGATGATTGATAATGCTGCTATGATTGCGTGGGCATGTATGAAATTTTACAAAAAAGATAGAAATGATTTATTTTTTAAACCAATGCCTAGATTAAGAGTAAGAAGTGTATTATAAATTTAATCTTGTAAATAATTTAAACCAAAGAAATATTTAAATGAAATACTGGTTATTGAAATCTGAACCTGATGCATGGTCTTGGGATAACCAAGTCAAGGAGGGTGCATCCATGTGGGATGGAGTCCGAAATTATCAAGCTAGAAATAATTTGAAAGAGATGAAAAAAAATGATTTATGTTTTTTTTATCATTCAGTTACAGAAAGAAGTATTGTTGGTATTGTTAAAGTAGTAAAAGAATATTATCCAGATCCTACAGATAAAACAAGCCGTTTTGTTGTAGTTGATGTTAAGGCAACAAAAAAACTAAAAAACCCAGTCTCTCTTGATCAGATAAAAGAAAACAGTAAGTTAAAAGATATTGCACTTGTTAAACAAAGTAGACTCTCTGTGATGCCTTTAAAAAAAACTGAATGGGAAATAATAATTAAAATGTCAAATTAGCTTAAAAAAATAATTACTTGTTGATATTTAAATAAATTAGAATTACTCTCTTATTATGGAAATTAAAAAAGATTGGCTTGAACATGCAAAGGTTAATGAAGATAAATATTCTTCAATGTATGATAATTCTCTTCAAAACAATGATAAATTTTGGGCAGATCAAGCACAAAGGGTTGATTGGATCAAAAAATTTACAAAAATAAAAGATATAAAATATTCTAAAGTTGATGTTAGCATTAAATGGTTTGAAGACGGAAATCTTAATGTGTCTTATAATTGCATAGATAGGCATGCTGAAAATAATCCTGATAAAGTTGCTATAATTTGGGAAGGTGATGATCCAAATGAAACAAAGAAGATAACCTACAGAGACCTTCTAATAAGTGTATCAAAAACAGCAAATGTACTAAAAAAAATTGGAGTAAAAAAAGGTGATCGAGTAACAATATACTTAACAATGATACCTGAGTTGGCTTACATTATGTTAGCATGCGCAAGAATTGGAGCAGTTCACTCAATAATATTTGGAGGCTTTTCTGCAGAGTCAATAGCAGGTAGAATAAAAGATTGTAAATCAGAATATGTAGTAACAGCAGATGAAGGAGTTAGAGGTGGAAAAACTATTCCTCTGAAATTAACTACGGATAAGGCACTAGAAACATGTCCGGATGTTAAAAAATGTTTAGTTGTTAAAAGAACAAATAAGGAGATAGAGCTAAAAAAAGATAGAGATATATTTTATGATGATATTTTAAAAGATGTTGATAGTTTTTGTGAACCAGAAGTCTTAAACGCTGAGGATCCTTTATTTATTTTATATACGTCTGGGTCAACTGGTAAGCCTAAAGGCGTAATGCACACAACTGGTGGTTATATAGTATATGCTTCAATGACACATGAATATATTTTTAATTACAATGATGGAGATATATATTGGTGCACCGCAGACATTGGCTGGATTACTGGTCACAGCTATATAATTTATGGCCCACTTGCTAATGGTGCTACAACTTTAATGTTTGAAGGTGTTCCCAATTATCCTGACTTCTCTAGATTTTGGCAAATAGTTGATAAACATGAAGTAAATATATTTTACACAGCACCTACTGCTATTAGAGCTTTAATGAGAGAAGGTGATGATTATGTAAATAAAACTGATAGATCTTCACTAAAACTTTTAGGAACTGTTGGTGAACCTATAAACCCAGAAGCTTGGAGGTGGTACTATGAAGTACCAGGAAGTTCAAAATGTCCAATTGTTGATACATGGTGGCAAACTGAAACAGGAGGAATATTAATTTCTCCTCAAACTGGCGCTATCAAACTGAAACCTGGTTCGGCTTCTAAACCTTTCTTTGGTATTGAGCCTTGTATCGTGGACAAAGAAGGAAATGAATTAGAAGGTGAATGTGAGGGTATGCTATGCATGAAAAGATCATGGCCTGGTCAAATGAGAACTGTATATGGTGATCATAAAAGGTTTATTGATACTTATTTTTCTCAATTTGATGGTAAATATTTTACTGGCGACGGATGTAAAAGAGATGAAGACGGATACTATTGGATTACAGGTAGAGTAGATGATGTAATAATTGTATCTGGCCATAATTTAGGTACTGCTGAGATAGAAAGTGCTTTTGTATCTCATAGGGATGTATCTGAAGCTGCAGTTGTGGGATATCCTCATGACGTTAAAGGCAATGGTTTGTATTGTTATGTCTCTCTCAAAGTTGGAGTTGTTTCTTCAGAAAATTTAGTATTAGATTTAAAAAAAACTATTAGAGAAAAAATTGGTCCGATTGCTACACCTGACTTTATACATATTACCGCTGGACTCCCAAAGACAAGATCTGGAAAAATTATGAGACGAATTTTAAGAAAAATTGCCTCAAATGATTTCGAAAATTTAGGAGATACTTCAACATTGGCAGATCCATCTGTTGTAGATAATTTAATTAAAAACAGACAAAATAAATAAAAACAAGCTATCTTGGCTCCCAATGCTTCAAACACCTAGGCTCATAGATATTTGCAGCTCCTACTTGAGTTCTCTCACCGCCTTCTGTTTTTCTATACGTTTTTGTTGCCTCAAGACCACAAACATTGCAAAAACCATAAATTTTTACAATTTTATCAGATAGACCTAGAAGCATTGAAGATGTTTCCCATGGCTTCCCTCTTGAGTCTTGATCTAGGCCCGCACAAACAACATCTATTCCTTTACTCAAAATTATTTCAACATTATTTAATGTATGCTTTGTATCCATAAACTGAATTTCATCTAAGAATACCATTTCAACTTCACTTTTTTCAAAATTAAATTTCTTTAATGTAGTAGGCCAATCATTCATAGCATAGCATTCATGGCTCAAATCATTATGAGTAATGATTTTTTCATTTGAATATCTGTCATCTAAACTTGGTTTTATTACTATAATTTTTTTGTTTTGGTGCTTAGCCCATAGTATTCTTTTTAATAATTCACTTGTTTTACCCGCAAACATTGCGCCAACAATTGTTTCAAGATTACCTCGCATAACTCAATATATTTTATTTTTGATATTTATTATATAATTAATTTCAATAAATAATAGATTATTTAAAATCATGATTAAAGGTGAAAAAGTAAGATTTGATATTCATAATATTTTATTTTCGATCTATAAATTTAATAATACGCTAGAAAGTACATCTATTAAAAAAATAATTGATAAACATAAAAAAGAAGATGTATCTTTTATATTTAATGTAACCTTAAATTCTATGAGGCTTCATATACATAGCTTAAAAATATTGAAAAAATATATAAAGAAAAGATTAAGAGATCATGAGAAAATTTTATTAATCAGTGCTATAACTCAAATTGTATTTTTAGACTTTAAAGAATATGCTGTTATAAACTGTTCAGTTGAAATTTCAAAAAAACTAAAACTTTATCCAGGATTAATAAATGCTAGTTTGAAAAAGATAGCTAAGAACAAAAAAAAATTAAAAAATATTAAAATTATTTATGATGATTTACCAGAATGGTTTAGAAAAAAGACAACCTCTTTAACAATACATGAAAAAAAACAATTCCTTAAAAATTTTTTTAAAGAACCAGATCTTCATATTGTTTTTAAAAATAAAGAAAAATTAAGTGAATTTGATGATGGTTTAATTAAAACGAGCAACAATTCTGGTTTTTTATTAAATAAAAAGGAAATAGAAAGTAAAAAATCATTTATAAAAGGTGATTGGTGGGTACAAGATTTCTCTTCGTTCTTTCCAATAAATAATATTGAATTTGAAAATCAAGATTTAAAATTACTGGATGCGTGTGCTGCACCTGGAGGAAAAGCATTCCAGCTCCTATCAAAAAATTTAAATGTTACACTTAATGATAAGAGCAAAAGGAAAATACAAACTCTTAAGTCTAATTTAAATCGTCTTAAATTTAATCCAAAAGTATTAAATAAAGATTTTTTAAAATTTGATAAAAATGAAAAGTTTGATTTCATTATAATTGATGCTCCATGTTCGGCTATTGGAACAATAAGGAAAAATCCTGAAATATTTTTTAAAAGTAAGATTCCTGATTTTGATGGGCTTAATAATTTACAACAAAATATGTTAGAGAAAGCTGCTCTTTTATTAAATGTAGGTGGAAATATACTTTATATGACTTGTTCTTTTATAAAAAATGAGACTTTAGATCAGATTAATGAGTTCCTTAAAAAAAATAATAATTTTTTAGTTTCAAATTTTATATCAACAGAAGAAAGTTTCGATTTTTCAAAATTAGTAAAAAACAATCTGATGATTACAATCCCAGATAAAATATTGAATAATAGTATAGATGGATACTTTGCTGCATATCTTAAAAAAATAAAATGATTTTATTAATTAAAAAATTAATTTTTGTTTTTATAATTTTCAAATTTAAGTCAAACAAAAATTTATCATATAATGATTTGAATTTTAGAAAAATTGATTACACAAATTATGAACAAGTAAAGTCATATATTTTCAAAAAAAATTTTTACAAGAATAATAATAAAAATATACATAGCTTTGATTTTTTGAACTTTTCAAATAAGTTGGGGGGTAAAATTGGTATAAATTTATCAAAAGAATCTGTTTTTGGATGGTTTAAAATTAATAAGAATAAATTAGTTTTTCCATGGATAGAGGATTTGCAGTCAAAAAGACTTATTAATCTCTTATATAATTATGAATATATAAATTCGTCATCTAATTCTAAAGATAAAAAAAAACTAGACTCAATAATTTATTTTCATATTAGAAGAGTTTTATTTGATTTTAACAATAAAAAAATTACTCAAATAACTTCGTTTGATATTATTGGTTATGTATTGTCATGTTTCATAACCAAAAGAATAAATATTAAAAATATAGAATATGCAAAATTTATTTCTGTAAATCAAGTTGATAAATTGGGAATGCATAAAAGTTACAATGTACTAGAACATTCAAAATTTATAAATAACTTAAATGAAATTAAAAATATCTTTCTTTTTTATCAATATAAAGAAGCAAACATATTTGATGAATTAATACTGAAGATGACTTCTGTTTTAAATGAATATTTCCATAAAGATGGTTCCATTCCTTTGTTTAATGGTTCTAATAATATTTATACAAAAGAAATTTATAACTCTTTAAATAAGGAAAGGTTTTTAAAAAAAAGAATATTTGCGAATGTAGATAATGGTATTGCATTTTACGCTGATAAAAATAAAAAAGTTTTTTTTGATGTAGTACAACCAAACAAAGATATGATAAGCTCTAATCTAAGTGCGGGTACTTTATCCTTGGAATTAAGTGGTTTTGGCGAAAAGATATTTACAAATTGTGGTGCATCTGAAAATTTTGGTAAAAATCCAGAATATCTAAGATATAGTGCAGCGCATTCAACTATTATCTTACAAAATACAAACATAAGTGAAATAAAAGAAGGCAACCCTCACGTAAAGTATCCTCAATCAGTAGTCTTTAGAAGAGAAACTAACACAAGTGAAGAAATATTTGAAGGATCACATAATGGATATTTAAA
Source organism: uncultured Alphaproteobacteria bacterium (assembly GCA_902562275.1). Lineage (GTDB taxonomy): Bacteria > Pseudomonadota > Alphaproteobacteria > HIMB59 > CACPNW01. The sequence goes on from CACESS010000001.1 coordinate 11,646, forward strand.
CAAATTTAAAAAAATAATTAAAAGAAAATTAATTATAAATAAAAATTTTGATAAATTGGAAGGTGAAGATAGCTTTATTTCTTATAAAGGCACAGCTAAGAGATTAGTTTATCATATTAGGTTTCACTTAAATCATGGTATGGTATTTAATTTTACAAATAGTAAAAAAAATATAATTTTAAAAACAAGTTTGAATAATATTTGGTTATTTAAAAGTGATATGGAATTAATTGTAGAAGATAGCATAATTGTTGATAATAATAGCACAAAACCAACTAAACAGATTGTTATAAAAGGTATATTATCTGATAGAAAGATTATAAGAAAATGGTCATTACAAAAAATTTAAATCAGAAATTTGCCCTAATATCAGTTTTTGATAAAGGAAACTTACGATATCTTTGTACTAATTTAAAAAAATATAATTATAAATTTATTTCAACTGGATCAACTGGCAATAAAATAAGGGGTATGGGTTTTAGTTGTAAAGATATTTCTAAAATAACTAAATTTAAAGAAATGCTTGATGGAAGAGTTAAAACGATTAATCCATCAATATATAGTTCTTTACTTTATAAACGTGAAAATGAATTTCATAAGAAACAATTTCTATCATTAAAAATTCCTGAGATTGATATTGTTATTGTAAATTTATATCCTTTTCATAAATACCTTAAAAAAAAAGGTACTAATGATATAGTTGATATGATTGATATTGGTGGACCAAGTCTATTGAGAGCCTCTGCTAAAAACTTTAAATATATAACGCCTATTATAGATAAAAAAGACTACAAGAAATTAATTAGTAATTTAAAAAAAAATGATGGAAAAACTGACTTATCTTTTAGAAAAAAAATGGCAGGTAAAATTTATAAAGCTACCTCTAGTTATGATAAGATAATTTTTAATTGGTTCAATGATAAATAAGAACAAAAAAATTATATTAAGATATGGTGAAAATCCAAATCAAAATGCTTACTTAATTAACAATCAAAAAAATTCTATTTTTAATTATCAACTAAGTGGTAAAATTATAAGTTATAATAATTTAATTGACCTTGATAGTGGTTTAAAATGCTTGGTAGAATTTAATGAGCCTACATCAATAATTATTAAACATACTAATCCTTGTGGCGTAGCTTCATCTGATAATATTACAGATGCTTTTATTAAATCATATAAAAGTGACTCTAAAAGTGCTTTTGGGGGTATAATTTTCTTAAATAGAGTGGTTAATTTAAAACTAGCAAAACAAATACATAAGAATTTTTATGAAATGGTTGTTGCGCCTAATTTTGATAAAAATGCATATAATATTTTGAAACAAAAGAAAAAATTAATTTTATTAAAAATACCAAAAATTAAAAAACAAAATATTGAATACAAATCTACCCTTTTTGGTGACTTGTATCAAAGTAAAGATTTAACTCCAATTAATAAAAAATTTATAAATTTAGTTTCAGTCAAAAAAGCATCATCGAAATCAATTGATGATTTAATTTTTTCAATCAAAGTGGCTAAACACTTAAAATCAAACGCTATAGTACTGGCAAAAAATAAGCAAACTGTTGGTTTGGGGCATGGTCAAACAAACAGATTTGATGCACTTAATTCTGCAATTAAAAATATGAATGAATATTTTAAAACTAAATCATTTGTTTGTTCTTCTGATGGTTTTTTTCCGTTTACAGATAGTATAAAATTACTCAACAAAAATGGTTGCAATATTGTAGCCCAACCAAAAGGCTCAATAAATGATAAAAAAATAATTTCTTTTTCTATAGAAAATAAAATTTCATTGTATTTTATTAAAAATAGGCTTTTTAAACATTGAGTAATAAATATAAAATTCCAGATTATATTAAGATATTAATTAAGGAAAATCCAAAAATAATTTCTGGTAGAAAAAATTTTAATTTCTACCAAAGGAGAGTGGTTAAAACACTAGATTTAGTAAAAAAATATTTTAGTTCAAAAAATATTTAAATTCATAATTAATTTGGTAAATTCATTTAGACTGGTTTACTGTAAGGATAAATTGATATAGATACGAACTATGAACAAGCCAAATCTTTTTTTCCCCACTCCTGTTTGGACACTACAATTAGATGATTATCAGTCAATTAATGAACAAATGTATAAATTTATTAAAATTACTCAATCAAAAGATCAGCAAGGAATTAGTAAAAGTAATATTAAAGGCTGGCATTCAAAAGATTTTAATATGCAAGAAAATGAACCTAAAAAATTTATAAAATTTATATTGCCAGCTATTGAGCAAGTAATCACTGATATGAACTGGGAAAAACAAAAACAATCAATTAATATAAATAGTATGTGGGCAATAATAAATACAGGAGGTGCTGCAAATCATAGGCACCAACATAGTAATTGCACAATAAGTGGAGCATATTATGTTCGTGCACCAAAAAACTCTGGGGATATTGTTTTTTATGATCCAAGACCAGCACCTGCCTATACATACCCCATAGCAGTAAATCCTAACTTTCTTAATGCTCAAGTAAATGGAATAAGTCCTAAAGAAGGGGCTTTAGTTCTATTTCCGAGCTATCTTGATCATTCAGTAAATGAAAATCTTTCCAATGAAGAAAGAATAGTAATAAGCTTTAATATTACAATTCAAAGTAAATCTAATTAAACAATTTTTTTAATATTTATTCTTAGTGATATTTTCCCAAGCTTCACCGGACTCCATCTCTTTTAGTGTCCACTGACCATAGGCTAAACTATTAAATATACTGTAATCAATTATTGGGTCTTCAATATCTTTTATTTTGCTTATGTTTTCAAGTGATGCATCAGTAAAATATGAAGGAATACCGTTTAACATTGCCATAAAACCTGCTGTAGATTGTAAACTAACAAAAGCCCATGCATTTTTTAATAAAATCTTTAAAGGATCTTTAGAAAATTTATTATGCAAGATAATTTTTCTATCCGTATATCTTTTTAGAAGTTTTGTTGTGTCTTCTGTCCAATTGGGAACGTTATAAACTTTTTTCATTACATCTGAGGGTTCAGATAAAATAATATATCTTCCATTTTTCTTTTGTTCAAGTATTTCTAGGTTAAGCTTCTTTAATCTGTCATCTGGATATTTGCCGATACCATTGTGAATAAAATTATTATAAACTATTCTGAAATATCCATCTAAGTTCATTACATTAGTACGATTATTTTCAAACGATCTTTTTGATTGATTAAAATAACCATGATCCATATAATAATAGTTTTTGGCTTTTCTGATAATTTCAAGTGTACCTCTAAGGACGCCATATGTGGCAATTGTTTTATTAAAATCTTTAAAATTATTTATGTGGCATAAAAGTGAATCAGCTCCCTTTGCAAAATTATAACATAAAGTTTTGTTAATTATATGATCTGTGTAGATAGCAATAGGTTTTTCCATTAAAAATAATAAGCAAATAAGTTATTTATAATTATAATTTTTTTGGTTATTTTCATATTAAAATTAATTAAATTAGATCTCAATTAAAACTATATCGAACTGTATTGAAGTCGATATCTATTTTTTGAGAGGATACTTTATTTTTGGAGCGGGCGAAGGGATTCGAACCCTCGACTTCAACCTTGGCAAGGTTGCCTGGTAAAAATGATTTATAATTTCCCTCAATTTATGTGGAATAATTTTAAAACAAATTTTCTTTTTGTAATCAAAGTGCCCCCGTGAGTCACCAGTAGAGATGGTTAAGCTATTGAAAGGAACAATCCTGCAAACTAATAAAGACGGAAATTCTAAGTGTTTTATAATCTTACTTTATCCTAATCGCTAAATATAATTAAAATACTTCATTAATGGCTGTAAATTATTATCTATAATTTGAACCTGTGTGTTGGATAAAATATCTTTCCATTGATTTAAATTTCCTGATCTAAAAAATTTGGAATGTTTAGAAGCTTCTTTAAACCCATTTTTATCTTCTAATTTTTTTAAATTGCCAAAACTTGTATTTTCTATTATTGTATCAATGTCTTGATCACTTAAATTTATATTCAATCTGTGTATTTTATTTAAGAATTCCATGATTTTTATTATTACTACTTTTGTATGTTGTTTTAAATCTTCATACTTAATTATCAATCTAGGAACACTATTATAGTTTAACCATGATTGGACATTAAGCTCCCAGGTAGAAACTAGCTCCTGAGCACCATGCATCTTCGACATTAGTTTTCTATTAAAAACAACTTGATTTATAGCTTCGTCTAAACTTATTCCAATAAAATTTTTTAAAGAAACAACTACATCCCTAGGGTCTCTAATAATATAAATAAAACCTGCATTTACAGTTTCGTTTGTAAATTTTTTATGTCTAACACTATGGGTTTTAAATATATTTAAGTGATTTGATTTCTTATTTAGTATTTTTTGACAATCAATAATATTTTTTGATACCCAGTCAAAATGCAAAACATTGTTGTCAGAATAGATTTTATTTTCAAATTCATCAAAGTTTTTTTTAATTGACAATAATGGTATTGACTTTAAGGTTTTTAGATTAAAATCTTTATCAAAATTATAAAGGTTTGAAATTATAGCTCTCATCCATGTATTGCCAGATTTAGGATATGAAGCCAAAAAAATATTTTTAAACACTTAAAATATTTAGAAAGAAATTTCTAAATAAAAATTTCAAATTTAAATATTTATTTTTTTTAATAAATATAATTACTAATTTTAAAAATTTATATCTGGTAATACAATTAATTATTATATTTTGTTTAAAATGAAGGTGTTGTATTATTTTGATATATGGAGTGTCCCCCAATTGTCCCCGGAAATTTTAAAATAATATGAATTTGGTAGATTTGTTGGAGCGGGCGAAGGGATTCGAACCCTCGACTTCAACCTTGGCAAGGTTCTAAGTATATTTAAGGCACATAAAAACCTTAGAGTTTTTAAATTCAAAATCTAATAATTTGCATCGAACTACTGCACAAGTGCAGCGCAAACTCAGGGCTATTGATAGAAAAGTTATTTAGTGTTAAGTTAAAAATTATGGTTTTTAAATTAACACCAGTAAAAATAAGGGATGTTTGGGCAACAGAGGATAAAGCTTTTACTCCTTGGTTAGTAGATAATATTGATCACCTAAATGACGATATTGGTCTTAATATTAGAGATCCACAAAGAGAAGAAAAGTTAGTCAACTTTTATGTCGATATTGTTGCAGAAGATGATCAGGGTAAGGTAATTATTGAGAACCAATTTAATAACTCTGATCATGATCATCTTGGAAAACTAATTACTTACTTAAGTAATGTTGCTGATACAAAAAAAGCTATTTGGATTGTTGAAGATGCAAAAGCAGAACATGTTAGGGCAGTTGAATGGTTAAATCAAAACTCAGAGACTTGTCTTTTTTATCTTGTAAAAATACAAATATTTAAAGTAGACAATAGTCCTCCTGCTGCTCGATTTGATTTAATTTCCGGGCCTGACGAAGAAACTATTGCCATTGGTAAATCAAAAAATGAAGATTCAAAAAGGTACGATCAACGTTATAGATTTTGGTCTTTGTTTATCGAGAAGTCAAAACAAAAAACAAATTTATATTCAAATATCTCACCGGGAAGATACTCATGGATAGGTACGAGCTCTGGAGTTAGAGGGGTTAATATAAATTGCTCAGTATTAAAATCTAAAGCTCAATGCGAAATATATATCGATAGAGGTAAAGGAGAAGATCTGACAAATAAAAAACTGTTTAACGAGCTTTTAAAGGATAAAGACGAAATAGAAAAAAATTTTGGTGGAGAGCTAATATGGGAGCTTCTTCCAAATTCCAGAGCGAGCAGAATAAGCGCCCCAACGAACGTCGGTGGTTGGGAAGACGAGGAGAGCTGGGAAAATGTTCATAGTGAACTTATAGAAATATGCATAAAAATAGAAAACTGTTTTTCTGGTAAAATTAAAAACCTTACAAGTTTATTATAGAATTAAAATTGGACTACTGCACAATTACTGCGCAATAAACAGAAATTAGGAAAATTGGAGCGGGCGAAGGGATTCGAACCCTCGACTTCAACCTTGGCAAGGTTGCCGAGTACCAAATCTCTTTGTCTTAACTCAAATATTATTTAACATTTTTTGACGAAATAATGAATCATTATTAACGGCAAGTAAGACGCTAGGGAGACGCAAAAAAACACCTTCACATTTGATTCACAACGCAAAAATAATTTATCTAGATTCCTCCTCTCATAAAAAAGTTTAAACCGCCGTGGTAGATTCCTATGGGATAATATGGGATGATTTTGAATCGATTTAACTTTTAATTTTACATTGACAAAGTTGCGTCGCCGCCTGCGGCGGCTCCGCCTTTTTTCTTTTTTATTTTTTTTTGTTGACTTTCCCGAAGACCGCCTTGCGGCGGTCTTTTGTTACCCTACACCCCTAAAATAATAATTATGGATGTTATAATGTTGTATAGGTGCATGTTCGTTAGCAACGATCACTAAAAAAATTATATAAAAAATTTTAATGCAATCCCAATTAATTAGGATTCATCATCATCGGGATGATACCATACATAATGAGCTTCAATCATATCGAATAGCTTACTCCATTCAGCTTTATATTTTTTAAATTGTTCAGCGGTTTCAGTATGAAAAGTTATTTCACTATTTTGTAATACACTTAACTGATCTTCCATGACATTTAACAAATGTGCCGCTTCATTAGTATTCATGTATTTAAGTGCAATAGTTCCATCGCCAATTACTGACAAAAGTTTATTTACAATATCTTCATGTTTTATAATCATTTATTTTTTCTCCTTTGTTTGTTGGGTTGCCCCCTTGTCGGTTTTCAAGACCGTTTCTTTTTGTTTAAGTTTTTCTTCTTTCTTCTTGTAGTAATAATAAGCTTCTTCTTTTGTAAGCGGCTTAACAAGATCAATAATGCCTTTTAGTCTAGTCATTGCTTGCCGCCTTGTTCTATTTCGGGATTTGCCCAAGTTTGTTTGACCTTTACATTTAACCACTTCTTTGCCATCTTGCGATTATCGACCATCCACTTGCGCCATTCTTTTTCGTTCGTCGCATCAAAATAACAACAAGGTACATTCCATTCATTTGTTGCAAAGAATAAATCTCTTCCTCTTTTCTTTGCGTAGGTTTCCAAATAGTTACACCACTCTTCGATCATCATTCCCGTGGCTCTATGCCATGACAAACAATAGGTTCTATCTAATTGTTGATAATGATAATTGAGCATGTTCTCGTCGCATTGCATTGCAACCTTTTTAGTTATTCTCTTCATCTTTAAGTTCCTCTATGTATTTATCGAAGTCGCCAAAAATCTTGTCAGTTAATTCATAAATACGATTTAAGCCGTTGTTCCATTCAGGGTTGTTATTAACAAACCACTCTAGTTGAAGTCTTGCCTTAAAATATTCTTTACATTTATCGCGGCACACTTCTGATATTATTCTAAAGTCGTACATTAAATCCCGTTTAGTTGTTGATCTCCTATTGTTTTGCATTGAAAAGTTCCTCTTGTTGTTGATTAGGAAATTCAGGTGCTTCTAGTTCACCGTCTAAGTGTGATCGGTATTGCAACGGTTTTTGTTTAAACCAAAAATTTGCGTTACGTATTGCATACCAACCTCTTTTTTTCTTCTCATTCTTTCTAATACCCTCAATACCGTCGCCGTTTTTGAGTAATCTTCCAACACCAAGAAAATATTTTCTTAATGTATCTTCATCAGCATTAATCCAATCTTTGGTTCCATGATCTCGGTCATTGGATCTAAGGTATTCATAACACTCTCTCACATTAACAATATCTTTCTCAAAGGGCTTATCGTTGTTACGACGTAGCTCGTTTAAGTTTTTAGTTAATTGAGATTCATTTGCTTCAGCCATTTGTTTTTTTGCGTCAGTAATGTATGGCTCAAAGTGTCCCTTCTTTAGATAGTGTTCTGATATCTTCCATTTGTATTTAAAAAAATATCGTAGATGTCTTAACTTCTCTTTATCATTTGATAATGCTCTAAATTCAGCAAAGTGATTTGGATATTGTTCATTGATATCTTCTTTAGTCATATGACAATCCCAAACAAAATATCGTCTTGCGTCTTTTTTCTTAACAAGACCTAATGTGTCATGATTAGACGACATAAAAACCGTATATTCATTCTTAACTTGAAAAGGATTAATGTTTTTCTTTTCAACGGTATGTTCTTCATCCGTTATTAATTCTTTTAAGTTATCAACTAATTTGTTTTTCTCTCTTTCATTACCTTCAATTCTAACTTCATTGACTATGACAATACTTTTATCAGCCATCCATGATCTGAATTGATGGAATACATCTTGTGATCTAATCCATGCAACATAATCACTACCGCCGTTTATTTCGCTAATACAACGCCAAAGTGAAGTCTTACCCGTTCCTTCTTCATTAGAAACAATCAACGTTGAATGTTGAATATTAATATCAGGTCGTTGTAATATTGTTGCAAGCTTATCATAAAAGAAATTAACCGACTTCTGATCGAAGTTAGATAAGATTTTAGATTGTAGATGAAAGGGTTCTATTATCTTTTCATCATATTCATCTTCAGTTAATTCTTTTGGTTTATATGCAATATAAGAATTTACATATTTCTTTTTGCCCTCGTAGATATATTCTTGGTCAACGGGTCTATAAGCTAAACCTTCACACTTCTCACAACCTACTTGATGTAGATATTTTGTTGCAACGGTTACGGGCTTACCTTTTAAATCTCTAGTCTTGATATCATTCTGATAATAAAGATTAATATTATCGTTATGCATTATCTCTCTAGTCCACTTGTCATAATGAAAATGCCTATCAGTTTTTAAATGCACCCAACGATTTAAACTCGCGTCCTCTTCAAGATTAGAATAATCAGTTTTATCTTCTCTTTTTTGAGGAACTTTTGCGTCTTTAATCCATTGTTTCCAATCGGTTATCGTTGCTTTTGTGCCGCTAAATCCATCCTTAATATCCCATGTATCGGGCAAATCTAAATCTCTTGGTATATCTACTAATCGAGTATTGATACCAAGTGATTGCATGTACAACGCAAGTTCTTTTGATGTCTTTCTTCCTGTAACATCATAATCAGGAACAATAACAACATAATCAAAACCTTTAGTGAAAACATCAAAGTAAGCTTGTTTCCATTTAGTTGTTTGACAATATAGGGACGTGTGCCACGCATCAGGGATCAGCTCTTGTGCCGCTAAAGATTTTTCTTCGCCTTCATGAATGACCGCATAAGAAAAGTTTTTATTATTTATTTTTTGCCAATGCTTTGTTGCCATGTACATTCTAAAAGGTGGATACGGCGGTTCCCACAACATCTTGCCTAACCAAGTTCCTTCACCTTTTAAATCGGGATTAGGAAAGTGATCAGGTATCGTTGAATAACAAATTGGATAAAATTCTTTTCCACTTGGTTGAATAACCTTTGCTCTAGAAAAATATTTTTCATCTTCCGTCCATCCATGATAATCAAAAAACTTTGCCTTTGATCCTTGATAACCTTTTATTAATTTGTAGCTTTCATCAGCTTTAGGAAATACTGAAGGATCAACCGTAATCTCTTTGTCCCTTGACCCCGTTCCAAGATTATATCTTTCTGAAAAAATTTTAGCTAAAACATTGTTGCCGCATAATCCATCTTCGCCATGTGCGTTGCAATAATATGATACGCAATACGTTCCAAACTTATCAATATTTTTAGAAGGCATTACACCTATAACTAATTTTTCATTATTCTTTCCCTTTGTTGAATGTGCTTCATGATTAGGACATGCTGCACGATATCGTTCAACCCATCCCGCTTTTTGATCTTGTTTAACATTATTTAATACTCTTAAATGTTTATGTAGAAGATCAACCGTAAGTTGTTTATTATTCATTTTAATTCTTCTTGTTAAAAAGATTATTGGCGGTTGTTTCAGCAACCGCTTTTTTATTTTAGACCTGATCTTTTTCTTCGTAAGACAAGCCGTTTTGTTTTTGTAAGTAAGCAAGGCACTCGTGCATTGGATATCTAACACTCTTGTTAAATTTTCTGAATGGAAAGCCAATTCCCTTAACACGATCTTTCCTTAACTTTGGTAATGAAATATTCAGCAACCTTGATAATTCTTTTTCTGAATATAAAACTAATTTTTGCTCTTCTTCGTTCAACGTAACCTCCATATTGCAACGTGATCCACGGTGCTTTTTTAATTAATATTTTTGTAAGAAAGGTTTTTCTTGGGCTATCATTCTTATTCGCCCCCATGGAAAAACAAAAGTGTGTGATGCAATGTTTTGTTTTCTTGTAGGTATAAATAAATATTGTTGTGTACTTGTCTATATAAAAGAAAATAGGATTAGTTGGGATAATAGTATCAAGTGAGATCAAATCTCTTTTTGAAAAAACAAAACTAAACCTAATTTTTTGGATCATGAAACTATCGTATGACCCCTAAACAAGAGGGTCTCAAAGTGTACGAAGAAAAAACAATTTAACACGGACAAAGGAACTGACACACCTGATCTTTTTTTTGCCGTGTGAAAATTCTTTATGCCTACCGTCGTTAAAAGTAGATTAACACACCAACACACTTCACACACATAAATATTTAATTTCCTAGATCCCCAATAACAACGTTCTCTAAAAGAAAAAAAGTGGTGGGGCGGGATGTGTGAGTGTGTCATATCTTCATTGCAATCTTTGTTGGATTTAATTTTGTATAACGCTTTAGAAGAATTGTTGGGCTCTTGTGTCCACTCAACGTCATCACTTCACTTACTTCAAGATTCTTTTTTTCAAATGCCCAACTGATTCCTGTGCATCTATTATCGTGGAAGTGATAATCTTTTATGTTTGCTTTCTTCTTAGCTAACTTCCATTTTTGATTAAGCTGATCTCTTGTAATTGGAAATATTCTTCCGCTTATGTGCCGCGGCAATGACCTTAATGTTTTAATAGCTAAGCTGCCAAGTGGGATTGTTCGATTGCTTGTTAAATCTTTTGATAAATATCCTGTTTTAGTATCGGGAATAAATAAAGTTCTCTTCTCAAAATTAACATGCTCCCACATTGCATTAAGAAGTTCGCCTTGTCTCATTGTTGTTTCTATTGAGAAGACAAAAGCTTTTTCTAAATAAATGATATCAACTTGCTTACATGCTTGTAATAATCTTGCATATTCATCATCTTCTAATACTCTTAATCGCGGCGCTGGTTCTTTGCTTCGCTTAATCATCTTGCAAGGATTGTTAGGAAGATAAATTCCCCATTCAAATATTGCCGTGTTTATTAAAACTGAAATAAAATTAAAATCCTTGTTCCACGTTGCGGGTTCAACTTCTAGTAATCTTCTTGATCTATACTCCGCTAAGTGTTTTGACGACAATCTCAACAAGTTCACCCCGCTGATTGGATCTTCTAATAATTGACCATAGCGATACTCTTCGTATCGCGCCCCTTTCTTTTTTGAGTGATACCCTCCATCAATGTATCTTTTAGCAACGTCGCCTAAAGTTAATTTTCCCGCTTCGGTATAATCAGAATAATCTCCTTTATCGAGTTTGACCTCCATCTTTCTCGCCCACTTTTTTGCTTCACTTTTAAGTTCAAAAGTTTTTACGATCGTCTTAATTCCTTGTCGCTTTATGATGACTTGATAAGTTACTTTTGTCTTCCATTGACGACGCTTTATGTGTGCCATTTTCTTTCTCACTTTCTAAGAAAAGACAATGTCAAAGGAGACGGGAGGGAGACGCGAACCTATTCTAACTCGCTACAAGATTCAAAAAACCGCGGAAACCTTGGAGCGGGCGAAGGGATTCGAACCCTCGACTTCAACCTTGGCAAGGTTGCGCTCTACCCCTGAGCTACGCCCGCATAATTTACACAATTACCACTTTGAATTTATAAGTCAATATTTGAGAAAACGATTTATTTAAATCTTTTTCTGTAGACGATATCAACAAGTAACATATGAGGAAGTGTTAAAGCGGCGAGTCCAATGAAAATTACTTTTAATATCGACTCATATAATGATAAATTTTGAACTAAATAGTAAACAATTCCTAAACCTCCAATCCAAGAAATTACTGTAAAAATTATTGTGGAGTAAATAACAAAGTATTTGTTTTTTAAATTTAAGTAAATATTTCTAATAAGATGTTTCAAATGTTTGTAGGTGTGAAAAAAACAGAAATATATTGCAAAGCTTAGTAATGGATCAAAAAAATAAAAAATTAATAAAAGAAATAGAATCTCAATAATTCCTTTTCGTAATTTCTTTTCGAAAAAGGAAAGATAAATAAAATATATTATAGATAATAATGTTAAAAAATATGGGATGTAAAAATATTTTTGGATTGAATAAATACTATTATTTGTCAAATATTCAAATATCAAAAAAGATTGATCTTCATTGAAAAATATTATTCCGAAAATAATAGTCATTCCATAAGTAAAGCTTATTGAATACTTATATTTGTTTATTTTAAAATTTGTCCAATCACATAATCCAAAATGGGCAATAGTCATTATAATAAAAATTGTTAGCGCAATAATAGGAAAATATAACCAAAATAAAATGACTAGAAAAAATAAAAATAGGTAGTAAAATATAAATTTTAGAAATTGAATTCTGTTACTAAAACCTACTAAGGAAGCAACTGCACCATCAAATGAGCCATGTGGAAGACCAATGAAAAAAATTAGTAAAAAAGAAATAATATTTAAAATTGTAAGGTCGGCTAACATATTATTTAAATAATTCTTTTATAAAAGGAAGCTTGGGCATACTATTTATAATTTTTAACTTAGTTAGTAAATTTGATTCACCCATCATAAAACTTTGGAATTCATTTCCATTTAGATTAGATGCGAGCTTTATAAATGACTTTCCATCTTCTCTGTTATTTTTTAAAAAATTAATAAATACTTTATCCATTTTTCTTTCTAAAAAATTATGGATATTTACATAGTTTTTCTTTGAACTTTTTAACAATTGGATTTGTTTTATTAGAAATGAAAAAGCATATCCAGTAGAGGGCTTGCAGGCACCTCCTCTAATACCAATATTGAAGATATTAGAATTAACTGATCTTTTCTCCTCTGCAAAAAACATTGGGATTACTCCTTTTTCTGAACTCTGTTCTTTAAATGTATTAATATTATTTCTCTTCAAGTAATCATTTATTCTTTGTCTATACCAAGAACTGTGAAAAACATCTTTTGAAAAGACCGTCGATTCAACAAGCGCTTTATTATGACTAAATGGTAGGATGTAAATAAAATGTAAAACATTTTTTTCTTCTGTAAAGTGCATCAAGGTTAATTTATTTTCATTAAAAGTATTATCTGCTACCGTAATATTAATTCCAAAAAAATGTTGTAACAATTCACCTTTTTTTTCTTTTGTTGATCGTGAATCATATATGTTTTGAGCGTAATATATTTTGTTATCAGTAGTAATTATTTTAAAATAATTTTGTTTAGGAAAATATTGAACAACTTGTTTATTTACTATTTCTAAGTTATTTTTTGTTTCTAAACAGAATTTTTTCCAAGCTTTAAAACTTATGACACAATAAGGTTTGTCTAAACTTGTATGTGTTATATCAAGATTTTTGTTTCCAATAGTCCACTTGTACCATTTTTTTTCAATAATATTTTCAAAAGGCCTCATCCAATCTGTTAACCAAAAACCAAAAAAATTATCTCTTTTATTTATGTCTTCACTTTCAAATGCAATAATTTCATTAAAGCCATTTCCGTAAAGAATTTTATTTACTGCTAAACCACTAGGGCCTAAGCCGATTATAGCAGCTTTATAAATTTTCATTTGGAAGAATATCTCTTATTTTTTGATATTTATAATTCATCAATGGAATAAAAATGAAAAGGAAAAGTGATTTAATTGTAATAAAAGATTTTTCTAATGAGTTTAAATATATTCTTTCTCTCAAATATTTTTTTTTATTAGATTTTATTTTTATACCAATACCTCTATAAACATTAGCCGCAATGAATATTCCCAGTCTAGTAGAGAGGGGTATATATTTCAAACCAGCAAAACCATTTTCATAAAACTTTTCTGACAAAGTTATTACTTTATGAATTGCATTTGATATTTTTTCATCATTTTCTGAAGTAAATTTATTTAGATTGTTTAAGTCTTTTAAAGAAATATTAGGTATCCAACTAGCTGGTAAATATATTCTTTTAATTTTTGAGTCTTCATAAACATCGCGTGCTATATTTGTTAATTGCATACCAATTCCTAAATCAATTGCAGATTTTGATGCTTTTTTATGTTTTACTCCTATAATTTTAGACATCATTAAACCAACAGTCCCAGCAACATGGTAAGAGTATTTTATAAGCTCCTCCTTATTTTGAATTCTAATATTCTTCTGATCCAAAATTAATCCGTCAATTAAATCGATAAGAATAGCATTATTAATGTTATTTTTTTTTAAAAAAACATTTACCTTATTATTTTTATTATTTTTAATTTCCTCAATTGAGTTTTTAAGATAGTTAGATTGGTCTTGACTATGCTTATCAGCAATATCATCAAAATATCTACAAATTGAATATAGAATACCAGCATTTTTTTTTGAACTTTTTGGTAAAAAAAAACTTGCCCAATAAAAACTTTTACCTTCTCTTTTAAGGTCGGTCGACGAATTTAGTTCTAAATCAATCATTGTTATTTTAGTTCAGATTTGATGATATTTTCAACAACTTTAGCTGAGGAAAGAACACCTGGTATTCCAGCCCCTGGATGAGAGCCTGCTGCAGAAAAATATAAATTTTTAATTTTTTTATCTTTGTTGTGATATCTAAACCAAGCTGACTGTGTAAAAATTGGGGCTATAGAAAATCCTGCTCCGTGCATAGAATTGTAATCGTTTTTAAAATCTTTAGGGTTCATCCAAAAAACATCTGTAATACTCTTTTCTAAATCTGGCATAATTGTTTGTGATAATTCTTTAACTATCTTATTTTTAAGGTTTTCTGATTCAACATCCCAATCAATTTTGCCTTGTAAATTGGGTACTGGGCATAGAACATAAAAACTATCACATCCTTCTGGAGCAAACGATTTATCAGTTGCGGTAGGTCTATGAATATATAAAGAAAAATCTTCAGATAATATTTTATTTTTAAATATATCATGAAGTAAAGATTTAAATCTTTCAGTCATCCAAATAGTATGATGAGCAACTTTATGGTATTGTTTTTTCGTACCAAAGAAAAGAACAAAAAGCCCCATTGAATACAATAAATTTTTTTCTTTTAATACAGGTCTTGTTAAATTTTGTTTTTTTAAAAGTTTGGAGTAAACCATGGGTGGATCAGCATTACAAACAACCAGATCTATATTAGAAATCTCTTCATTGTTTGTTAATATTTTTGTTATCCTATTATTTTCAACAATAAATTCTTTTGCCTCTGTATTTGTTTTTATTTTAATACCACAATCAATCATTAATTGTTTTAGTTCAGATACGATTTTACCAGTTCCACCCATACAAAAAAATACGCCCCATTTTCTCTCTAAATAATGAATCAAAGCGTAAATAGATGTTGTTGTGTGTGGATCACCTCCAACTAAAAGTGGGTGAATTGAAAATGCTTTTCTAAGATATGGATTTTTTAGATAACTATTTACAAGTTGAGATACTGTGAAATAACTTTTTAAAATAATTAAATTAGGAATAACGCCTAACATTTTAAAAAAAGAAATAAATGGTTTGTCAGCTAATTGTGTGAACCCTACATCAAAAATTTTTTTTGATTGATTTAAGAGTTTAGAATATCCTTTGATGTCTCTATTATCATATTTGCTTATTTCGTTATTTGTCTTTTCGATAGTAGAACAATAATCAAAAGTTTTACCATCATGAAAATAATATCTATACCAGGGCTCAAGAGGAACAAAACTCAAATAATCTTCTCTTTTTTTTCCAAATAGACTAAATAATTCATCAAAAAGAAATGGTGCTGTTATAACTGTTGGTCCAGCATCATGTTTAAAACCATTCACTTCAAAAACTCTTGCTCTTCCTCCAAGCTCGTCTAGTTTTTCAATAATTGTTGTATCATAGCCTAATTTTTTTAGTCTTAGACTAATCGCAATACCTCCAAAACCACTTCCTATAACTACTGCTTTTTTTCCCATTGTTAATTTTGTAATTGTATTTAAATACCTTATTTCTTAATAAATATAATATTATTTATGCTTACAAAGACAGATTTATTTGAATTACTTAGTATAAAAAATAAAGATTTTCAAATACATGATCATGATCCTTTATTTACAGTTGAAGATTCTGAAAATCTAAGAGGTGAAATTAAAGGATCGCATACAAAAAATTTATTTTTAAAAAATAAAAAGAATAATTTTTTTCTTTTTAGTTGTGATGAAAATGCAAAGGTTGATTTAAAGCAATTTTCTAAATCTATCGATGCTAAAAATTTATCATTTGCAAATGCTGAATATTTAAAGCAGTTTTTAGGTATAAGGCCAGGATCAGTCTCACCATTTGCCCTTCTTAATGACAAAGATAATGTTGTTAAGTTTTACTTAGATGAAAAACTTTTTAACAGTGAATTAATTAACTTCCACCCTCTAATTAATACAACAACTATAAGTATAAAAACTTCAGAATTTATAAACTTCCTGCTTGAAAATAATAAAAAAATTCATATTTTTTCTTTAGATAGTTATAGTATAGTCAAATCTTTATGAGTCAAAATTCTAATATTATTGATGTTACAGAAACAGAGTTTAATGATCAGGTTATTGAGGCAAGTGAAAGTAAACTAATTGTTGTTGATTTTTGGGCTCCTTGGTGTGGACCTTGTAAGCAATTAACACCAATTTTAGAAAAAATAATATCAAAATCAGGGGATAAAATCACCTTAGTAAAAATTAATATTGATGAAAATCAGCAAATTGCTGCGCAATTAAGAATTCAATCAATTCCTACAGTTTATGCATTTAAAGATAAGCAAATTGTTAATGCATTTCAGGGAGTTATTCCTGATGGTCAGATTATCGAATTTATTGAAAAATGCTTAGGATCTAAAATTAATGAAGACTTCACTGAATTTTATAATGAAATAGAAAGTGCCATGGCTGAAAATAAGTATGAAGAAACTAAAGACACTCTTCTAGAATTTATTTCTAAAAACTCTGATGAAATTAAAGGTATTTGTTTTTATTTAGAGTGTTTGATAGAGCTTAAACAATTTGAAGAGGTTGAAGTGTTCATAAGCTCATTAGAAAAAGATGTGCAAGAAAAGGATGAACTTAAACAGGTTTTAAAAAAAATGGAAATTGTGAAAAATAACTCATCCGGACCAAATATAAATGAGCTACTTGATAAGCTTGAGAATGAACCGAATAATATCGATTTAATTTTAGAAATATCTGATAAATATTTTTCAATGAAAGAATATGAAAATGGAATGGATTTGCTTCTAAAAAATTATCCAAAAAATAAAGATAGTATAAAAAATAAGATGGTAGAATTTTTTGGTGTACTTGGAAATACTGATCAAGTTACTATTCAATATAGAAAAAAACTTTCACAGTTAATATTTTCCTAACATGGAAATCCCTATTTTTCCTTTGAACGGCGCCGTGCTTTTTCCAGGAACAAGCTTGCCTCTGAATATATTTGAAAAGAGATATATTCAGATGGTGGACTACGCTCTTTCAAAAGAAAGGTGTATAGGCATGATACAATCTGATGGAAAAAATAAACTCTATAATATCGGTTGTATTGGAAAAATTCATAGTTTTAGTGAAACTACAGACGGACGATATTTAATTAGTCTGCAAGGTACTAATTGTTTTAAAGTTAAGAAAGAATTAGAAAAAAATTATAAGTTTAGGTTGGTTGAAGCTGAAATGTTGGATTTTGAGGAAGATAAAAACATTATAAATGAAAAACAAAAAAATAATCTTTTAGATAAATATAGCCAATATATTAAAGTCAAAAAAATTAACTTAAACATAGAAGAGATTCAAAATATAGACTTTAATCAAATTATTAAGTTTATAGCAATGATATCACCTTTTAGTGATATTGAAAAACAGGTTCTTTTGGAAACAAAAAATTTAAGCGATTTTTATAAAAAACTTCATTCAATTTTAGAGCTTGAGATCGTTGAAGATAATAATAGCAAAACTATTAATTAACACCCATAGCAAAATCACTTATCTGATTTTTTAATTTTTTACTTTTCTCTATTAAATTGATAGCTGAAAATCTTGCATGATTAAAAATTGTATTGTCTAATTTAAAGACACTGTCAACTTTATCAGTGATTTGAAACAGCCTATAAGCTTTGAAAAAATTATCTTTCTGAAATTCTTTACAAAATACTTCATCTCCTAATTCCAAACCTAGAGAGTTATATTTTTTAACAAGATTATATATACTTTCTACATCTTGCATGCCTAGATTCCATCCTTGTCCTGCAATTGGATGAAATGAGTGGGCTGAATCACCTAAATAAATAATTCTATTCTCAAAAAATTTTGAGTTTAAATGAGCTTTTAAAGGAAAGGTTTGTTTGGTGATTATTTTTTTTATCTCACCTACACTTCCCTGTATCTTTTCATTTAGAATGGAAATAATATTATTATCATCTAAAGAAAGTAAAGAGTTTATAAATTCATTAGTGTTTGTCCAAACAATGGAACTTTGAAACTGATTTTTATTTTTTTGCATTGGCAGGATTGCAAGAGGTCCGTTTTTAAAGAAGAACTCGTATGCAGTGTTATTGTGATTCTTTGAGTGATAAAAATTTATTACAATTGCTTTTTTTTTATAGTCTTTTCTATAAATTGGTGTTTTAAAAATTTTTCTTATAGAACTATTTTTCCCATCACACGCAAATAGAATATTTGTATTAACTAAGAAATTATTTTGTTTAGTTGTGATCCTGTCGCCTAGATAAAAAATATCTTTAACAGAAACATTGTTAAAAATTTCTACATTTTTTTGATTTTGTAATTTTTTATATAAGCAATCAAGTATAAACTCGTTTTTAACTATATATCCAAGATTGGATTTTCTTCTTTGGTTGTCAAAATAAATTTTGTTTGATTGATTTCTGTCTATTATCTGAATATTCTTTATCGGTTCAGCGTATTTACCAATTTCATTCCAAATATTTATTTCTTCGAGAAATTTTTTCGTACCCTCTGAAATTGCTGTTGTTCTTTTGTCTAAAATATTTTTATGATTAAATTTAGTATTTTTCTCTAAAACTACTACTTTATTGCCAAGTTTGGAAAGTGAATATGCTGTAATAGCCCCTATCAAACCTCCTCCTATAATATTGATGTTAGATTGAATTTCTTTCATAATTTTCTTCGAATTACCATAATCTAAATGTATTACAATCTAACTATATGTTCAAGTATGGTTCAATTAGAAATTTTATTGTTAAATTTTTAGTAGGAATAATTTTATTTGGATTTGGCCTAATTTATTTTGCCAGTCTTTACTCATACTCAGCAAATGACCCAGGTTTTAATCAATTAAATAACAATATTAATGAAAGCGATATTGAAAATCTTATAGGTATTTTTGGTGCTTATTTATCAAGCTATTCATTAATTTTTATTGGAACACTAAGTTATATTTTGGTGTTTTTTATAATTCTAGAAGGTGGTAAATTATTTTTAGGTATTACTAGCAGGTTTATAATTTTGAAATTTATATCGAACCTGTCAGGAATAATTCTTATTAATATTTCCATAAAATCAGTTGATATAACCTTCTTAAAAACAGGTTTAGTTTCACAGTTCCTAATCGATTTATTTACAAATATAAATTTAAATCTTCTAGAAAATATTTTTATTTATTTTATTATAAATTTTTTATTTTTAGCATTTGGTGTAGTTTTAATATTTTTATCTTTTGGAATAAATTTTTCTTGGATAAATAAATTATTTTCATTCTTAAAAGTTTTTAAATATTTTAAATTTTTATTTTCTGTATTTGGTTTACTTAGATATATAAATTTTAGAAAAAAAATTACAAAAAAAACACTGAGAAGTGAGCCAACAATTAAGAAAAGAAATTATGTTAATTTAAGCAAAAAAAATAATAATAATCATAAAGCTAATAAACAACTTGAGCTAGATAATTTTAGCTTTAGCCTTCCATCTAAAAATCTACTTTCGAAATCAAATTTAAAAAATAATAAAAATAGAGAATTGGAAAAAATAAACACTGATGCTGCTATTAAGTTAGAAAGAACATTGTCTGAATATGGTGTTGAAGGAAAAATAGTTGGCTTTAGTAGTGGTCCAATTGTAACTTTGTTTGAGTTTATTCCAAATGCAGGAATAAAATCTAGTAAAGTAATAGGTTTGTCTGATGATATTGCTAGAGCAATGTCTTCTATTTCTGCTAGAATTTCAACTCAACCTGGCAAGACAAGCTTAGGTATCGAAATACCAAATACTAAAAGAGATAGCGTGTTATTTGGTGATTTAATTGAAGAAGACGAATTTGAAATTGAAAATGATTCTCTTACTCTTGCATTGGGAAAAGATATATCGGGCAAAAGTATTTTTGCAAATTTAGAACGAATGCCCCATCTCTTAATTGCAGGTACAACTGGCTCTGGTAAATCAGTAGGTATAAACACCATGATACTGAGTATACTTTATAAATTCAAACCTAATGAATGTAAGCTAATTTTAATAGATCCTAAAATGTTAGAATTAAGCATTTATGAAGACATTCCTCATTTATTGACGCCTGTTGTAACTGATCCAAAAAAGGCAGTCTTTGCTCTTAAATGGGTGGTTAGAGAAATGGAAAATAGATATAAGTTAATGAGCTCATTAAATGTAAAAAATATTGATTCTTATAATGATAAAGTTTTAAAAACTATTTCGTCTGGAAGAAAACTTTTTAGGGAGGTTCAAACTGGTATAGATGATGATACAAGGATGCCAATTATTGAAAAACAAGAAATTCTTCTTGAAAAAATGCCCTTTATTGTTGTGGTGATTGATGAAATGGCGGATTTAATGATGGTGGCTGGAAAAGAAGTTGAGTCATTAGTTCAAAGATTAGCACAAATGGCAAGGGCATCTGGGATTCACTTAATTACAGCCACACAAAGACCTAGTGTTGACGTAATTACAGGAACAATAAAAGCAAATTTTCCTAGTCGTATTAGTTATAAAGTATCAAGTAAATTTGATAGCAGGACAATACTTAACGAAATGGGTGCAGAACAATTATTGGGCAGTGGTGACATGTTGTTTTTAGAAAATGGCGGTATAATAAAGAGATTACATGGTGGTTTTGTGTCAGAAAATGAAGTTGAAAAAGTTGTTAATTATATAAAACAACAGGCTACATTTGATTATAAAAAAGAAATTTCATTAGCAGAAGAAGAACTAAGTATTTCAAATTCGGATGATTTAATTTCAAATAATAATGATGATCTATATGGTAAGGCGGTTGATATAGTTATTAAACAACAAAAAGTTTCAACAAGCTATATTCAAAGATATCTTCAGATCGGTTATAATAGAGCTGCAAGAATAGTAGAGAAGATGGAAGAAGATGGAATTATAAGCGAAGCAAATAACGCAGGTAAAAGACATGTTCTTAAAAAATGAAAAGTATTTATTATTTATATTAGTAATTTTTTTTTATTTTTTTACCTTTAAAGCATATTCAGCCTCTGAAGACAAAGAAGATGTATTAAATTATTTAAGTTCACTCAGTGATTTTTCTGCTTCATTCCTACAAAGTGATGGGGAAAACTTAAGTGAAGGCATGGTATATATAGGTAAAAAAAGGGTCAGGGCTGAATATTTTTTACCAACAAAAATTCTAATAATTTTAGATGAAAATAAGGCGATGTATTATGATTATACGCTTGAAGAGGATGAGTTTTTTAATCCAAAAAATACTAATGCTTGGTTCTTTTATGACATATTTAGAAACCCTTATTTTTTTGAAGATGGAAAGGTAGAAGTAAAGAATAATGAGTTATTATTAGAAAAAAAAGGAATTGATAATGAAGAAAAAAATTTTGTTATAAGAGTATTTTTTGAAAAACAGCCATTGATATTAAGGAGAATAGATGTGGTAATTAATGATGATATTCTTAAACTGTCTATTTATAATCATAGTTACAATGAAGTTTTTGATAAAAATTTTTTTAAACTTATCAATCCTAATTTTTTAAATTAAGTAGTAATTAAAAGCTTTTCATTTTTGGTTTGAATTTTTACTTTTGTTTTTATGGTGTTCATTTTTTTTCTTATTCTTGAAAGATGGCTTTCAAGAGAATTAGTTTCAATATTTGATTTAATATTTAAAATATTTTCTTTAATAAAATTTTTACTTGTTTCTTTCTTCCTAATTAAATAAGTTAAGATCTCTAACTCTATTTTGGTTAGGTAGCAAAAATTATCATTATCAAGATTTGTAAGTTTTTCATTATAAAGAGATAAATCGTGAAACTGAACTTTTAAACTTTGAACAAAGTGCTCAATTCTATTTTTTAAATGGTTTATATGGAGTGGACCATTTAATATGTTTGATTTATTATTGTAATTTAAGTTTTTCAAATTAGAAATTACTAAACAGTTATCACTTAACTTTCCAAAGTCTATTAAATTAGTATCATTATCATTGATAATAATAATGTTTGCTTGAGATGTTTGTAACTTATCTTTTATTACATCTAATTTCATAATAGTTAATTCGTAACCAGAAAGAAGAGAGAATAAAAAATTTTTAATATTGTTATTACAAAATATATTTAGTCCGTTTTTCATAATCTTTTTCCAAACAAAATTGTACCAAGCCTAATATATGAGGGATTAAATTTTAGTGCTTTTTCATAGTCATCACTCATTCCAATACTTAATTCATCTATTTTATTTTCATTTGCAAGAACTTGTAATTTATTAAAATGATAGGTCGGGTCATCATCTATTGGTGGTATGCACATTAAGCCGATGATAGGTAATTTCATTTCTTGCCTTAAAAAAAACAAAAAATCCTTAATTTCTTCTGGGAAGATACCGCTTTTTGTTTTTTCTTTTCCTGTGTTTACTTGAAGAAAAATTTTTTTATTTACTAATAATTCGCTATATTTTGAGAACTCTCTTGCTATTTTTTCTCTATCTAAAGTATGGAATACATCAAAAAGCTTGATTGCTGTCTTTACTTTATTTGATTGTAAAGGCCCAGTTAAGTGCAGTTCTATTTTTGTATTGTCCTGCTTTAGTTTTTGAAATTTTTCTTGGGCTTCTTGCACCCTATTTTCACCAAAAATATATACTCCAGCATTAACTGCCTCCAAAACACTATTAAGTGGATGATTTTTGGATATAGCTACTATTTTAGCAGGATTACTTGTTTTTTTTAAAAAATCATTGATTTCTGCGTATTTTTTAATATTAAACATAATTTATGATGTTGTAAAAAAACAACATAGATTCAAAAAATATACTAAAATATTATGCTTTTTTTGTAATTTATTCAATTTTTAATTATTAAACTCATCAATACAAGTTTGTTTCTTGTATTTAATGAATATTCATTAACTCAAAAGGAGTAATTATGAAAAAAGAACTATTAATGGGAACTGCTCTAGTTTCTACGCTTGGTGCTGCTTCAATTGCTGAAGCTGTAACAGCGACTATGAGTGGTAACCATAAAGTTGGTATGGAGTTTGATTCACCTACAGGTGGAACTGACACAAATGCTCAGAAAAACGATAATAACTTTACTGTATCGCTTTCTGAAACTACAGATGGTGGAATGACTATCTCATCTAGCTTTAAAGTAATGGATGAGGGTTCTGCTTCAGGCGCTGTATCAGGTGATATGGATGCTGGTTTTACTTTAGCATTTACCGATGGCTCTAAGCTTGATCTTATTAATGCTGGTAACGCATCAGGATCACACGATGTATCAATTCCAGGTTCAGCTGGTGCTGAAGGTGTAGCAACTACATCTACTAACAATGCTACAACTGATCTTGATGCTGGTGCTACTGCAACAGTATTTGGTGTTGAGTATCACACTGCTGCTGATTTCTTAGCTGATGGATTAAAAATGTCTTTCTCAGCTTCTACAGATAACGGTTCTGCTGCAACTGCTACATACAGAGTAGACAGTCACTATGCGATTGGTGCAACTTATGTAACAGATCTAGGTGATTCAGCTGTAACTATCGGTGCTGGTATTTCAGAATCTCAAGGTTCAAACACTGGAACTGCTGCAAGTAATGACAATGGTAACTTCCATGTTGGTTTAAGCGCTGTAACTGGTGACTTAACTGTTGCTGTTGGTTTTGCTGATGCTCATTCTTCTACTATATCTGGAACTTCAGCTGAAGAAGCTGATTATGAAGTCGTAAAAGCTGGTGTTAAGTATGTAAGTGGCAGTCTAACATTTAATGTTGGTATTGCTTCAGGTGATGCAAAAGATGCTGATCTTGGTTCAACTGGTACAACTGATGACTCAATCGACAGTACTTCAGCTAGTGTTTCATACGCTGTAGCTGCTGGTGTGACTGCACTTCTAGGTTACACTTCAGTAGAAGCAAGTGATGAAGGTGCTGCTACAGACGATGGATCAGCATGGTACATCGGTGCTAACATGACATTTTAATTTAAGATTTTATATCTTAAAAAACGGCACTTTAACGAGTGCCGTTTTTTTTATGTTTTACATTTAGATCCCAATACAATAATTATAACTTGATGATTTTTAATAAATTAATTTTATTACTTTTTTTGTCATTTCTAATTTCTTGCAATAGTAATAAAAGTGAAGAAGAGATGGATGAATTGTGGTCAAAAGCTCAAACAACAAATGCAATTATTGAAAGATCAGGTTCAAAATTTAATTCAGCCTTAGATAAAGATTTAGCATTGAGTGATGCTGAAACGAGACTTCAAACAGGCGGAGGTTTGTTTAGCAAAGGTGGTGGTATTTCATTAAGTGGCATGATAAATAATGATACAGGAAGCAATAATTCTACAACAAAAATTGCTATGTCAGTAAACCCATTTCTTTGGAAAGGTGCTTTAGAAACAATTGATTTTATGCCTTTAAGTTCTGCCGATCAGATTGGTGGAACAATAATTACAGACTGGTATTCAACATCTGCTAACCCTAATGAGAGATGTAAATTAAATATTTTTATTTCTGGGATGGAGCTAAACACTGAAAATCTAAGGGTAACTTCCTTTTGTCAAGAATTTAAAGATCCTTCTTGGATAAATAAAAGGGTTGATCAAGAGAATAATATAAAAATTGAAAACGCTATATTAAATAAAGCAAAAAAATTAAAACTCCAATCAAGTTAAATAGTGTCATCGCGATACAATCACAAATTAGTTGAAAAAAAATGGCAAGACATATGGTCGGATAATAAAATTTTTCAAACCTCAAAAGATGAAGATAAGGAAAAGTATTATGTTTTAGAAATGTTTCCATATCCTTCTGGGAAAATACATATGGGGCATGTGAGAAACTACACACTGGGCGATGTAGTTGCAAGATATAAGAAAATGAAAGGTTATAATGTTCTCCATCCAATGGGTTGGGATGCTTTTGGGCTTCCTGCTGAAAATGCTGCTTTAACTGAAAAAAAACATCCTGAAAGTTGGACATATCAAAATATCAAAACAATGAAAAAACAACTTCTAAAAATGGGTTTATCTTTAGATTGGGATAGAGAAATTACAACATGCCATCCAGATTATTACAAACACGAACAAAAATTTTTTATTGATATGTTTAAATCTGGTCTTGCTTACAAAAAAGAGGCAGAAGTAAATTGGGACCCTGTAGACAAAACAGTTTTAGCAAATGAACAAGTAATTGATGGTAAAGGATGGAGATCGGGAGCAATTGTGGAAAAGAAGAAATTGTCTCAATGGTTTTTAAAAATAAGTAAATATTCTAATGAGCTTTTAGAGGATTTAGATAAATTAGAAAATTGGCCTAACAAAGTAAAAATAATGCAATCTAATTGGATTGGTAAGTCTGTAGGAGTTGAAATTGATTTTAACGTTTCAGAAAAAAATAAAAAAATAAAAGTTTTTACAACAAGACCAGATACAATTTATGGAGCTACATTTTTAGCTCTTTCAAGTGAACATGATCTTATTAGCGAGATATCAAAAAAAAACCCGGATTTACAGAAATTTATTAAAGACTGCAAAAACATAAACCCTGATAAAACCAAAAGAGGGTTTGATACTAATTTATCTGCTGAACATCCATTTATTGAAGGTAAAAAAATTCCAATCTTTGTAGCTAACTTTGTTTTAAAGGAATATGGTCTTGGTGCAATTTTTGGCTGTCCTGCACATGATCAAAGAGATTTAGATTTTGCAACAGAATACAATATTGATGTTATTCCGGTTGTTAAACCAAATGATATTGATGAAGATAACTTTAAAATCAACAGTAAGGCCTACACAGAAGATGGTATAATTATTAATTCAGAATTTTTAAATGGACTAAATATCGATAAAGCAAAAGAAAAAATAATTAATGAAATAGAAAAAAAAGGAATAGGCAAAAAGAAAATAAATTTTAAATTAAGAGACTGGGGAATTTCTAGGCAGAGATTTTGGGGGTGCCCGATACCCATTATATATAGAGAGGACGGGGAGGTACTTGCGGTTGAAGAAGGAGAGCTCCCTGTAAAACTCCCTGAGGTTGAGAATTTTAGTGAGTCATCAAGCACTTTAAGCAATATTTCTGGGTGGAAAGATACGGTCTGCCCAAAAACTGGCATGAAGGCTTATAGAGAGACTGATACTTTTGATACTTTTTTTGAATCCTCTTGGTATTATTTTCGATATTGTAATGCTAGACTAAATAAACCATTTGATAAAAAAGATATAGAATATTGGCTTCCTGTCGACCAATATATTGGTGGTATAGAACATGCTATTTTACATCTTTTATACTCAAGATTCTTTACTAAGGCTTTAAGAGACCTTGGTTACTTTAATTTAGATGAGCCATTTAAAGGATTGTTTACACAAGGAATGGTTACTCATGTTACTTATAAAAATATTAATAATGAATGGGTAGAGCCTAAAGATGTAGAAAAACACAATGGCATCTTAAAAGATAAAGATGGCTTTGAGGTTATGGGTGGGAAAATTGAAAAAATGAGCAAATCAAAAAAAAATGTTGTTGATCCAAATGATATTATTGATTCATATGGTGCTGATACCGCTAGATGGTTTATGTTATCAGATAGTCCGCCAGAAAGAGATTTGCAATGGACAGAAACCGGGATAGCTTCTTCATTCAAGTTTATAAATAAATTATATGAAACAGCCGGCAAGTATAATTATTACAAATCAAATAATCATGAAAATGTTGATGTCATTAATTCTTTAAAAAGTTTAATTAACGAAGTATCAGAAAATATAGAAAACTTTCAATTTAATAAATCGGTTGCAAAAATATACGAATTTGTAAATATTCTTAACAGCTCAGTTTTGGGGGAGGAATTATCGGAAAATAATTTTAAATGGTCACTGGAAAAACTTTCGGTAATTTTACAACCTTTTGTTCCACATATAAGTGAAGAGATTTGGTCAGGCCTAGGGAATAAAACTTTGTGTATTAATGAGGCCTGGCCTATAGAAGAGGTAAAGAAAAAAAACACCACAAACATTGCAATACAAATAAACGGCAAAACCAAAGAAGTTATTCAGATTGAAAATAAAATTTCAAAAGAAGAAGTTTTGGATATAGTAAAAAATAACAATAAAATTAAAAAAAACTTGATAGGAAAAAATGTTATAAGAGAAATATATGTCCCCAGCAAAATTGTAAACTTAGTAGTTAAGTGAAGAAACTATTTTTAATTTTTTTGTTTTGTTTTGTTGTCTCTTGTAGTGGTGTTGAATTTGTTTATAAAAATGAAAAAAATCTCATAAACCCACTTTATCAAAAAACAAAAGTTACTACATCTGGTACAAATTTAAGCTTTATGAATTCATATCTTCCAATGTTTTTTGGTGAGAGCGATGAACATACATATAATCTTCAAATTAATATTGATGAGAAAAGAACCAAAAGATCTGTTGAAACAAATCAGGCGACATCAAACCTTAGATATGAGTTAAGGTTTTATTATACTTTAACATCAATTAAAAAAGATTGTATAACTTATGAAAAAGAAATAGTTTCTTATTTTTCAATTATACCAAAATCATCAGGTTACAATTATGGAACAGATGCTTCATTAGAAAAAAAATATGAATTGGCAATAGGGGATAACTTAAATCAATTTGTTTCTATTTTGTCTGACATAAATATTGATGGTTGTTAATGAAAATTGACCCTGTTAGTATTTTATTAAACGAAAATTTTAGAATAGATAAAAAGATATACTTCATAAGTGGTAATGAAAAAACACTGATGCAGAAAATAAAAGCTACAATTGTCGGAAAATACCAAAAGAACACAAATGCTGGACTTACAAATATTGATAATATTAAAGACTTTGTTGAAGAAGTTGGTCTATTTGAAGATCATAAAATAATTTTAGTAAACGGGTGTAAAGGAATTGATGAAAAAAGCCTAGAAAATATAAAAAACTCACATAGTGTTTTCGTTTTTGTTGATGAAAATTCACAAAAAATTAAAAAAATTAAAAGCTTGTTTAATAGAGACAAAGATAGCTACTTAATAGATTGTTATGAGTTAGACAGAGAAACAAAAATAAAATTTTTAAAAAAATTTTTAACTGATAACAGTTTAAATATTTCACAAGACGTCTATTGGTTATTAATTGATAAACTAGATAGCAAATATAGTTTTTTTGAAAATAGTTTAAATCAAATTGTGGCACTGGATGAAAAAGACTTAACACTTAACAATGTTAAAAAATTATTAACAATTAGTGATTCTGGAAAAGAAAAAATTTTTTTTAATTTATTAAAAAAGAATAAAGAAATAGTTGACCTTTATAGAAATAAAATTTTAACCAGCACAGATGTTAATGAATTTTATTTTTACATTAAATTTTTCTGTCAAATAATAATAGAATCAAAAAGTGAAGAAGAATATCAAAAGAAAATTCCTGTATATTTATTTAAAGAAAAACATAAGCTGATAGACATTTTTAGAAAATATAATTCAAAAAAGAAAAAATTGTTAATTAAATTACTCTCTATGACTGAAAAGGTTTTGCGTGAAGATAGCAACTTATCTTTGGTTTTTGGGCTCCGATTTCTTCTAAATATTAAAAAAATTACTATTTCTTAAGTCTTTTCATTAGATCATCAAGTTGATTCAAATCAGAATAATATAAAGTTAGTGAACCAGATGAGCCGCTCTCATTAAACTGTATTGAGGTTCGTAAACCTATTTTATCTGATAGCTCCTTCTCTAAGTCTCTTATATTTGGGTCTTTTTCTGTTTTATTTTTTTTGTTGTTTTTAAACTCTGATGTTATTTTTTCAGTTTGCCTTACACTGAGTTTTTTTTCAACTATTTCATTTGCTTTATTAATTGCATCTGGAACACCTATAAGCGCTCGTGCATGTCCCATGGATAGGACTCCACTTATTACCATTTCTTGAATTTTTTTATCTAACTCTAAAAGCCGTAAAGTATTTGAAATATGGCTTGGGCTTTTTCCAATTAATTTTGCAAGACTTTCGTTGTTGATATTTTTAATATTAATCAATCCCTTGTAAGCATTTGCCTCTTCAATAACGTTAAGGTCTTCTCTTTGAATATTTTCAATTAAAGCTGTTTCTAAAACACTGGTTTCATCAAGATCTTTGATAACACAATCTACCTCGTGCATCCCATTTAGTTGGCATGCTCTCCATCTTCTTTCTCCTGCAATAATTTGAAATTGATTATCATCTGTTGGTTTGACAATAATAGGCTGAATTAATCCTTGATTTTTAATTGAAGATGAAAGTTCTTTAAGCTCTTCATTTTTGAAGTTTTTTCTTGGCTGTAAGGGATTGGGTACGATTTGAGAAATATTAATTTTTTGAGCGTTATTATTTGTTTCGTTTTTGTTGTTTTTGGTTGATAGAAGAGCACCCAGGCCCATGCCTAGTTTGTTTTCTTTATTCATGATTTTTATTTTGGTTTAAAATTACCTCTTTTGCAAGCTCAATATAAGCTATGGAGCCTGCAGCTTGTGTATCGTATACCAATGCAGGCTTACCATGACTTGGGGCTTCTGATATCTTGACATTTCTTGGAATTGTTGTTTTGTAAACTTGATCACCAAAATGTTTCCTTACATCTTTCTCAACTAAAGAACTCAATAAATTTCTTTTATCCAACATTGTTAATAGTATTCCTTCGATTTGAAGATCGTTGTTATAGTTTTGTTGAATTAATTTGATTGTTTGCATCAATGCTGAAAGACCTTCTAAGGCAAAAAATTCAGATTGAAGAGGAATTAGTGTGGTGTTGGATGCTACTAATGAATTAATAGTTAGTAAACCAAGCGCTGGTGGACAGTCTATAAAAATAAAATCAAAATTATTAATTTCATCAAAAATTGATTTAAATACAAACTCTCTTTTTTCAAAATTTGTCAACTCAACCTCAGCGGCTGCTAGATCTGTATTTGCTCCTATTATTTTAAGACCAGGAATTAGTGTTTCTTTAATTCCTTCGGGTAAAAGTTTCTTTTCATGAATCATTTCATAAATTGTTGGTTTTCTTGCATCATAAGTAAGGCCTAGACCTGTGCTGGCATTGCCTTGGGGGTCAGCATCGACAATTAAAACATTTTTTTTCACTGCGGCTAAAGAAGTGGCTAAGTTTATTGTGGTTGTAGTTTTGCCAACCCCGCCTTTTTGGTTAGATATAGAAATTATTTTTTTCACAGTTTTTTATATTTGTTAATTTTTAATACATACCCATCTCCCTCACTTTGACTTGGATAAAGATCGTATTCAAAGCCATAGGATTTTTTGGCATCTTGTATTTCTTTCTTAACACTTCTTCCTTTTAGAAAAAAGTAGTGATGTATTTGTTTTAGTAAAAAACCGTGAATAATCTAATAATTTTGCTAATGGCGCAAAAGCTCGACAAATAATAAAGTTAAATTTTTGATTTCTAATTTTTTCAACCCTTGTGCAAATAGTTTTTATTTCTAAATTTTGCTCGTATGCAAATTCTTTAATAAAGTTTATTTTTTTCATCTTTGAGTCAATCAATAATATATTTGAATGCCCAAAAATATATAAGATCACCCCTGGTAACCCTGCGCCAGTGCCAAGATCTATTATAGATGATTTTTTTTTCGAAATAAATTCAGACAATTGTAATGAATCGTTGATATGTCTATCCCAAGCAACATCAATTGTGGAGGGCCCTACCAAATTATGTATTTGGTTACTTTTTGTTAACTTGAGTATGTAGCTATCAATTAAATCAATTTGCTTTCTACTTAGATTGTACTTTTTTATAACAGCGCTTTTATCCAAATTATGCTGCTTTTTTATTTTTATTTTTTTTTATATATCTAAGAAGTGCTATGGTGGCCGCTGGTGTTACGCCCGATATTCTTGAAGCTGCTCCAAGTGTGGGTGGTTTAATTTTTGTTAATTTTTCAACTATCTCATTAGATAAGCTACCAACTAGTTTATAATTCGTTGATTTTGGAATTGTTAAACTTTCTTCTTTTTCAAAATCTTGTATATCCATTCTTTGTCTATCAAGATAACCTGCGTACTTAGCTTCAATTTCTATTTGTTCTATTACATCGTCTTCTAAATCACTTAATTCAGGAAGTATTTTTTTAAGCTTATGAGTTGTAATATTAGAAAATGATAAAAGATCTATGATATTTCTTTTCTTTCCGTCTTTGTTTATTTTTATACCTTTTTTCAGAAGTGCGTCTGGAGAGAATTTGTGATTTTTAGCAAACTTAAACCCCTCTTTGATCCTTCTGGATTTTTTTTCAAATTCTCTTTGCCTATCTATATCAACACAACCTATATCAATTCCAAAAGGTGTAAGTCTTAAATCTGCATTATCAGCCCGAAGTAAAAGCCTATATTCGGACCTTGAAGTGAACATTCTATATGGCTCTTTAGTTCCTTTTGTAACCAAATCGTCTATCAAAACACCTATATATCCCGAGGATCTAGGTATTATAAATTCTTTATTAGATGTTGTTTTAAGTGATGCATTTATCCCGGCCATTATACCTTGTGCGGCTGCCTCTTCATATCCGGTTGTTCCATTTATCTGCCCTGCAAAAAATAAATTTTTAATTTTTTTTGTTTCAAGTGTGTGTGTTAGTTCTTGTGGGTCAACAAAATCATATTCAATTGCATAAGCGGGTTGTGTAATTGTAACATTCTCTAAACCTTTAATTGTTTTAACAAATTGCTCTTGAATTTCAGTTGGAAGTGAAGAAGATATTCCGTTTGGATATATTAAATCACTATCTAATCCTTCTGGCTCAAGAAATATCTGGTGTGATGGTTTATTTTTGAATTTATGAATCTTATCTTCAATAGATGGGCAATACCTAGCCCCCATCGATTGTATCTCACCTGAATACATTGGTGATAGGTTAAGGTTCTGAATAATTATTTCATGGGTGTTTTTATTGGTATGGGTAATAAAACAAGAAATTTGAGGAATGTGGATATCTCTGTTAATAAAAGAAAATGGAATAGGTTTTTTATCTGGTTGTTGTTCATCTAAGTCATTGAAATTTATAGTTTTTTTAAGTAATCTTGGAGGTGTTCCTGTCTTCAATCTACCTATTGAAAACTTTAGCTCTTTAAGCCTTTTTGCAAGCTTTATTGATGGCTTATCACCAACTCTTCCGGCTTCTTTCTTCTCAGAGCCTATTCTTATTAATCCTTGTAAGAAAGTACCTGTGGTTAAAACCACAGATTTGGAGGATATCTTTTTGTTATCACCTAAAACAACACCCACTACCTTATTATTTGAAACAATTAAGTCTTCAACTGATGCTTCAATAATTTGAAGGTTTCTTTGGTAAGATATGAGCTCATTTATGGCATTTTTATATAAAATACGGTCTGTTTGTGCCCTTGGACCTCTTACAGCAGCACCTCTGCTCGAGTTTAACATTCTAAATTGTATACAGGATTTGTCTGTAGCTTTGGCCATAATTCCATCTAAAGCATCTATTTCCTTTACAAGATGTCCTTTTCCAAGACCTCCAATTGCAGGATTGCATGACATTTCTCCAATTTTATCAACTTTATGAGTAATTAAAGCTGTTTTTGATCCACTTCTTGCAGATGAGCATGCTGCTTCTACGCCTGCATGCCCTCCACCAATTACAATTACATCAAATTTATTGCCCATGTCTCTTTTCACGTGAAATTACTTACCAATACAAAAATCACTAAATATTATATCTAAAATTTTCTCAATATCAAATTTTTGATTAATTCCATCAATATACATAATTGATCTTCTAACATTTTCAGCAGCAATATCTATTTCTTTTAAATCTAAACCCTTAAGTAGTAAAAGGGATTTCTTAAGGCTTTCCATATGTCTTTCACGTGAAAAGACTGGTCCAGAAATTGGTTTTTTCTTTAGTTTAGAAGATATGGCCTTAATAAGAGGCTCAATTCCATAACCAGATACTGATGAAATACTATGTACTCCAATAATTTTCCTTTTATTAGTATCATATTTTGATTTAACAAATATTTTTGATTTGATTTTACTGTAGTTTTTCTTTTCATTGTTTTTGAGAAAAACTATATTTAAATCAGACTTTTCAGCACTCTCTAAGGATCTTTCAATACCTATTTTTTCTATTAAATTCTTATATTTTCTTATTCCAGCAGTATCAATAAATGTGTATTTATCGCCTCGTATATCTAGCGTGGAGCTTACTAAATCTGTTGTGGTTCCTGGTATATTAGTAACTATAGAAACTTCTTTGTTATTAATATAATTAATAAAGGAAGATTTTCCTGTATTTGGCTTTCCAATAATAGTTATTTTAAAACCACTATGTATTTGTTTAGATAAAGTTGATCTTTCGACAATATTTTCAATTTGTTTATATATGTTCTTATTTTGTTCTTTTATATTTTTATATATTCCTTTAGGAAGGTCTTCGTCAGCAAAATCAATTATGGCTTCTATATCTGCTAGAAGTTTTTTTTGTTTATTTGATATTTCATTAACTAATTTATCTAAATTTCCACTTAGATTACCAATGGCTATCTTTCTTTGATTTTCAGTTTCTGCATTAACTAAATCATTAATTGTTTCAGCTTCTAAAACACTGAGCTTATCATTCATCAGTGCTCTTTTTGTAAACTCTCCAGGCTCAGCAAGTCTCATCTGTTTTTTTAATAAGGTTTTAGTTATTTTGTTAATTATAGAAATACTTCCATGACAAGATATTTCCACCATATCCTCCCCTGTATAGCTTTTTGGTGATTTAAAAAAAGTTGTTAACGTTTGATCTATAACGCTCTTACCGTCTATTAAATTGTTTAAAGAAGCAAAGTTTGTTTTAAATTTTTTTTTAGAAGATATTGATTTAATTTTTGTATGAGAGCCTTTTCCCGATACCCTAAAAACAGCTATACCTGATTTACCTCTTTGCGTAGCAAGGGCAAAAATTGTATCTTTTAAAGCTTTCATTTTTTGGGAATTAAACCCAAGATGATGTTATGTAAATAAAAAAAATACTAGCGGTTAAGTTGCTAACTTGTTGTTTTAAATAATAAATGGTTTATTTTAAGTTAGGTGAGAAATATTTTAATTATAACTTTCCTATTTTTTTCCCAAAAAGCATACGCAGATTTGAAAATCAATTATCCTTATCAAGTTTTTATACAATCTGATGAATTGATTAAAAATATAAAATTTTATCAATCTTCAAAATATCCTTTTATATGTGATCAAGATGATGATGATTTCGATAATGATGTGGTCTCAATTAAAAACAAAGCGTTTAAAGAATCATTAAAGTTGTCTTTTAACAAAACGTTTACTGATTGGGATACCATGGATGAGTTTTCATCAAAAATGGTGGAGTTTTCGTTAGCAACCTGCAAGACAATGTTGTTTGGGTCTGATGCAGAAAAAGAAGAATTATTAAACTTTATAATTGAAATTTCAAAACTAGAAAAATTTTATTCAATTACTCCTGAATGGGTTATGGATCATAGTGGGCCATTTTGGTTTGCAAGACACGTTCCTCCTGTTTTATTTGCCTGGAGTTATGTTAGAGATATAGCCAATGAAAAACAACAAAAGCAAATTAATAAATGGATTGAGAATTTATATGACAAGCTAATTGTTGATGACAACTGCCTTGAGTGGAAAGCAGGTTCGTGTTTTGCGAACCACGCATACAATGTTCGTAATGCACTAATAGCTATGGCAATTATGTTGAATGATGAAGAAAAGTTTAATTATAATGTAGATGCTTTTTTTAAAGTATTAAAAATAAATATTAGAAAAGATGGTCTTTTAGAGAATGAATTAAGAAGAGGGCATTGCAGTTCTCATTATCATATGTTTGCTTTTGGTGCGATCTTTGGCATTTTACAAAATCTAAAAACCCAAGGGTATGACTACTACAACAAAGAGTTATATAATGGTTTTGAAATTAAAGATATTCTGGACGCAGCAATAAACAAATTTCTCATTTATCCAAAAAAATATTTAGCTACTATCAAAGATCCTTATGCCATTACAACATGTCCTACAAAAGGTCAGGTATTTGTATATGAGTTTGAGCAAACAGATTTTTTTGCTACTGCTCACTATGGGTTTGTGTCTTTGTTTCAAAGTAATGTTGAGGGATCAGAAAAAATTGACTTTTCAAATATCAAAAAATTACAAATTACATGGGATAAAAAACTTGGTAACGACCCAAAGTATTTTTATGAAGATTATAACGAAAATGGAAAAGAAGACTCATTATATTACAATGTCTATGATGTTACAAAAGGTATGTATTATCACTCTTGGGGAAACGCGGTGTATGGTGGTAACCCAATATTACTTTCTAAAATAAATTTTTAATATTAATTTATTCTAACCAATCAACCCACTTATTAACCTGTTCTGGTTTTAAAATATCAAACTGCATGTTTCCTTTGTTAAGCAGAAAAATGTTTGCACTTCTTATGTCTTGAACCATTGCTGAACACATGGCGTCCATCAAGCCGTCGCTATTAACATCAATAAGAATGCTTTTATTGCAGTAGGTGTTCCAAGGGTGTGAGTGCTCATCTTTTACCATCGAACCCCATTCTTTTGGATCTTGCCATTCATCAAGTGGTTTTAGGCGGATGTTGTTGTCAGAAAGCTTTAACTTTCCGTTTATATTTTCATAAGCTACCCAAGAGGATCCTGAATAATAAGGGCCAACAACGGAGCTTATAATATCAACGTCTCCATCGTTATCAAAATCAAAAGATGTCATTTCTGCAACAGTTGAGAAAATAAAATTGCCGTCTTTAGCTGGTTTAAGTTTTTGGGCAATTTTAAATTTTCCTGTTCCATCGCCGTGCATTAATATTGTTTTTTGTACAGATTTATCAGACCATTTTTGAGGAGAGTATTTGGTATATTTAGGATTATAGAAATTGTGTGAAGATACGATATCTAAAAAACCATCATTATTAAAATCACCTGTTGTTATAGATTGATCAGCATGTTTAGTGCATAAAAGAGCGTTGAAGTTTCCCTCTCCATCATTAAAATGGCATACTGTGCTATTAAATTCAGTAGTGATAATATCGACATCACCGTCATTGTCTATGTCTCCAGCATCAGACCCGTGAGAAAATCCTAGATAAAGATTGTGTTCTTTATCTGTCAGGTAACCTGTGTGTTTTGATTTTACCCAGCTAAAAGATTTTTCAGAAACAAGAACATGGTTTGGGCTTTCATAACTAAAATTTCCATCTATTAATTGAACTGAGGCATTTGGATGGAATATGTCATCAATGTTATCACCATTGAAATCATCGACAATCATTCTTTGAAGAGAGCTTGCATAACCCGCTTCGTTTGATCCATTATAGTTAAAGAAATTGGGGTTTTTTATTTTGTTGAATGTAAAACCACTTGTTATTAGATATGGCAAAACAGGGTTATAAAGGGCATTTCCGTTGGCACAACCTTGCCTACCTTCTGATTGAGTATAGTTTCCAATAGTGCCTCCAGTACCACATCTATGTCCTATGCCAAAACCAAGAAAATCTAGTCTATTATCTCCATTCCAGTCACCAAAAGCTGATCCAGATTTGTAAAAAATTCCTTTATCTTGGTTAATATTTTTTTTAAACCATGAATTACTAGGCAAAACATACTTACCGTTTTTATTCTTAAGTGTTTCGTCTATGAAGTTTCCTGAAAGGGTAATACCCAGTTTATATGCGCTTTCTCTAAATTGATTCGCTTGAGTGTTTAAGGAAAAAAATAGAATTAAAAATAGAATGGTTAAAATTTTTTTTGAAAACACATTTTATTCTATTTGAAAAAAAAAAAAATGAAAATAGAAATTTTAAATTTATTTAGTTCCCATGCTCTGGAAGAAGTCGTTGTTAGTTTTTGTATTTTTCATTTTATCTAACAAGAACTCCATAGCTTCTGTACTTCCCATTGGGGCTAGTATTTTTCTTAAAATAAAGATTTTACCAAGCTCGTCTTTATCAAGTAATAATTCTTCTTTTCTTGTTCCTGACTTACCAATATCAAAAGCTGGATAGGTTCTTTTTTGACTTAGTTTTCTATCTAGAACCATTTCACTATTACCAGTACCTTTAAATTCTTCAAATATAACTTCATCCATTCTACTTCCTGTATCTATTAAAGCAGTAGCAATAATTGTGAGTGATCCACCTTTTTCAACGTTTCTTGCAGCTCCGAAAAACCTTTTTGGTCTTTGCAATGCATTAGCGTCAACACCACCTGTTAATACCTTTCCACTAGATGGAACAACAGTATTGTATGCTCTTCCAAGTCTGGTGATTGAATCAAGAAGAATTACAACATCTTGTTTATATTCAACCAGTCTTTTAGCTTTTTCAATTACCATTTCAGCAACCTGAACGTGGCGTGAAGCAGGTTCGTCAAAAGTTGAACTAATTACCTCACCCTTAACTGATCTTTGCATGTCTGTAACTTCTTCTGGTCTTTCATCAATTAGCAGAACAATCAGTTTAGCGTCTGGACTATTAGCAGTTATAGCATTAGCAATTTTTTGCATTATTATTGTTTTACCAGTGAAAGGTTGTGCAACAATTAATTGTCTTTGTCCTTTTCCAAGAGGAGCAATAATATCAATTATTCTTTCTGTGTTATCCGGCATAGGTTTTTCTTGTTCAAGTTTAAATCTAGCTTCAGGATACAATGGTGTTAAATCTTCAAAATTAACCCTATTCTTAACTAATTCAGTTTCTTGACCGTTAATTTTGTTAATTTTAGTTATAGCAAAATATCTTTCACCTTGTTTTGGAGATCTAATTTCTCCTTCTACGCTATCACCTGTTCTTAAACTAAATTTTTTAATTTGTGATGGAGAAATATAGATATCATCTGGGCCTGGAAGATAATTTGACTCTGAAGACCTTAAAAAACCGAAGCCATCTTGCATGATTTCAATAACCCCTAAACCAGTAATAATCTCACCTTCTTCAGCAATCGTTTTTAAGATTGAAAACATCAAATCTTGCTTTCTAAGAGATGAAGGGTTTTCTATGCCAAGCTTATCTGCTTGTTTTAAAAGTTCTTGGGGTTCTTTTCCTTTTAATTCCTGTAAATTCATAATGTTGTTGGGGTAGTATAGAAATGAAATATTTTAATAATCAAAATTGAAGTTAATGTCAAAATAATAATAAATATATAATTTATATATTTAATTGTAGTATTAGTTGTAAGGTTAAAAAGCTTAATTACTGCTTTATTATCGCATCATTCTTTATTTACCAACATATGAATAACAACCCTAACAAATATGTTAACTTAAACAATATTGAAAAAAAATTATTATTTTTAAATAATTTGCAGTTCAGTAAATTTCTAATAACTTGTTATTAATTTTGTATAATAAATATATTAACACCCACCCTATAATATTCAGACAAGTTATTAAGTTGTTAACAACACATTTTTAAAACAAAAGAACTATTTCTTAAATTCAAATTATATTTAATAGTGTTTATAACTATAATTTTTATTAACACACTTATGCACCAAAAATTTATATTAGCCAGTTCAAGCAAATCTCGATACAAAATATTAAAAAATGCAGGATTAAATTTCACACAAAAAAAACCAAATTGCAACGAAGAGGATATTAAAAAAACTATTAATAGAAAAACAAAACCTGAGATTTTTGCAAAAAAACTTTCTTACGAAAAAGCAAGAAGTGTAAGCAGACAAAAACCGTATGCTAACAAAATTGTTTTAGGCTGTGATACCGTCATTTACCATAATGGAAAAATTTTAGATAAAGTAAACTCTATTGAGAAAGCCCGAAAAAAAATCAAGTCTCTATCAGGAAAGACACACTTAATAGTATCTGGCTTAACTATTTGTTTGAATGGTTCTAAAGTTTGGGAAAATTACGAAAAAACTCATGTTAAAATAAGGAAGCTTAATAACAGTGAAATAAAAACATACTTAAAAAAAACAGGTAAACAAATACTAAGCTCCGTAGGGTGTTATCAAATAGAAAGTTTAGGGCCAAATATTATTGAGAGCATAAAAGGAGATTATTTTAATGTTATGGGACTGCCTTTATTTAATTTGCTAGATTATTTATATTCAAAAAAATGAAAAAACTTTACGTAGTTGGGAACAAGGTATCTAAAAGTCTTTCGCCAACAATATTTAACTATTGGTTTAAAAAATATAACATTAAAGCAAGTTATGGATATTTAGAGCTTACAGAAAAAAACTTTCATAGAAAAATAAGAGAGGTTTTGGAAAAAAAAGATACGCTTGGTCTAAATGTAACCATCCCATTTAAAAACAAAATTATCAAACACCTTGGCAAAATAGACACTCATGCAAAAAAAATTGGCGCTGTGAACTGTGTAACAAATAAAAAAACTATAAATGGAACCAATACTGATTGGACAGGATATTACAAAACTCTACCAAATATAAAAAAAACCAAAAACAGAAAGGTTATTATTCTAGGTTATGGAGGCGCATCACACGCCATTCATTATGTTTTAAAGAAGAGGGGGTTTAAGGACATTTTAATTTTCAATAGATCTAAGAAAAAAATTAAGTATTCAAAAAACGTTGAGTATACAAAAAAATATAGTGATCTTGAAACACACCTTGAAGGAGTTTTTTTAATAATTAATACTACACCAATAAACCCTATGTTGAAAAAACACTTAAAACTTATCACCAAATCTACAATTGTAAGCGACATTGTTTACAGCCCAAAAAACACTCCATTTCTCAAACAGTTTCCAAAGAATAAAAAGATTTATGGAATATCAATGCTGATAGAACAAGCCAAACCCTGTTTTAAAATGTGGTTTGGTAAAAACCCATCTATAGATGGAAAAATGCTTAACGCTATTTATAAAAAAATTTAATGACAAAAACTATAGCAATAACAGGCGGCATAGGATCGGGCAAATCCACCTTTTGTAGTAAATTAAAAGAAAAAGGTTTTAAAATTCACAGCTC
The DNA here is from genome assembly GCA_902562275.1 of uncultured Alphaproteobacteria bacterium. Classification (GTDB taxonomy): domain Bacteria; phylum Pseudomonadota; class Alphaproteobacteria; order HIMB59; genus CACPNW01. The sequence goes on from CACESS010000001.1 coordinate 52,408, forward strand.
AGATGAGCAGGTGGCCAAAATATATAAAAACCCTGAAAAAAAATTTGTTACTTATTTACGCACCATAGGTTTGTCTAAGTCCATTTCAAAAAAAAACATAGATAAAAAAATTATATCAAAGATTGTTTTTGAAAATAAACAGATAAGAAAAAAGCTCGAGTTATACATATTTAAAATAGTTAGAAAAAAGAGGTCTGATTTTATAAAAAAAGAAAAACAAAAAAAAACAAAATTAATTTTTATTGATATACCACTATTGTTTGAAAACAATTTAGAAAAACAGTTTAACAAAGTAATATCGATAATAGCTTCCAAAAGGGTAAGATTAAAAAGATTAAAAAAAACGAGAAAAATGACCGAAAACCAATTTAAGAATATAGTCCGATCTCAAACATCAGATGTTATAAGAAAAAAGAAATCTGATTATGTTATTTATAACAACTCGACATTAAAGGATTATAAAATTAAGATTAATAAGCTAATAAGTAAACTTTAGTTAAAACAATGAGAGAAATAGTAATTGATACAGAAACCACAGGCCTTGATTATAAGACCGGTGACAGAATAATAGAAGTTGGTTGTGTGGAACTCAAAAACTATATTCCTACAGGAAACACGCTCCAATTTTATTGCAAACCAGATAGAAGTATAAGCGAAGGGGCAAAAAACATTGTGGGTCTTTCAGACGATTTTCTTAATCAACAAAAACCATTTGAAGAAAACCATAAGGAGCTCTTAAATTTTTTGAAAAACGACACATTGATAATTCACAATGCGTCATTTGATTTAGGTTTTATAAATAATGAGTTGTCAATCTTAGGATTACCTCATTTAGATAATCCTGTAGTTGATACAGTTTCTCTTGCAAGAGAAGTTCTAAATACAAGAATACTTAACCTCGACTATTTGTGTAGAAGATTTAACATTGATTTATCAGATAGATCATTTCACGGAGCCTTACTTGACTCCCAACTTCTAGCCGCAGTTTATTTAGAGTTAAGAGGTGGCAAGCAATTTTCTATGGAGCTGAATTCAAACATTAACGAAAAAAACACACAAATTAACAACAAAAACGAAACAAAAACCAAAATAATAGAAGTTAATAGAGAGGATTACCTTGCCCATAAAGAAATGTTAAAAAAATTAAAAAACCCCCTTTGGAAAAAATTTAACTATTAATATTTAAAAAAGTTATTATATTAAAATTAAATGATTTACGGCGACCTTCAATTTTTTGATATTCTAATTTTTGCAGCTATTGCTGGATTTATTATTTATAGACTGAGGAGTGTTCTAGGGAAAAGAACAGGATTTCAAAAAAATATTTCAGAGCCAAAACCTCAAGAAACCAAAAAACAAGAAGATGTTCAAAAAATACCAACACTAATGGATAATGAGACAAAGCTTGAGGCCATATATAAAAAAGTAAATAATTTTAATCACAGAGAGTTTCTTGATGGTGCCAAGAAAGCTTTTGAAATTATAATTTCATCTTTCAACAATGGTGATAAAAAAACACTGAAAAACCTTGTGTCTAAAAATGTTTATTCTGCTTTTGAAAAAGCGATTGATGAAAAAACAAACAATCCTGAATCACAATTTTATTCACTTATTGTAGAGGGCATCGCAGATGCAAAAGTAGAAAATGACACAATATCAATATCGGTCAATTTTATTAGTGAACAGATGTTAAATAATGATGAGGGTTCTATTGTTAAAAATAAAGACACCTGGACTTTTGAAAAACCAGCAAATTCTTCTAGTCCTATATGGATATTAACTCAAACTTAATATTTGTCCTTTAAAGAACTCAAAGACCGAATTAAAAAAAACGAGGGTTATTCTGACAAGCCTTATCAAGATCAATTAGGGTTTTATACTATTGGTTATGGTCATCTTATTACAGAAAAAGAAAATAAATATTACATTAAAAAATTTAAAAAAAAATATTTTGAAGAATTGTTCGAGACAGACTTTAAAAAAGCACACGAACAATATAAAAAAAAATTTTTTAAAAAAAATCACACAACTCCAGAGAAGGAACTATTAATAGAAATGATTTTTCAACTTGGAGCAAAAGGTGTCTCTAAATTTAAGAAAATGCTTTATTTTCTAAACAAAAAGCAAAAATTCATGGCATCACTAGAGATGTTAGACAGTTTGTGGTATTTGCAAACACCGGAAAGAGTAAAGAATTTAATTAAAAACTATACAAAAAAATAATGGATGAAGATTTTTTTCTAAAAAACATGAAAGGTGTAAAACCTTTTAAAAAAGATACCTCTATAGTTAAAACGAAAATAACTAATAAAAAAAATGTAAAACTAGATAAAAAAACTAACAATAAAAATACCAGCAAAAAAACAATAACTGAACACACAGTTAGTAGCTCAGAGTTTAAACTATCATTTGGTGAGGTTAATAAGGAGCTTAAGAGAGGAAAAATTAACATAGACAGAAGAATTGATCTTCACGGGTACGGTTTAGTCGAAGCGCATGAAAAATTTATAAATGAGGTGAAAAAAAATTATAACAAGAATAAAAGATGTTTGCTTATAATTACTGGAAAGGGTGTTCATAAAAAAAATCAAAATGAGCAAGACACAAACCCTAAACTTTTCTATGGAAAGATTAAAAACTCAATAATAAACTGGATAAACGAGGACAATCTTAAGAAATATATCCTAACATATCAAGATGCGGGTTTTGAACATGGGGGTGACGGAGCTCTTTTTGTCTATTTAAGAAAAAAAAAGCTTTAAATTCTTTCTAACTTAAATACCCTTTTTTTGAAATGAATAAGAATTTCATATGGAAGTAAATCATCTTTAACTAAAAATTCAATTTTTTTTAAATCATTTCTTTTATGGTCAGCCCAAATATTTACATAGTCTTCAATTTCTAAAATTATATTTCCATCCTCACTTTTGTTTTGTTTAAGTGTGTAAATTCTTCTCCCATCAATTGTTTTTGCCTCATTTTCTCCATTTAAAATATTTATAAAAGAGGTAATTGGGTCAAAATATAAATATAATTCTTCTAGGTCTACTCTAGCTATTTCTTCTTCTATAGGCTCTTGTTTTAATTCAATTAAATAATCATCAAAAGACATTTTAACTATTTTTGTTTTCTTATTAGTTTTCCAAAACTGTTTATAATTCTGGGTCTTAAATATGTTGTTTTCAATAACTCCAGTTGAAAGATAACTTCCTTCAAATTTATATAAAGGTGAAAAAATGCCAGAATTTTTCAAATTAATTTCTGTTTGATAAATATTATCATTAATATTTAATGACCAACTAAAATTACCAATTTTTATTCCTGTTGTGCTGACTTTATATTCTGCACTAAAATTATTTGCATAGGATGTGTTAATTACAAATATAATAAAAAATACTAGAAATTTATTCAAACACAACCTCGTAAACATCAAGTTTTCTTTTTGTGAATTTCTGATCAGGTGAATTTATTTTTAACACCTTATATTCATTCTCTAAATAATTAATATCTGAGGGGCTCCCAATTAAAGTAAAGTTTTCATTTATATTTTTATTAAGAGGAGATACTATTTTAAAGTGGCTTGTTATTTCACTACCTTCTTTATGTGGCATATAGAAATTAATATCCTTATCTCTTAATTCAAAATTAAGGCTTGAAAATAAAAGCCTATCTGAAACCACTATATTTTTTACAACACCATCTGAAGAACCACTGTAAATTTTTAGAGCATAATCATTTATACCACTTATTCGGTCAAAAATTTTAGACGGATAGCTCATTCCAATCATTACAAAAAGAATTAAGCAGATAATAAAATTAAACACGTAATTAGCTATCTTTAAAAAAGAATTATTAATTCTAATATATAAAAGAGCAAATAAAGAAATTAAAGCTGGAGCAGCCCAATTTGCATTAGCTCTGACAATAATAGCTTCTACTAAAACAATTAAAATTATAGGCATAGAAAATATTAGAAAAATTTTTTGAATATAGTTCCATTTATTAAATCCAAATATCCCACCCAAAACCATAAACGGGCCTAACATTAAAACTTGAATTAACAAAAATTCTAAACCTCTAATGAAATCTATTTCAATATTTCCAAAATTTGCGTTATCCGAAGTATGCTGAAGTGTTATCCAGTCATTATTAAAGTTCCAAATAATATTTGGAACGATAATTACAAATACACATAAAAAGGTAAGACAAAAACCAAATAAATTATCCAAAAAAATTTTTCTAAATCTTTTATCAAATAAAATTAAAACAAATAAACAAATCACAAAATATATAGCTGCGTATTTTGATAAAAAACCTAACCCCAGAAAAATACCTAATAATATAAAATTTTTTAAACTATGTTCACCATTGATCTTAACTAATTCATTAAGTGAAAGTGTCCAAAATAATAATAAAAAAAGATCAGTACTAATTATAAAAGATGAAAAAGAAACAGCAGGTATAAATAAAAAAATTAAACAACCTGCGAATGAATCTTTTTTGTTTATTCCAGCGTTAATTAAAAGATTATAAATACTCCAGGAAATCAAAAAATAAACAAACGATGGGAAAAGCTTTAATGAAACAAAACTACTGCCTAATATTTCTGTGTAAACTCTTATTATCCAGGACAAAAAAGGGGGTTTCGAAAAATAACCAAAGTCAATATCTTTTGACCATAACCAATACTGTGCTTCATCACCAAACAAATTAAAGGTAGTAAAATTTAAGGCACAAATTTTTAATAAAAGTAAAAAAATAAATGATGGCAATAAAATTTTATTTAACATAATATTTTTTATACAATTCAAATAAAATTATATTTATAATTATAATAAAAAAGCCAGCAAAAAAAATGTCGCTTAAAAAATGACCGCCAGCCATTATTCTAATCAAACCAAATACAAAACCAGCAACAAAGCTTGCATAGAGGAAAATTATATTTTTTGTGATTAAATATAGAATTATAATCGAAAAGCCGACAGAGGCATCACCTGAAACAAAGGAGCAATTTGTTTCGCAAGCATTGGTTATTTCAAACCACGGGGAATAAGTTTCTTTTCCACCCAATTGTAAAATATCGTTTGGTCTAGCCCTGCCCCATAAATTTTTAAGTATAAGGTTTACAAAAATTAACACTCCAATAATTTGAGAAGCCCACAACAAAATTATTTCTTTGATAGAAAATCTATAATTAAAAAAAATTTTATCAATTTTAGTGAAACGTCCAACTATTGGTAAAATTAAAACATAAATAAGTATTAGTGGCAATAAAATATCTCGAAACAATATTGAGGTTAAATCAAAACTTTGTAAAGCAAACTGTGACGCCCCATAATAAAACAAACCTGAAATATACAAATCTATGGATGGACCTGAAGTAATAAACAAACAACTAATTACCAAAAATAATACATAGTTATAAATTTGTGAATTTTCTACAGGCAACAAATTTGATAATTTATATTGGGCATATTTCTTCTCTAAGATTGTATTTATAATTTTGAAAGACATAAGTGCCAATATAGCACCAGCAACAATGTCGGTAAAAAAATGAGCACCAACAACAACTCTACTCAAAGCAATAACAGATGCTAAAAAATAAAAAAAATATTTTAGTTTTGGAAAAGTGGCAACAAGAACAAAACAGACTATAAATATAGTTGAGGAATGGCCAGAAGGAAAGGAGTGAAAATTTGAATCTAAAGTAAAAAAATTAAAACCAAAAGAGTCCTCAAGATTTGTGTGATTGGGTCTTGGTCTACCAACAATATGCTTCAGAGCCTGTGTTACAATTCCAACAACCAAAATATGAAGAAAAGACGATATAAAAAAATTACTTATTTTTTTTTGTTTGTCAATTTTTATAAAATCCAATCTATTGTTTAAATAAACAACACCAATTCCAATAATAGAGATGGCAAAATACCAAGACGAGCTTCCAAGCCTTGTTATGCCTTCAAAAAATTCTTTTAAATAAATACTATTAAGGCTTTTGTTAAAATCTTTAAAATAATTGTAAAGCCCTAAATCTAAATTAAATGAAATAAAAACATTTAAAGATATTATTAAAAGAACAAGCAGCTCAATTCTTATATTTCTAAAAAGACTCATTTTATAATTTTTAAAAATTTAAATGAGCTTTACAATATAAACTTTGATAAGTCCTGACTTTTAATAAGCTCTCCTAAGCTATTTTCAACGTATTCCTTATTAATTATTATTTCTGTAGGGCCTATATCTGAGGCTGTATAACTAACCTCTTCAAGTAGTTTTTCCATTACAGTATGGAGTCTTCTTGCGCCTATATTTTCTACATTCTGATTTATCTCTGTAGATAGAGAGGCGATGGTATCAATTCCATCTTCTTCAAACTTCAAATCAACCTTCTCTGTTCCAAGAAGTCCTTGATACTGCTTAATCAAGCTGTTTTGTGTTTCAGTAAGAATAAGTTTAAAATCTTTTTTACTAAGACTATCAAGCTCGACTCTAATTGGCAATCTACCTTGAAGCTCAGGCAGCATGTCTGATGGTTTTGATAAGTGAAATGCACCGGAAGCAATGAACAAAATATAATCTGTTTTAACAACACCATATTTTGTAGTAACCGCAGTTCCTTCAATAAGCGGTAATAAATCTCTTTGAACACCTTCTCTTGATACATCCGCTCCACTTCTATCAGCTCTTGAAGTAATTTTATCTATTTCATCTATAAAAACGATACCGTTTTGCTCTACATCATCTAATGCTCTTGAGTTTATTTTATCTTTATCTAAAAGTTTATCAGTTTCCTCATTTAACAAATAAGCATGAGAATCTTTGACACTCATTTTTTTCATCTTCTTTTGATTGCCAAAACCCTTTCCAAATACATCGCCTAAATTAATCATGCCCATTTGAGAACCAGGCATGCCAGGTATATCCATAGTTGGTAAACTTAAATTTGCATTAGCTGAAACTGGAATTTCAACCTCATTATCATTTAGTTCACCTGATCTTAGTTTCTTCCTAAAATTGTCTCTAGTAGCTGGTGTTGAGCTTTTAGAAACCAAAACATCTAAAATTCTTTCTTCTGCATTTTTTTCTGCTTTTGCCTTTACTTCTTGGCCCATTTGTATTTTTGTTTTTGTAATACTTATTTCAACCAGATCTCTTATTATTTGCTCAACATCTCTTCCAACATATCCAACTTCTGTAAACTTAGTAGCTTCTACTTTTACAAAGGGTGCGTTTGCTAACTTAGCAAGTCTTCGTGAGATTTCTGTTTTACCGCAACCTGTTGGACCAACCATCAAAATATTTTTTGGTACAATTTCCTCTTTTAAAGAATCATCAAGTTGTTTTCTTCTCCATCTATTTCTTAAAGCGACTGCAACAGCTTTTTTTGCATTGTTCTGACCAATGATAAATTTATCTAATTCAGAAACAATTTCTCTTGGGCTAAAACTAGATTCCATTCTACAGCTCAATAGTTTCTGAAATAATATTATGGTTGGTATAAATACAAATATCTGCAGCTATATTAAGTGATTCTATAGCAATTTCTTTTGCATTCATTTTTGTGTTTTTCATCAATGCTTTAGCTGCGCTATTTGCGTATGGACCTCCAGAACCTATTGCAAGTATTCCATCATCAGATTCAATTACATCACCAGTACCAGACAACAACAAACTTACATCCCTATCAGCTACGATCATCATTGCTTCTAATCTTCTTAGATATCTATCTGTTCTCCAATCTTTAGCTAATTCTACACAAGCTCTTTTAAGTTGGTTCTTGTATTGATCTAATTTTCCCTCTAATCTTTCAAACAAAGCGAATGCATCTGCAGTAGACCCTGCAAAACCAGATATAACAGTTTCATCGGCACCAAGCCTTCTAATTTTTTTAACATTTGATTTCATTACCGTATTACCAAGACTAGCCTGACCATCACCTGCAATTACGACAAGATTGTCTTTTCTGATTCCTACAATAGTAGTTGATTTAATAATATTTTTTTCCATTAGTTCTTAAGATGGCTATTTAATTATTTTTATCAAGCAATTTACCTAGAATAAATTATATTTCACTGATATTAGGCAAAAATGCGTAAAGGCAAATTAGAAAGAAACACTAAAGAAACCAAGATAGCTTGTGAAGTTAACTTAGATGGCATTGGCCAATCTAATATTTCAACACAAATTGGGTTTTTTGATCACATGCTTGAATTATTATCTCATCATAGCTTGATAGATATAAATTTAAAATGTGAAGGAGATACTAATGTTGATCTTCATCATTCAGTTGAAGATACAGCTTACTCAATTGCTTTAGCTATTAACAAAGCACTGGATGATAAGAAGGGAATAAACAGATATGGTTTTTCATATGTTCCTATGGATGAATGTTTATCAAGATGTGTTATTGATTTAAGTGGAAGACCAGAGCTTGTGTGGAATGTTAATCTTGGTTTAAAAAAAATTGGTGAAATGGACACAGAGCTATTTCATGAATTTTTCAAAGCGTTTTCCAATGAATCAAAATGTAACCTACATATTGAAAACCTATATGGAAAAAACAATCACCATATTATTGAATCATGTTTTAAAGCATTCGCTAAAAGTTTGAGATTTGCTGTCGAAACAGATCATAGAAGAAAAGACATCATACCATCATCAAAAGGCACTCTTTAATTTTTAATGAAAAAAATCACTATTGTCGATTACGGCTCAGGCAATGTTTTGTCTGCACAAAAATCTTTTATTAAAATAGCAAAAGACAACAATATTGAGGTAGACGTTTTAATTTCAAAAAAATTAAATGATGTAAAAAACTCAACCCACATTGTATTACCAGGCCAAGGGGCCTTTTCTACATGCATGAATGGTTTAAAAAAAACTGATGGTTTAATTGACGAGCTTTGTGAGTTTGCATTAATTAAAAAGAAGCCATTTTTGGGAATATGTGTTGGTATGCAAATGTTAGCTAACATGAGTGAAGAAAATGGAGTTCATGAGGGCCTAGGTTGGATTGACGGTCAAATTAAATTATTACCTGGAGATAATTTAAAACTTCCTCATATGGGATGGAACTTGGCAGTACCAACAAACTCAAAATACAACAACTTAATCTCTAATAAAAATGATTATTACTTCGTTCATTCTTATTATTTTGATTGTGCTAATAAAGACAATATTTTGGCAGAAACTAAGTATGGAACAAATTTTGCTTCAATTGTTGGAAAAGAAAATATATACGGCGTTCAGTTTCATCCTGAAAAAAGTTCCTCCCAAGGATTAAACTTACTTAAAGAATTTATTGGAGCATGAACATGTCTACACAACTAAAAGAAAAAATTAATATTTCAGTTGATAATATTGAAACACTTACAGATGTAGATTTGGCAGATCTTTGTAATATCACAGAACAAGCAATTAAAGCCGGAGGTGGTTTTGGTTGGTTAAGAGTTCCCACAAGAGATATTTTAATAGATTATTGGACTAAAAGAACCAATGATAAATATATCAAACTTATTGTTGGAAGACTTAACGGAGTTATAGCTGGGACCCTTCAACTAGCGTATGAGGCCCCTAATATTGAGTCTAGGAAAAATATTGCTCGTATAAGAAGACAATTTGTTGCACCATGGGCAAGAGGTTATGGTTTAGCCAAAACAATGATTGACCATACTGAACAAATTGCAAAAGAAGACAATATAAAATCTTTGCAGTTAGCCGTTAGAGAAACACAAGATGCAGCAATAAAACTTTTTACAGGTAAAGATTACACTAAGTGGGGTGAAAACCCATTTTATGCCTATATTAACGGAAGCTTTATAAAAGGTTATTATTATTATAAAAATCTATAGTGCAAATTATACCAGCCATAGATTTAAAAGATAATAAATGCGTTAGGCTTTCTAAAGGCAAAGATAGCTCCAGCATTGTTTACAATGAAGACCCAGAAAAACAAGCTAACTACTTTGAACAAATTGGTTGTAAAAAACTACACTTGGTTGATCTAGATGCTGCTTTTGGTAGATCAAATGTTAATTTTGAAACAATAAAGAATATTAGAAAATCAATTTCAATACCAATACAATTAGGGGGCGGCATTAGAAATTTAGATTTAGCAAAAAAATATTTTGATGTTGGAATAAATAATCTGATTATTGGCTCAATGTCAGTTGAAAAACCAAATGAAGTTATAATTTTATCAAATAAGTATGCAGATAAAGTATATATATCATTAGATATTCTTAGAGATAACATAATGATAAGAGGGTGGGATGAAAATTCAGGAAAGAAAATACAAGATATTCTTAATATTTATACTAGCTCAAAGATTAGAGGATACGTAATTACAGATATCCAAAGTGATGGAATGCTAAAAGGTTTAAATTTAGAATTTGTTAATAATTTTATAAAAAAAATAAACTTAATTAAAAAATTTAATAAAAAAATTATAATTGCCGGTGGTTTAACAGATTACTCTGATCTAATAAATTTAAAAAAACTAAACACAAAAAATATTGAAGGAATAATTTCAGGTAAATCTTTCTATGAAGGAAAGATTGATCTAGTAGAAGCCCAAACAATTCTAAATTAAAATGGTAAAAATAAGAATCATCCCATGCTTGGACGTCAAAGATGGAAGAGTTGTAAAAGGTATCAATTTTTTAAATTTAATTGATGCAGGAGATCCTGTTGAACAAGCAAAACACTATTCTGATAATGGGGCTGATGAAATATGTTTCTTAGATATTAGCGCTTCATTAGAAAATAGAGATACCATGATCAACGTAGTTAAAAAAACTGCAAACGAGGTTTTTATCCCACTTACAGTTGGCGGTGGAATTTCATCAATAGAAAACATACAAGCATTACTTAAAGCTGGTGCCGATAAAGTTTCTATAAATTCTGCAGCAATTAAAAACCCTAATATCATAAAAGAAGCTTCTGAATATTTTGGAAACCAATGCATTGTTGTTGCTGTTGACGCAAAAAAGCACAATAATGATTGGTTTGTTTATTCTCATGGTGGTACTAAGAAAACTGATTTACATGCTCTAAGTTGGATAGAAAAAGCTCAAAATCTAGGAGCTGGTGAAATTCTTTTAACATCAATGGATAAGGATGGCACAAAATCTGGTTTTGACAATGAACTATTAGGGAGAGTTTCAGAATTTTTAAAGATACCTGTTATAGCTAGCGGAGGAGTTGGAAGCCTAAATCATTTTTATGATGGTATAGTTAAAGGTAAAGCTGATGCTTTATTAGCAGCCTCAGTCTTTCATTTTAATGAAATTAGCATTAAAGAAGTAAAGAATTATTTAAAAAATAAAAATATAAATATCAGAGATTAAATTTTATGAAAATTGAAGATTTAGATGAAATTATAGATAATAGAGTAAAAAGTAGAAAAAAAAATTCTTATACAAATAAATTATTAAAATTGGGACCAAAAATAATAGCTCAAAAATTTGGAGAAGAAGCATCAGAGTTGATTATAGATTTTCTAAAAGGATCAAAAAAAAGAACTATAGAAGAAGCTGTTGATGTAATCTATCACCTATTAGTTTTATTGAAGTCAAAAAAAATTTCAATGAACGAAATACATAAAGAACTAGAAAAAAGAAAATAAAAAATCATGTATGATGAAAACAATATCTTTGCCAAAATATTAAGAAAAGAAATACCTTGTGACAAAGTTTATGAAGATGAGTTTAGTTTATTTTTTAATGATATTAATCCCCAAGCTAAAATACATATTTTAGGTATACCAAAATTCCCTTGCACAACTTTTTCTGATTTTTTAAAAAATGCAGATAATGAAAATATCACATCTTTTTTTAAGAGTGTTCAGTTCGTAATAAATGATATTAATATTGAAGAAACAGGCTATAGGTTGATAACAAACTCAGGCGAAGATGGTGGACAAGAAGTTCCACATTTTCATATTCATATTCTAGCTGGAGAAAAAATTGGAAGCTTAAGGTAGATTATAATTTCTCTCTTATAATTACATAGTTAACAATTTCATTAACACCCTTTATGTTTTTAAGTGCAACAATCATTTCATCCAATAGATCTGGGCGCGCAGTAATACCCGCTACATAAATTTTACCCTGGATAGTTTCAAAATTAAATGTAATTGATTTGATCCCAACGGTTTTAGCAGCTACAGCTCTTGCTTGAGTATTAATCCATAAATCGCTTGCATAGTCTTTTAATGTTGTTCTATTCCCAATTTCTATTTCATTTATAATTTCTTTAACCCCTTCGACTTCCCAAACCAACCTTACTGCATCAATTCTAATTTCTTGATTATCAACTAGACCTGTTAATAAAATTCTACCCTCTAATACACTTGTGTTTATATTTACAAAAAGATTGTTGCCTGCATTTAAGAATTTTGCGGCAATATTAACTTTAATGGTTGCATCATCTACTACGGTACCAAGAGATCTTTCACCCTCAGCAACTACCATTGCACCGCCACCACCTGTAGCAAGTATACTTGCAGGTGAGCACCCATAATTAATAGATGCACAAATTAAAAACATTGGAATAAAATAAATTTCAATTATTTTCTTAATTTTAACAACCATTTATAAATTTTGTTTTTATTAATTTTTGTTAATTTATGTACTATTTCGACGATGTCGGTCAAAGAAAATTTTGTAGCCATTTTTTTTAACTCTTTGGCATACAAATCAATGGTGTCAAAATCTTGATTTTTTGATGTTTGTCTATCAACAACAGCAACAAACTCTCCTTTAATATTTTCTTTGTCTTCTAGTATTTTATTTTTCACATTGCTTGGATTTCCTCTAAAAACAAATTCATTTGCCTTTGTAAGTTCTTTACATATCGATATTGTTCTTTCAGGTATAATATTTTCAAGGCAATCTAGAAAAACAATCAATCTATGACTGGAGACAAAAAATACAGAAGTCCTCCTTTCTTGAAAAATACTCTTAACAAGATCCTCAATTTTTTTTTTAGATTTTGGAACAAAACCAAAAAAAGCAAATTCAGAAATTGGTAATCCAGATAACTGTAGACTTGATAAAATTGAAGAGGGACCAGGCACAGAGGTTACCCTGATATTATTTGCAATACAATATTGTACTAAATTATATCCAGGATCTGAAATAAGTGGAGATCCAGCATCAGAAATAAGGGCACAATTTTTATTTTTTAACAAACCCTTAACCTGATCTATAATTTTGTATTCATTATAATCGTGTAAAGCAATTAATTTCTTTTTAATGCCTAATTTATTTAGTAGTTTAAGTGAATGTTTAGGATTTTCACAAATAATAACATCACATTCTCCGAGTATTTTTACAGCTCTATAGGTTATGTCATCTAAATTTCCAATAGGTGTTGCTACAATTGAAAGACCATTAATAATTTTATCCATTGTTTATATATTTATATTTATTATTTCGTGTACCCCAGTAAATCTCTCTAAGCAAGATACAAAAATTATTCAAGAAACAAACATTTCTAACAAATCAGTTGATACTATAAATGAAAAAAAAGTAATTGAAGAAAAAGAAAATACACAAATTAAGCACAATAACAGTCTAGATGATGTTGTCCTAGATAAAACAATCATAGCTTTATTTGCAAAAAATGATGATAAAAAAATAACAAAACAATTCTTAAATTCTTTCGAGTTAGCGATTTATAACTTAGAAATAAAGAATATTAAATTACAAATAGAATTTTTCGAAACTAAAAAAGACCTCAAAAATATAATAGAAAACAATCTTTCACCTGGTCGATTATTCTTGGGGCCTGTTCAAACAAACCATGCAAAAATTTTAAATAATTACTGCAATTATAATGTAATTTTTTTCTCATTCTCCTCTAGTTCCTCACTTGCTAATGATTGCGTTTATTTATTGAACTTTTTCCCTAAAAATGAACTCTCTCAACTTCTTTTATATTTAAAAGAAGGTGCAAAAGTAGCTCTGCTTTATCCAGAAAATGAATACGGATATTTAATAAACAGTTATATAGATGATGTTATTTTTGAAAGTTCAGCAATCTTAGTAAATAGATCCTCATATAAAAACGACTTATCTAATGTAAGAGACTCAATAAAAGAACTAGGAAAATATGAGTTAAGAAAATATGAATTAAATAGGCAAAAACAGATTTTATCTTCTAAAAAAGATGAAAAATCAAAAAAAAGATTAAAAAAATTAGAAAGATTTAAAACTACTAGCGACTATGATTTTACCCATATCCTAATCGCAGATTACGGTTTAAATCTATTACAAGTTGCGCCTCTTCTCCCATATTACGACATAGATCCTAATATTGTTCAGTTCATGGGCACTGGGGTAATAGATGATAAAACTTTCTTTTATGAGCCCTCACTACAGGGGGCAATCTTTCCAGGCATTCCTCAAACAAGGAGAATAAACTTAATTAATAATTATATGGAAATCTATGAAGAAGAGTTTTTAAGAATTTCAACATTACCATATGATCTGATGGGTTTAATAAACTTTATTTATACCAAAGAATATAAATTTGGAGATGTTATTGAGTTACTAAACAATCCAAATAAAAAATTTGATGGTATTGATGGAAATTTTTATTTCAAAAATAATATGATTGAAAGAAATTTAGACATACTAAAGATAAGTAATGGAAATTCTTTTGTCATTAATTAGATAAAAAGTTTATTAACTTATTTACTGCTATAGACCTGTGACTGATTTTATTTTTATCTTTGGTACTTAGTTCAGCTAATGTTTTATTATAATTTTTAGGAATGAATATTGGGTCATAACCAAAACCAAAATCACCTCTAATCTGTTCAGAAATTTTTCCATAAATCTTGCCATTAAAGATAATGTTTTGATTTTTATTGATTGTTAAGCTTATTGAAGTTTTAAAATAAGCATTTTGTTTGCCACTATTTTTAATACTTTTAAAAATACTTCTAAAACAAAGTTCTTTGTTTTTAAAATTATTTAAAAATCTTTTTGAAAGAACACCAGGTTTCCAATTTAAACTTTCAATACATATGCCTGAGTCATCGGCAAAACAAGGTATCCCAGTTTTATTAAATCCATAGTCTGATTTAATTTTTGCATTTTCTTCAAAAGTCTTACCTGTTTCTTCTGGCTCATTGCTTATATTTAGATCATTTAATGAAAGAATTTCTAGTTTAAATTTTTTAAAAATTTTTTTAATTTCAATTATTTTATTTTTATTATTTGAGAAAAATAATAATTGCCTCAATTTATTTCAGAGCCTCTTTTTGTTTAGAAATTATTTCTTTAACCCCAATTTTTGCTAGTGAAAACATTTCTGTAAACTGAGCATCATTGAAAAAAAATTCTTCACCAGTAACTTGAATTTCAGATATTTCATCTGAATCACAAATTACAAAATTTGCATCTACTTGAGCTTCGGAGTCTTCCCTATAATCTAGATCCAATAATGCTTTATTTTCCACTATGCCAGTTGATACTGCCCCTATAAAGTTTTTGATAATAGGTTTTTGGAGATTATAATTATTCTTTAATTTTTCTATTGCCAGATATAAAGAAATAAAACCACCACTGATAGAAGCAGTTCTTGTCCCGCCATCTGCTTGAATTACATCACAGTCTATTTTTATTTGACGCTCTCCAAGGTTTGAAAGATCCACAATAGATCTTAAGCTACGTCCAATTAACCTTTGTATTTCTTGCGTTCTACCTGACTGCTTTCCTTTTGCAGCCTCTCTGTCCATTCTAGTATTTGTTGATCTTGGTAGCATGCCATATTCTGCTGTAATCCAACCTTTACCAGTATTTTTTAACCAGTGAGGAACTTTCTCATCAATAGTTGCAAGACAAAGAACATGTGTGTTACCAAACTTTACTAAGCATGAACCATCAGCATGAATATTTACATCTTTCTCAAATGAAATTTCACGCATTTGATTGAAGGTTCTATCTTTTCTCATATAAATTTAATAATAGTAGATAAATATTATTTTTAAATAAAATTTTTATGTCTGATAATGTATATGCACAAATTAATGATAGATCGAAATTAATTTTCAAAAAATTAGTTGAGTCATATCTTAAAACTGGGTCTCCAGCAGGATCAGAAACAATTATGAAGATGGGAGGATTAAATCTTTCCTCAGCTTCAATTAGATCCATTTTATCAAATTTACAAAAAGAAGGACTACTTTATGCCCCACACAGATCAGCTGGGAGAATTCCCACTGAAAAAGGTATGAGGTTTTTTGTGGACGGACTTTTAGAGTTTGGAAGAATTTCAAAAATAGATAAAGAAAATATTAAACAACAGTGTTTAACAAAGGGAAAATCATATGAAGAGGTGCTCGATGTTGCTTCCAAGGCAATTTCAGGATTATCGAGTTATGCAGGAATAGTTATTGCACCAAAATTTCAAAAAAACATAAAGCACGTTGAGTTTATTAGATTAAATAATAGCCAATTAATGCTTATTCTTGCTTATGAGAATGGAGAAGTAGAAAATCGTATTATTGAAGATAATGGAAAATATAATAGTTCATTATTAATACAGGCCTCAAACTATCTTACATCAAAGTTTACTAACAAAAACATCTCTCAAATAAAAAGACTTATTCAAACAGAAATAAAAAATTCACAAAATGAACTAGAATTAATTTCTTCAAAGTTAATTCAACAGGGCATTATTGAAACTCAGCCTAATAGTAAAAATCCTTATATTTTTCTACATGGTCAATCAAATTTATTAAAAGATGAAATTGTTTTGAAAGATTTAGATCAAATCAGAAATCTTTTTGATGAAATTGAGAAAAAATCTAGTTTTGTAGATATATTAGAAACTGCAGGAAAAGCAAAAGGGGTTCAGATTTTTATTGGATCTAAAAATTTTTTGTTTAAACACTCTGGTCTTTCTATGGTAATGGCCCCATATAAAAATAATGATCAAGAAATTATAGGAGCTATAGGTGTAGTTGGGCCAACAAGATTAAACTACTCAAAAATAGTTCCGCTGGTTGATTATACCTCTAAAATTATTGGAAAGGTGATTGATTAATGATTGAAAAAAAAGAAGAAGATAACCAACAAGAAGAAGTTAAAGAACCTGATTCTGAGAATATTGAAAACGAAGAAGATAATAATGATAGTCAAGAAAACACAGACTCAGAAGAGACAACTGAAGATGAAAATATAGAAGAAGATAGTTTAGAAAAGGAAATAGAAACACTTAAAGAAGAAAAAATTCGGTTACTCGCTGAAATGGAAAACCTTAGAAAAAGATTTGAACGAGAAAAAATTGAAACGATAAAGTTTGGTAGCATAAATTTAGCAAGAGATATTTTATCGCCAGGAGATAATCTAGAAAGAGCGCTAGATGCATTACCAGAAGATGAAAATCATCCAGAAAGTATAAAAAATCTTATTGATGGTTTAAAAATGGTTCTTAAAGAATACAAAAGTACTCTTGAAAAACATGGAGTCAAAAAAATTGAAACTTTAAATAAAAAATTTGATCATAATTTTCATCAAGCAATGATGGAAGTTGAAAATAATGATGTGGAAGAAGGAACAGTAGTACAGGAAGTCCAATCTGGTTACACAATGCATGATCGATTACTCAGAGCAGCAATGGTTGGAGTTTCCAAAAAACCAGTCGCTAAAACAGAAGAGCCTAAAGAAGAAAATGAAGAAGATCATCCTGTAAATGAGAGTAAAGAAAAGTCATAAAAAGCCCTAAATTACTTGATTTTTTTAATATAAATCGGGAAGATCCTTGTATTTTAAAACTTTTTTCCCATATCTAATGTATCCAATGTTGATTGGTAAATAATTAAGTAAAGAGGACATAAAATATGGCAAAAGTAATTGGTATTGATTTAGGTACTACAAACTCCTGCGTTGCAGTAATGGACGGTAAGGAAGCAAAAGTAATTGAAAACTCTGAAGGCGGAAGAACAACACCATCAATGGTAGCATTCAGTGACACAAAAGAAAAACTTGTTGGACAATCAGCTAAAAGACAAGCAGTAACTAATTCTGAGAATACTTTATTTGCCATAAAAAGATTAATCGGAAGAACATTTGAGGATGAAGCTGTTAAGTCTGACAGCGGACTAGTACCTTATAAAATAGTAAAAGGTGATAACGGTGATGCTTGGGTAGAAGCACGCGGCGATAAATATAGTCCAAGTCAAATTAGTGCATTTATTTTACAAAAAATGAAAGAGACCGCTGAGTCTTATTTAGGAGACACTGTTACACAAGCAGTTATAACAGTTCCTGCATATTTTAATGATGCTCAAAGACAAGCAACAAAAGATGCTGGAAAAATAGCTGGACTAGAAGTCTTAAGAATTATTAACGAGCCTACTGCTGCAGCTTTAGCATATGGTTTAGATAAAAAGAAAACTGGTACTGTTGCTGTTTATGATCTAGGTGGAGGTACATTTGATATTTCTATCTTAGAAATTGGTGACGGTGTTTTTGAAGTTAAATCAACCAATGGTGATACGCATCTTGGGGGTGAAGATTTTGATCTTAAAATTATTGATTATCTTGCTGACGAATTCAAAAAAGATAATGGTATTGATTTACGTTCAGATAAACTTGCCCTTCAACGTTTGAAAGAGGCTGCTGAGAAAGCAAAAATTGAATTATCAAGTTCAACTGAAACAGAAGTTAACTTACCATTCATAACAGCTGATCAATCTGGTCCTAAACATTTAACGATTAAGTTATCGAGAGCAAAACTTGAAGCTATCGTAGGCGAACTTTTAAACCAAAGTTTAAAACCTTGCGAAATGGCACTTAAAGATGCTGGTTTACAAGCTGCAGAAATCGATGATGTTATTTTAGTTGGTGGTATGACAAGAATGCCCAAAGTAACAGAGATAGTAAAAAACTTCTTTGGTAAAGAGCCTAATAAAGGTGTTAACCCCGATGAAGTTGTAGCATCTGGTGCTGCTATTCAAGCAGGCGTATTACAAGGTGATGTCAAAGATGTATTATTACTTGATGTTACACCTTTATCACTTGGTATTGAAACACTTGGCGGTGTATTTACAAAACTTATTGATAAAAATACAACTATCCCAACAAAGAAGAGCCAGGTATTTTCTACAGCTGAAGATAACCAGAGTGCAGTAACAATTAGAGTATTTCAAGGTGAAAGAGAAATGGCTGCTGATAACAAATTACTAGGTCAGTTTGATTTAGTAGGTATTCCACCTGCCGCAAGAGGAATGCCTCAAATTGAAGTAACTTTTGATATCGATGCAAATGGTATTGTAAACGTTTCGGCTAAAGACAAATCAACTGGTAAAGAACAACAAATCAAGATCCAGGCTTCTGGTGGATTATCAGATGAAGAGATTGAAAAAATGGTCAAAGAGGCAGAAGAAAATGCTGAAGCTGACAAAAAGAAAAGAGAAGCTGTTGATACTAGAAACCATGCTGATAGTTTAATTAATGAAACTGAAAAGAATTTAAAAGAGCACGGAGATAAAATTCCTGAAGCAGATAGAAATAAAATCACAGAGGATATTGAAGAGCTTAAGAAAGTAAAAGACGGTGAGGATTTAGAAGCTATAAAATCTAAAACTGAAGCACTTGTTCAGTCATCTCTTAAAATGGGTGAAGCAATTTATAAACAAAGCCCTCAAGGTGCTGGACCTCAACCTGATCCATCTGGTGCTGAACCATCAGCTGATAATACAAAAGATGAAAAAGTTGTAGATGCTGAATTTGAAGAAGTAGACGAAGATAAAAAAGATTAACGCTCCATAATTTTTATAAGGAGGAGATGTGGCTGATAAAGATTTCTATGAGATACTTGGTGTTCAACGAAATGCCAGTGAAGATGAAATAAAAAAAGCTTATAGAAAACAAGCCATGAAATATCATCCTGATCGTAACAAGGATGACAAAACTGCTGAAAGAAAATTCAAAGAAGCAGCTGCTGCTTACGAAATTCTAAAAGATTCAGAAAAAAGATCAGCGTATGATCAATATGGACATGATGCTTTTAGACAGGGCGGTATGGGTGGAGCTCAAGGCTTTGGAGATTTTGCAGGTGGCTTTTCTGATATTTTTGAAGAGTTCTTTGGTGGAGGTTTTGGAGGACAATCATCAAGAAGACGAGGTCCTCAAAGAGGAAGTGATCTTCGTTATAATATGTCCGTTTCACTTTTCGAAGCTTTCACTGGAAAGAAACCACAAATAAGAATTCCAACATATGTTGGTTGTGATACGTGTGCAGCAACTGGAAGTGCAGATAAATCTGGACCAAGTACCTGTTCTACTTGTGGTGGTGCAGGTAAAGTTCGATCGCAACAAGGCTTCTTTTCTATTGAAAGACCATGCCCTACATGTGGAGGAGAAGGTTCAAGTATAAAAAATCCATGTCTTAAATGTTCAGGATCGGGGAATATAAAAAAGCAAAAAACAATTTCAGTTACTATCCCTGCTGGTGTTGATACAGGTACAAGAATTCGCATAGCCGGTGAAGGAGAGCCTGGTGAAAGAGGTGCAGAAAATGGAGATCTGTATATTTTTGTTGAAGTTCAAAAAGACAAACTTTTTGAAAGAGAAGAAGAAAATATATTTTGTGAAATACCAATATCTATTACAACAGCTATTTTAGGCGGTGAAATAGAAGTACCAACAATAGAAGGAAAAAAAGCTAGACTTAATATTCCAGCAGGAACTCAATCTGAAACGCAATTTAGATTACGTGGCAAAGGAATGAGTATACTTCGACAAAGCAGACGCGGAGATATGTATGTGCAAGCTAATGTTGAAATACCAGTCAACCTAAATAGTAAACAAAAAGATATTTTGCGAGAGTTCGAAAATGAAGGAGGAACCTCGAAAAAACACAGTCCAAAATCACAAGGTTTTTTCTCAAAATTAAAAGAAGTTTGGGAAGACTTAACTTAATTTCTTTTCAACTTACAGTCACCAAAGTATAAGAAGTTTTTATGGCAAAAATTAAAATAGCAGTTGCAGGTTGTCTTGGCCGAATGGGTCAGGAAATATCGAAACAAATTTTACAAAATAAAAATTTAGAATTTGTCGGTGGTTTTGAACATAAAAAACATAAAGATATAAACAAACCCTTAAACAAAGTTTCAAGTATACACTCTGCAAAATTAGTTACAGCTAATGCAGCTCAGTTAATCAAAGAAGCAAATGTCATCATTGATTTTACAACACCTGAGTCTACTTTAGATAGTCTTAAGATCGCCTCTGCAAATAAAACAGCAGTTGTTATTGGTACAACTGGGATGACAGACGCACAAAAAAAGAAAGTAAAAAGTTATTCAAAAAAAATACCTATACTCATGTCTTCTAACATGAGTTTGGGCGTTAACTTACTATTTAACTTAGTAAAACAAACAGCATCAGCCCTAAAGGATACTGATTATGATATTGAAATTGCTGAGACTCATCATAAACATAAAAAAGATGCTCCTTCAGGAACTGCATTATCTCTTGGCGAGTATGCTGCTGAGGGAAGAAAAACTAAATTAAATAAATCAAAAGTTTTAGACCGCACAAAAAAATTAACTTCAAGAAAAAAAGGTGACATTGGTTTTTCTGTTACAAGAGGTGGTGAAATTGCAGGTGAACATACTGTAAGCTTTATTGGTGAAAATGATAGAGTTGATTTAGTTCACAAAGCAAACAACAGATCAATTTTTGTTACCGGAGCTATTGATGCTGCAGTATTTGTATCAAAGAAAAAAACAGGATTCTTTTCTATGAATGATTTGATTTCCTAAAAATAATTATCTTGAAATTTTAATGTATGAGTAAAGATATTTCTTACTTTCCAGATAGGGAAATTGAGGGTGGTTGGAGGCTAATACCAACTGATCACTCATCAAAAATGGCAAACATTGATTTTAATTTCATTGAACTAGAAATAAAACGCCAACAATTGTTTTTTGGAAACCATCCTCAAAGTATAGTTATTATTAAAGATGGTTATTTAGTTTATGAAAATCATAGTTTCATGACATTGCAACAAAGTCGTTTTGATATTTGGTCTTGTACAAAATCATTCACTGGAATTGCATGGATGTTTCTTTTAGAAGAAATAGAAAACAATAAATCTAGCAAAAATTTAGATATAAAATTAGAAACACCTATCTATAATTTTCTTCCAAAAGATTTTATAAAAAATGACTCAAGAAAAAAAAATATAAATTTACACCATTTATTGTCTATGACTTCAGGTTTAAAAGGAGAAAATAATGATGTTTATGGCTTAGTGACTGGACCTAAAAACGGTCCATTTGAATTTGCTATTGGAAAATGTGATAATAGATATGGAAAATCAGTTGACGTCTTATCTTCTGAACCTGGAAAACAATGGGATTACTCTGATCCAGCAGTTGCCCTGCTTTCATTTATATTTTTCGAAATAACTAAAAAAAACATCCACGAATATTTATATGAAAAACTTTTTAAAATAATTGGTATAGAGAATGCTAGTTGGGACGTTCACGGAGGTGGAAATTATTTTGGTCCATTTACATCGTCACATGTTGGTCTTCATATTTCAGCTAGAGATCTATCACGCTTTGGATATTTTATGCTCAAAAAAGGACAATGGAATAATGTTCAAATATTACGTTCAGATTACATAGATCTTGCAACTACAAAATCACAAAATTTAAATTCTTCATACGGATATCAGTTCTGGATAAATTCAGATGGTGTTCGATGGCCATCTTTACCAAAGGACACTTATGCTTTAGAAGGATATAACTCTAATAGATGTTATATCATACCATCTTATGATTTAATAATAACAAGAATAGGGTCTGGGCCATCAGAATGGAACGAACAAAATTTCGTAAAAAATATTTTCAAAAGTTTTAAAAAAAATTAATAGAAATTTAATTGTTTTTTAATTCTTAAATACAAGCCTTCTTTTAAATCTGCATGTAAGAAAGTTGCTAACTCAGTTTCTTTATCTGATTCTCTTATTGATAACTTGGAAGTATTTTTAAATTTTGTAAAAAAAACTTTGGACCAATAAGTGCTGAATTTAGATGAATGTAAAAGTTTATCACCTTTATATTTTTTAATAGATATTTCTTTTTGATTAATGTTAATTTCATCCTTAATATTTTTTTCTTTGAAATATAAACGGATTAAATAAAAAATTATCAAGTATTCTAGCCCAAGAAATATAGATACAGGCCATGCACCTTGTACAATAAGAAAAATAGAGAATAATGAAATCCAACTTATAAATATAATTCCTAAAATTAAAAAGACTGATTTAGAGCAGCTTTGATAAGGTCTTATATTTTCGTTCATAGAATTCATTTTTCTACATTAATATAAAAAAACCTTCGTGATAAAGAGACATATGTGCACAGATATTAAATTGATAATTTGCAGTTTATTATCAATTTATAATTGCTTCCAAATCCTAAAAAATGGCTAATTTCCTTTGATCTCTTGCTAATTTAGTAAGGAACATATAGATGCATTCCCGAAAAAATATTAAGTAATAATCCTTATTTAATGGTGGCTTGATGAAAAAGATTGGTAAAATTTTAGCAGCAAACAGAAGTGAAATTGCTATTCGAATTTTTAGAGCTGCTGAAGAGTCTGGTATTAAAACAGCTGCTATTTATTCTAAAGAAGATCGTTTTGCTATTCACCGATTTAAAACGGATGAAAGTTATTTAGTTGGTGAAGGCAAAGGTCCAATTCAAGCATATTTGGATATAGACTCGATTATTAAAATTGCTAAAGATGCAAAGGTTGATGCTATCCATCCAGGTTATGGATTTTTATCTGAAAGCCCTGAACTGGCTGAGCAGTGTGAAAAAAATGACATAACATTTATTGGACCTAGTAAAGAAATACTAAAAAGATTTGGAAATAAAACTGAAGCTAAAAAAGTTGCGGAGGAAGCAAAGGTAGGCACCGTTCCGTCTGTTCTTGTAACAAAAGAAAATTTAAAAAGTGTTGAAAAAGAAGTTGAGAAAATTGGTTACCCAGTAATTGTTAAAGCTAGTTGGGGTGGTGGCGGTCGAGGAATGCGTGTTGTTAGATCAAGCAATGAATTAATAGATCAAATTACAACTGCACAAAGTGAGTCACTTAAAGCTTTTGGAAAAGATGAAGTATTTATAGAAAAATTTTTAGAAGATGCTGCGCACATTGAAGTTCAAATTTTAGGTGACAAACACGGAAATATCATACATCTTTTTGAAAGAGATTGTTCTCTTCAAAGAAGGCATCAAAAAATTATTGAAAGAGCACCTGCACATTTTCTTGAAAATAAAACTCGAGAAGAAATTTGTAACGCTGCTATTAAAATTGCAAAACAAGTTAAATACTTTGGTGCAGGAACTGTTGAATTTTTGTTTGATAAAAAATCTGGTGAATTTTATTTCATTGAAGTTAACCCAAGAATTCAAGTCGAACACACAGTAACAGAAGAAGTAACTGGCATTGATATTGTGAAAGCTCAAATTAAAATTGCTGAAGGTGAAAAAATTGGTGGTCACCCAGCACTGCCTAAACAAGAAGACATTCATCTAAATGGATTTGCTATTCAATGTAGAGTTACTACCGAAGATCCACTTAATAATTTTATGCCCGATTATGGAAAGATAATGACTTACCGCTCGGCAGCTGGTTTTGGAGTGAGATTAGATGCAGCAAATGCTTCTGCTGGTTCTATTATCACACCCTATTATGATTCTTTACTTGTAAAAGTAACAACTTGGGCAAAGCATCAAGAAGACTGCATTAAAAGAATGGATAGGGCTTTACGAGAATTTAGAATCAGAGGTGTTAAAACAAATTTAGTATTTCTTGAGTCTCTTATTAACAATAAAGACTTCCTTGAAGGAAACTACAATACAAATTTTGTTGATACTAAAAAAGAACTGTATGCTTATAATCCTCAAAAAGATCGAGCATCAAAAATCGTATCTTATCTTGGAAATATAATTGTAAATGGCCACAATGATATATCTGGAAGAGTCAGTAATAATTCGACTGTAGAAGTTCAAGTTCCTATTTCAAATATTAAAAGTGAAAAAAATAATTATGTAAAGGATTTACAAACTTTAGGTCCAGAAAAATTTGCAAAAAAAATAAAAGAAACACCACATACCCTAATTACTGACACAACGATGCGTGATGCACACCAATCGCTCCTTGCTACAAGAATGAGAACAGATGATCTTGTTAACATCGCTGAATATTATAGTGAAAATCTAAGTACCTTATTCTCATTAGAATGTTGGGGAGGCGCAACGTTTGATACATCGATGCGTTTTTTAAAAGAAGATCCTTGGGATAGATTAGCAAGATTAAACAAAAGGGCACCTAATCTTCTTAAACAAATGCTCTTTAGAGGATCTAATGCTGTTGGATATAAAAATTATCCAGATAACGTTGTTAAACACTTCATTCAACAGTCAGCCCAAGCTCGAATTGATGTATTCCGAGTTTTTGATTCATTAAACCTAATTGATAATATGCGTGTTGCAATTGATGAAGTTCGCAATCAAAATAAAATTTGTGAAGGAACTATCTGTTATACAAATGATGTAACTGATCCAAATGAGAAAAAATATACATTAAAATATTATATTGATCTTGTTAAAGATTTAGAAAAAGCAGGAGCACATATTATTGCCATTAAAGATATGGCGGGATTAGCAAAACCTAATGCTATAAAAAAATTAGTTAACGAAATTAAACAAACAACTGATCTTCCAATTCATTTCCATACGCACGATACATCTGGCACTTCATCAGCTTCAGTTCTTGCTGCTATTGAGGAAAAGGTCGATATCGTTGATCTTGCAATTGACTCGATGAGTGGACTAACATCACAACCTGCGCTTGGTTCAATCGTATCTATAATGAAACAAAATCATCAAGACCCAAAACTTGATGAAGAAGCTATAAGAACACTATCTTTATATTGGGAGCAGGTACGTCAAAATTATCATGCTTTTGAAACTGATTTTAAAGGCGGAAGTTCTGATGTGTATCTTCACCAAATGCCTGGCGGTCAGTTTACAAATTTAAAAGAACAAGCGAGATCATTGGGAATTACAACTGATAAGTGGGGAATGGTTGCTAATAAATATGCAGAGGTAAACCAACTTTTTGGTGATATTGTTAAAGTTACACCTTCTTCTAAAATTGTAGGTGATATGGCGCTCTATATGATCGCTAATGATTTATCCAAAGAAAATGTGTTAGACCCAAAAAAAGAAATCTCTTTTCCTGCTTCAGTCATCGAATTTTTTAAAGGGGAGATTGGTATACCTCAAGGAGGCTTTCCAAAAGAACTACAAAAAAAAGTTCTTGGAGATACTAAACCTTTAACAAAAAGACCTGGGGAAATTTTAGAACCAGTTGATTTAGATAAAGCAGCCAAAAATTTAGAAGATGAAATAGGAATGAAAATTAATCAAACACATCTAGCGTCTTACTTAATGTATCCAAAAGTTTTTAAAGATTATGTTGATCACTTTAAGGAGTTTAGTGATACATCAATTCTTTCAACAGAATTATTTTTTTATGGTCCTCAACAAGATAAAGAATACACAATAGAAATTGATAAAGGAAAAAACCTTATCTTAAGATACTTAGCGAAAAGTGAAGTTAATAGTAATGGAAAGTGCTCCGTATTTTTTGAAATTAACGGACAACCAAGGACAATAGATATAGAAAATAAAGAATTTTCTAAGAATATAACACAAAGAGCAAAAGCGGATGATAATAATGAAGATCATGTCGGATCTCCTTTGCCAGGCCAAGTAGCTAAAATATTTGTTCAATCAGGTAGTAAGGTGATTAAAGGTGATAAGTTACTAGTGATCGAGGCTATGAAAATGGAAACTACAATAAACGCTGATAAAAGTGGAACAATCAAATCAATTAATGTTGCATCTGGTGATAATGTGGAAACTAAAGATTTGCTTGTTGAAATTAGCTAGTAAAATCGTATTCTTTATAACATTCTTCTATCGAGTTCTTTGTATTTATTAGCTCTCCTAAAGAGTCCCGAAATTCAAAATATTCTACTCTCTTAATATTTGAGTTTATATTAAAGAAGATAAACAACCTACATGAACCACTATCATATCGCATCATATGCACCGAGCCATCAGATCGTGCTAAATTAGGCTGTCCCAGTTTTTGTTTAATCTCAGCAAGTTGTTTTCCCATGAAATTTATTTCTGCGTTTTTTTGCTGCTCCTTAACTATAGTTTTTTCCTCTTTTTTTTCTTCAGTGATAATTTGTTGTTCTTCAACAATAGTTTTATCTTCAATAATTTCTGGTTCTTTTTTTATAATAGTTTCTTCAACTTTATCTTTTACTACCGCCCCAACTTTAGCAACTTCTCTTCCAACTTCAATAGTCGTACAGCTAGACAAAAACACTAATGTTAAAAAATAAATTGATAACCGCATTGCTCTTAGTGAGATTTCTATATATGTAATCGCATATGATTACAGTAATTAAATCACCATTCGTTCAATACAAATTAACAATTTTACGAAATAAAAAAACATCAAATACTGTTTTTAGACAAACTATGAATGAAATAAGCTATCTCATTGCTTCTGATGTTCTTCAATACGTTCCATTTAAAAAACAAACAATTGAAACACCTCTAAAAAAAATGAGTGGTACTTCCTTGGGTCAACCCATAATTTTGGTCCCAATTTTACGTGCCGGTTTAGGATTACTTGAGGGGTTTGCAAAATTTTTACCGGAAGCTGAAAAAGGTCACATAGGTTTATACCGCGACGAACAAACTTATGCGCCTGTAGAATACCTCTTTAAGCTTCCAAGAGTAAAAAATAAAAAAGTGTTAATCCTAGACCCAATGTTAGCAACAGGTAATTCATCAATTGCAGCTATCAACCTTATTAAAAACAAAGGCGTTAATATTAAAGATATATTTTTGGTGTCTTTGCTAGCTGCTCCTGAGGGTATTAAAAATATTCAAAAAAAGCAAAAAGGCATTCATATATTTACATGTAATATTGATGCTAAATTGAATAAAAATAAGTTCATCGTACCGGGCTTAGGTGACGCAGGCGATAGGTACATGGGTACTTGAAGTTATCCATAAAAAAACCTATTAATTAAACATAATCTCATTTTTTTATGCATTTTTTTTTACAATAAAATGTTATCTATGAGATATCTATAATTCATATTTAAGGGGGAAATTTAGTATGAAGAAAATTTTAAGTATTTTTTCAGTTTCTTTCGCACTTATCTTCTCATCAAGTGCGTTCGCAAACACCATAGGAGTTGTTTACGACTCTGGTGGTAAATTTGATAAATCATTTAACGAGTTAGCATTCAACACAGCTCAAAGAGTTGTTGACGAACTTGGTTGGGGTATGATTGAGTTTGAATCTGCAAACGACAATCAAATCGAACAAGGTATGCGTAAGATTGCTGATAGAGGAGCATCAATGATCGTAGGAATGGGGTTTGCACAAGCTGACGCAATTGGAGCAGTTGCAGCAGACTATCCTGACATAAAATTTGTTGCTGTTGATGTTTGTTGGTTAGATGATCCAAACAACAATATCTATCAAGCTTGCTATAAAGAACACGAAGGATCTTTTCTAGTTGGAATGATGGCTGCTATGGCATCAGAAAGTGGGACTATTGGTTTCGTTGGTGGAATGGATGTTCCTCTAATTAGAAAATTTCAAGGTGGTTATGAGCAAGGGGCTCAATATGTCAATCCTGACATCGAAGTAATAGCAAACATGACAGGATCAACTCCAGAAGCATGGAACAACCCAACTAAAGGAGCTGAATTAACTAAAGCTCAAATTGATGGCGGAGCAGATGTTGTTTATCAAGCTGCAGGCGGAACAGGAATTGGTGTTTTACAGGCTGCTGCTGATGCTGGTATAATGGGAATTGGCGTTGATTCAAATCAAAACTGGATGCATCCAGGCACAATGCTTACTTCAATGCTTAAAAGACTTGACTTAACTATCTTTGAACAAGCAGAAAATATAGGCAAAGGTTCTTTTGAGTCAGGAATTAATATCCTTGGACTTTCAGAAGGAATGCTTGGTTATGCAACAGAAGACGGAATGGTAACTGCTGAAATGGCTGCTGCTGCTGATGCAGCTGCTGCAGATATTGCAAGTGGTGCATTAGTCGTTGCTGATTGGTCACAAGAATAATTAGATAATAAATAATTGGCGAGACCAAAGATCAATAAATACTTTATGGTCTCGCCTATCTTAGAATTAACAAATATAAACAAATCTTTTGGCCACGTTCAGGCCAATAAGAATATTAATCTAAAAATTAATAAAGGAACAATTCACGGTATAATTGGAGAAAATGGTGCAGGTAAATCTACCTTAATGAGCATCGTCTTTGGTCTTTACCAGGCTAATTCTGGTTCAATCAAAATTAATGGTCAAGATATAAAACTTAAATCACCTAGAGACTCCATAATAAATGGCATTGGAATGGTTCATCAACATTTTATGTTAGTTGAAAATTTTACTGTTCTAGAAAATATTATACTTGGTTTTGAGGGTGAAACTTTTTTTGGAGAAAAATTTGAAAAAGCTAAAAAAGATCTAAAAAAATTATGTGAAACTTATAATTTTAATTTAGATCTTGACGCAACTATTTCAGATTTATCAATTGGCTTTCGTCAAAGAGTTGAGATTTTAAAATCTTTATACAGAGGAGCCGAAATACTAATCTTAGATGAACCAACAGGAGTTTTAACCCCTCAAGAAGTCGATGAGCTATTTAAAATTCTTAGATCATTAAAAGATGAGGGTAAAACAATTGTTTTAATTACACACAAATTAATTGAAATTATGGATTTGACAAGTGAAGTATCAGTTATGCGTCAAGGAGAAATCGTTGGGCATACTAAAACTTTAGATACAAATAAAGAAAAATTAGCCGAGATGATGGTTGGAAGGAGTGTCTTACTAAGAGTTAACAAACAAGAAATAAAAAAAGGAGAAGTTATTTTTAAAGTTAAAAATCTTTCAGTCAAAGACGATTTAGATGTCACTCGTGTAAAAGATGTAAATCTTGAAATATGCTCTGGAGAAATACTAGGTATTGCTGGCGTAACTGGAAATGGACAAACTGAGTTATTGGAAGCACTTTCTGGAATTAGAAAAGTAGAGTCAGGAAATATAGAGTTATTTGGCGAAAAAATATCTGATCAAGACAATTTTTTAAACCCAAGAATGCTCAAAGGAAAAGGTTTAGCACATGTTCCAGAGGACAGACAAAGAATGGGATTAATTAGTGATTTTAAAGCACATGAAAATTTAATTTTTGGATATCATGATCAAGAGCCGTTTTCTAAGTCCTCTATTTTAAATAATAAAGAAATTACAAAATACTCTAATAAAGTTATGCAGGAATATGATGTTAGGCCAAATACTCCAAACTTAATAACATCTAATTTTTCTGGAGGTAATCAACAGAAAATTATATTAAGTAGAGAACTTAATGAAAATCCAAAAGTTCTTTTAGTAGGTCAACCAACAAGAGGTGTAGATATTGGGGCCATAGAATTTATTCATCAAAGACTAATAGATATGCGAGATAAAGGAGCAGCAATATTATTAGCATCGGTTGAGTTAGATGAAATACTATCCCTATCCGATAGAATTATAGTTATGTTCGATGGTAAAATTGTTGGAGAAAAAGTAAATAAAAACGTTACTGACCGCGAACTTGGATTATTGATGGCTGGTGTTGCGTAATGAGTAATATTGTCGTTGATAAATCAAAAGTACCATGGTGGGTATCTAATGTTATTGTCCCTTTAGTAAACTTAACACTAGCATTATTAGTGTCAGGACTATTTATTTTTATAGCAGGAGAAAATCCAATTAAAGCAGTTAAATTAATTATTTATGGTTCATTTGGTTATATCCAAGGTTTTGCATATACACTTTACTATACAACAAATTTTATTTTTACTGGACTTGCATTTGCAGTTGCTTTTCACTGTAGACTTTTTAATATTGGAGGAGAAGGCCAAGCATACTTAGGTGGTCTTGGTGTTTTTTTAGTAGCTATAAATTTAAGCTTTCTTCCTGTTCCTATCGTTTGGCTTTTAGCAATTTTTGGTGCATTCTTATTTGGAGCGGCCTGGGCTTATATACCAGCTTATCTTCAATCAAAAAGAGGCAGCCATGTTGTTATCACAACAATAATGTTCAATTTTATTGCTTCATCATTAATGATTTTTTTATTGGTAGATGTAATTAGAGATACCAATCAAATGGCTCCACACACTGTTAAACTTCCAAAAGAAATTTGGTTGCCAAGCTTTGAAGCCTTTTCAGGCATCTTTGGTATTAAGATAAGATATTCACCTCTTAATCTTACTTTTTTATTAGCCATTGCATCACTATTTTTTGTTTGGTTTTTAGTATGGAAAACGAAATGGGGTTATGAGATGCGCGCCGTTGGCCATAATACTCAGGCAGCGATTTATGCGGGAATATCTCCCCACAAAAATATAATTATAGCAATGTGCATTTCTGGTGGTTTAGCAGGATTGCTCGGCGTTAATGAAATTCTTGGAGTAAACCATAAAATACAGGCTGGATTTCCAGCAGGATATGGTTTTACCGGTATTGCAGTTGCTTTAATGGGTAGAAACCATCCAATTGGAATTTTACCTGCAGCTTTTTTATTTGGGATTTTGTACCAAGGTGGCTCTGAAGTAACATTTGAGATGCCCAATATTACCAGATACATGTTCGTTGCTGTTCAGGGTTTGATAATTTTATTTAGTGGAGCATTAGAAAATCTATTTAGACCCCAGATAGAAAGTTTTTTTGTAAGAAGACTTAGCAAAGAGGTAAACGTATAATGGAATTTCTTTCTGACATTGCTTCTTTAATTAACTCCACTCTTAGAATATCCACACCTCTAATATTTGCAGCAATGGCCGGTATTTTTGCTGAGCGTTCAGGTGTAATTGATTTTAGCCTAGAAGGTAAAATGCTTATGGCAGCTTTTGTAGCAGCTGTTGGCTCTTATTATTTGGGTAATCCGTGGCTAGGTTTATTGTTGGCCATAATAGCATGTGTTTGTCTATCTATGTTGCATGGATTTGCTTCTGTTACTCACAAAGGTGATCAAGTAGTATCTTGTGTAGCAATTAATATTTTAATAATTGGTCTAACAACTGCTCTGGCAGCAGCATGGTTTGGACAAGCTGGTTTAACACCAACATTAACTGAAAATCAGCGTTTTCTAGAAATCAATCTTCCATTCGCTGATGCATTAAGAGAAGTTCCAATTATCGGAATTATATATAGTGACATACTAAGCGGACATTATGTTTTTGTTTATTTAGCATATCTTTCAGTTCCTATAGTTTTTTGGATAGTATTCAAAACTAGTTTTGGACTTAGATTAAGAGCAGTAGGTGAAAACCCAAGCGCAGTAGACACCGCGGGTATTAATGTATTCACTATGAGATATAAAGCGCTTGCAGTAAACGGAGTTTTAATAGCTTTCGCTGGAGCCCATTTATCAACTGCAGTAAACGCAAATTTCTTCAGAGAAATGTCAGCGGGAAGAGGTTACTTGGCCTTAGCTGCAATGATTTTTGGAAAATGGCATCCCAAAACTGCCTTAATTGCTTGTTTACTTTTTGGTTTTACTGACGCTCTACAAATAAGACTTCAAGGAGTAGAGCTACCAGCAATTGGTGAGATACCTGTTCAATTAATACAAGCACTTCCATACATACTAACAGTAGTATTGCTTGCTGGTTTTGTTGGAAAAGCAATTGCGCCTAATGCTATTGGACAACCTTACATTAAAGAAAGATAATTATTATTTCATTTTAACAATTTTTAAACTTTTTATCCCTATATAGATTATAAAATAAAAGGAGCTAATATGTTAGTTAAATTAACTCAAGATTTAAAAAATGGTTTCGAGCCTTGGAAAGAAATGCTTCTTGCAAATGGTCATAAACTTAAAGAACATGGAATGACTTGTATATTTGCAGCAAGAGAAAAAGATAATGATAACAAGTTAACTGTTATTTTAGATTTCGCTACACCCGAGGGTATGATGGGTTTTAAAAATGATGAAGAATTAACACAAAGAAGAATTGAAGCTGGTGCTATGGTGGAAACTACAGTAATGACGCCGATGACTTCTGAAGCAGTCACGAATTTTTCAGGTTAGTTAAGAAAGGAAAAAGATATGAGTTTAATGGAAAGATACCAAAAAGCCATGAATGATAAAAATGAAGATGAAATGAACGATATCTTGCATGATGATTTTAAATTCACAATGCATGCATCTGGAAATGTTTTATCAAAATCTGATGTAGTTAGTTGGGCTATGTCAGATGATATTAATTCTGATAAAGATAGAATTGTATATGAGAATGACGAAATAGCCGTTCTTCATGCTTTTGTTACGTTTAATGATGGCAACACTCAGGCAGTAATGTCTGTTTTTAAAATTGAAAATGGTAAAATTGTTTCTTTAGAAACAGGTGCAACAAATATGCCAAAATAAAAAAAGTGGAACTTAAAGTTCCACTTTTAAACTAAATAAAACTAATTTTATTGCTCTAGATCGAAACGATCGGCATTCATTACTTTGTTCCAAGCTTTAATGAAGTCTTTTTTCATTTTTTCTTCACTATCATCACTTGCATAAAGTTCTGTTATTGCTCTTAATTGAGAATTCGATCCAAAAACAAGATCTACCCTGGATGCAGTTCTTACTTTTTCACCTGTGATTTTATCAGTTGCTTCATAGGAATTACTTCCTGTAGGTTTCCAGCTTACACCCATATCTAAAATCTTATCAAAGAAATCATTAGTAAGTTTACCACCAGTTTCTGTAAACAAACCTCGCTGATCTGAACTAATACCCATAGATCTCATGCCACCAACAAGTACTGTCATTTCAGGAGCTGTTAACCCAAGAAGTTGAGCTTTATCTAACATTAGTTCTTCAGCTGTTACATCGTAGTTCATTTTTAAATAATTACGAAATGCATCTGCTTCAGGTTCAAGAACACCAAAAGAATCAATATCAGTTTTGTCCTGAGTGGTATCACCTCTACCAGGCGTGAAAGGAACTTCCATTCCTGAAGCTTGTTCGACCCCCACATTACCTGCAAGCACAATCACATCAGCTATTGAAGCTTCTGTGTCTTTTGCAATTGGTTCAAGAATACCAAGAACTTTTTTTAATTGTTCAGGTTTATTAACCTCCCAATCTTTTTGAGGAGCAAGTCTAATTCTTGCACCATTTGCTCCACCTCTCATGTCTGATCCTCTAAATGTAGAAGCACTTGCCCAAGCAGTTTCAACCATCTCCTGAGTTGTTAATCCACTGTTTATAATTTTAGCTTTAACAGCTTCAACATCATAGTTTGAGTGGCCTTTAGGAACAGGGTCTTGCCAAATTAATTCTTCTTCTGGAACTTCTGGTCCTATGTATCTTGTCTTTGGCCCCATATCTCTATGAAGAAGTTTAAACCAAGCTCTTGCAAATTGATCAGCAAAATATTCTGGGTCTTTGTGAAACTTTTCAGAAACCTTTCTATATTCTGGATCTTCACGCATTGCCATATCAGCAGTCGTCATCATTGTTGGAACTTTTATTGATGGATCATCAACTTGAGGTGCCATATGCTCTTCTTTTTGATCAATTGCATGCCAGATTTGAGCTCCTGCAGGACTTTTTACTAACTTCCATTCATAACCAAGAAGTAAATCAAAATATCCATTATCCCACTGTGTAGGATTTGCTGTCCAAGGACCTTCAATACCACTTGTTGTTGCATCTCTTCCAACACCAGAACCGTGTAAGTTATTCCATCCTAAACCCATTTGTTCTAACGGAGCACCTTCCGGTTCAGCTCCAACTAAAGCTGGATCACCTGCACCATGTGCTTTTCCAAAAGTATGTCCTCCTGCAGTTAAGGCCACAGTTTCAGTATCGTTCATTGCCATTCTTGCAAAAGTTTCTCTAATGTCTTTTGCACTTGCAAGCGGATCTGCTTTTCCATCTGGTCCTTCAGGGTTAACATAAATTAATCCCATTTGTACTGCAGCAAGTGGGTTATCTAAAATTCTATCACCTGTGTATCTTTTGTTTTGAAGCCATTCTTCTTCTACTCCCCAATAAATATCTTCTTCTGGAGCCCAGATGTCTGGTCTTCCACCACTAAATCCAAAAGTTTTTCCACCCATAGATTCAATAGCAACATTACCTGTTAGTATAAATAGATCAGCCCAACTAATTTTGTTTCCATACTTTTTCTTTATAGGCCAAAGTAATCTTCTTGCCTTATCTAAGTTTCCATTATCAGGCCAACTATTTAAAGGAGCAAAACGTTGTGCACCTGTTCCACCTCCACCACGACCATCTCCAGTTCTATAAGTCCCTGCAGCATGCCATGTCATACGAATAAAGAAACCACCATAGTGTCCATAATCAGCGGGCCACCAATCTTGTGAATCAGTCATTAAATTATTGAGGTCTTTTTTTAATGCAGCATAGTCTATTTTTTTAAATTCTTCACGGTAGTTAAATCCTACTTCCATTGGATCAGACTTACGATCATGTTGATGAAGTATGTTTAAGTTAAGTTGATTAGGCCACCATTCGCGGTTTGATGTACCTTCTCCCATATTTTTTGTAATTGCTCCATGCATTACCGGGCATTTACTCTCTGCATCCATTTAGAACCTCCGTTTTATATTACTAATATATAAAGAATTTAAATTAAAGAAAAGTGAAAATTATAAGTCTATTCTGAATTTTTCAGGTCGCCACGTCGCAGGGGCAAGCTCAAAATCATAAAATTCGAAAGCAGGTGCGACAGTGCATCCAATTAAACTAAATGAACCAGAAGATCTCATAGCAAACCATGTGTTTGCTGTTACAGTATAAATATAATTATGATCTGACCCTAGAGAAAAAACTTCATAATTAACTCCGTCACTCGATGTGAAAACTTCTAGAGGATCTCCAGAATAAAAATGTAATATTTCATTTTTTGTTAATCGATGCCAATGCGATTTTTCATTCTTCTTTAATAAGTAATAAATTTGACTAACATTTTCGTTTTTAAAATTTTCAACATAATGCCCCCCTTCAGGGTGACTAATCATATGGAGTTTTTTTATTAAATTATCTGCTTCCACTTAAATTAAATGACCAAGTTTACTTTTCTTAGTTGAGATATATTTTTCATTATACTTATTGGTGTTTGAGAAAATAGGAACTCTTTGATTTACTTTGATACCCATATCTTCAAGCGCTTTTATTTTTTTTGGATTATTGGTCATCAAATCTAATTCTTTGATTACTAAATATTTTACCATTCCAGCAATATTTTCATATGTTCTTTCATCATCTTTGAACCCTAATTGATGATTAGCTTCAACAGTATCTAGTCCTTTGTCTTGTAAACTATATGCTTTAATTTTATTTGAAAGACCAATGCCTCTCCCTTCTTGTTGAAGATAAAAAATGACACCTCTTCCAATCTGAGCAATTTGTTTTAATGATTCAGTTAGTTGGAATCTACAATCACATCTCATACTAAAAAAAGATTCCCCTGTAATACATTGTGAATGAATTCTTGATAAAACTGGCTCATTAGTAAGCAAGTCACCCATACATATTGCTAAATGATCTTTAGATTCATTTTCATCTGTAAAGGCATGTACAGTGAACTCTCCAATATCTGTTGGAAGTTTACTAGTTTCAATAAACTTTAATTTATCTGACATTATAGTTTAGTAGGATTTGGAGCACCTTTGTATACTTCTTCAGGATCAAAAACTTTTTCTTTTTCTTCAAATTTAAGAACAACTTTAGAGCTAGAATTATCCAAAGGTATACTTCTATAAAAACATGATCTATATCCTACATGACAGCTAGCACCACCTTTGACATCAACCCTTAACCAAACACAATCTTGATCATCATCAATTCTTATTTCTTTTATCTTCTGCGTTAATCCACTTGTTTTACCCTTATGCCAAAGGGTATTTCTACTTCTAGAAAAATAAACTGCTTCGCCCAAACTTATAGTTTTTTTAAAAGCTTCTTCATTCATATAACCTTGCATAAGGAGTTCGCCAGATGAAAAATCTGTTGTTACAACGGGTATTAGACCATCTGAATCAAATTTTGGAGCAAGCTCGTTTGACTCCTCAACTTGTTCTATAGACTTTCTTTTTTCAAATTGAATGTTATTCATTTTTTAATTTTTCAGCAGCTTCTAATGCAAAGTAAGTCAGTATACCATTTGCCCCAGCTCTTTTAAAAGATAAAAGAGATTCCATTACAACTTTTTCATTAAGCCAACCTTTATTAATTGACTCTTTTATCATCGAATATTCACCAGATACTTGGTATGCAAAAGTTGGAACTTTAAATTCTGATTTTATTCTAGAAATAATATCAAGATAAGGCATACCAGGTTTAATCATTACCATATCTGCACCTTCACTTATATCTAATCCAACTTCTCTAATAGCTTCATCACTGTTTGATGGATCCATTTGATATGTTAATTTACCATCCTTACCCAAATTAGAACCAGAACCTATAGCATCTCTAAAAGGTCCATAAAAACTTGAAGCATATTTTGCAGCATAAGAAAGTATTAAGGTATCTGTTAAATTATTTGAATCTAATACAGTTCTTATTTTTCCCACTCTTCCATCCATCATATCCGATGGGGCGATTACATCACAACCAGCATTCGCTTGGACTAGAGCTTGTTGTTCCAGAACCTCCAAAGTTTTATCATTATCTATTTTATCATTTATAACTAAACCATCATGTCCATGATCCGTAAAAGGATCTAACGCAACATCACATACAATACCAATATTTGGAAAATCTTTTTTGATACTTTTAATTGATCTGCACACCAAATTGTTTTCATCTATAGCTAAACTTCCCTCAGAATTTTTAAGGCTATTTTCAATTTGCGGAAAAATTGCAATAGCAGGAATATTTAATTTAACAGCTTTTTCTACTTCATTTAAAAGTTTATCAATAGAGTATCTGCTAACACCAGGCATCGAATTAATAGGATCATCAATCTTGTTTCCCTCACATACAAATAGAGGCAAGATTAAATCATTTACACTAAGAGTATTTTCAGCAACTAAACGACGAGAGAATTCTTTCATTCTATTACGTCTAAGTCTTGTACTGGGAAACTTACCTTGCATGTTATTCATTTTTTATTCTATTGGTGATTTTGCTTCTTTAGATAAGCTAGTAAGAATATCTTCTAATTTAAAGGTCTTTGTTTCAGAAGATCCAATTCTTCTAACGGATACCGTTTTATCTTGAGCTTCTTTTTTTCCAACAGCGATAATTGCTGGGACTTTACTATTACTGTGTTCACGTATTTTATAACCAATTTTTTCATTACGTGTATCTATTTCAGCTCTAATTCCTTTTGATACTAATGCTTTTTGTACTTCATATGCATACTCATCAGTATCAGATGTAATTGTAGCAACTACTGCTTGTAATGGTGAAAGCCAAAAGGGAAGATGGCCTGCATAATGTTCAATTAGAATGCCAGTGAATCTCTCTAAGGAACCAAATAGAGCCCTATGCAACATGACTGGTATTTTTTTATTTCCATCTTCTCCAATATAAGTAGCTCCCAATCTTCCAGGTAAATTTAAATCTACTTGCAGTGTTCCACATTGCCAGTCTCTGCCAATTGCGTCACGTAAAACAAACTCTAATTTTGGACCGTAAAATGCACCTTCTCCTGGGTTGAGCGTATACTCAAGACCTGTTGCTTCCATGGCTTGCATTAATGCAGCCTCAGCTTTATCCCAAATAGCATCATCCCCTACGCGTTTTTCAGGACGGTCAGAAAATTTAATTCTAACATTATCGAAACCAAAGTCCTTATAGATACTAAGTATCAAATCACAAACCGTTTTACTCTCTTGTGTAATTTGATCTTCTGTACAAAATATATGTGCATCATCTTGTGTGAATGCTCTCACCCTCATTAATCCATGAAGAGCACCTGATGGTTCATAACGATGTACTTTTCCGAATTCAGATAATAGAAATGGTAGGTCTCTATAACTTTTTAATCCTTGTTTAAAAATTTCTACAGCACCAGGGCAATTCATTGGTTTGATAGCATAAATTTTATCGTCTTTTGCTTCAGTTCTAAACATCATGTCACTAAATTTGTCCCAGTGACCAGACGTTTCCCATAGTGACTTGTCCATCATGTCTGGCGTATTAGTTTCTACATAACCTGCTTTGTCTTGTCTGTTTCGCATATAATTTATTAACGATTGGAATAATGTCCAACCCTTAGGATGCCAAAACACTGCTCCAGGAGCCTCTTCCTGAAAATGAAATAAATCCATTTCTCTTCCTAGTTTTCGGTGATCTCTTTTTTCTGCTTCTTCAATTTGTATAAGGTGTTGTTCAAGATCCTTTTCTGTTGCCCAGGCTGTTCCATAAATTCTTGTTAGCATTGTATTAGATGAATCACCTCGCCAGTACGCACCAGCAACCTTCATTAATTTAAATGCTTTACCAATTTGTTTTGTTGAAACCATATGAGGGCCTCTGCATAAGTCTAACCAGTCACCCTGTTTGTAAATACTGATTTCCTCATTATTAGGTAAATCATTTATCAATTCAACTTTGTAGTCTTCGCCCTTACCTTTAAAATGTTTTATTGATTCTTCTTTAGACCATACTTCTCTTACAAAATTTTTATTTCTTTGTATGATATCATGCATTCTCTTTTCAATTTTCGGAAGATCAGCAACAGTAAAAGGCTCATCTCTTGCAAAATCATAATAAAAACCATTTTCAATTGCTGGACCAATTGTAACTTGTGTTCCTGGGAATAATTCCTGGACAGCTTCTGCCATTACATGAGCACAATCATGTCGTATTAATTCAAGTACTTCCTCGCTTTCTCTTTTTAAAATCGCTACAGATGCATTACCATTAATAGGTAAACTAATATCTTTTATCTCATTATTAATTTTTATAGCAACTGATTCTTT
Source organism: uncultured Alphaproteobacteria bacterium (assembly GCA_902562275.1). Taxonomy (GTDB): domain Bacteria; phylum Pseudomonadota; class Alphaproteobacteria; order HIMB59; genus CACPNW01. The sequence continues at coordinate 92,523 of CACESS010000001.1, forward strand.
GGCAAGAGATTTAGAAATTTGCGATGCCAATTCAAGACCATTGATGCCTTTATCAACTTCCTTTTTATTTCCATCTGGAAATGTAATTATTATCTTTTCACTCATCTAGATTTCCGCCAAATCGTTCCTTTATCAGTATCTTCTATTTCTATACCTTTATCTTTTAATGTGTCCCTAATAGTATCTGCCAAATTAAAATTTTTAATGCGTCTAGCTTCATTACGTTCATTTATCAACCTTTCAATTTCTTCAGTATTTTCATTATCTTTTTGATTATAGCCTAACCAATTTCCTGGATCATCTTCAAGAATACCTAATATTTTACCGGCAGAAAGAAGATTTTTTTTAATTTCTTTTTTTCTTTCATCAGATGCAGATGAAGCATCATTTGCTTCTTCATTAAGTTTTGCAATGACTTTAGGTGTATTCAAATCATCTAAAAATGATTCCATTATAGAATCATAAGGTAAGTTAGAATCTATTTCAACTTCTGACAGCTCTAATAGAACTCTATAAAGTCGATCTATCATTTTGCTATTTTGTTCAATGATTTCTTCTGTCCAGTTCAATGGCTGTTTGTAATGAGCTGACAACAATGTTAATCGCAAAACCTCTCCCTTGTATTTTTTATTGAGATCATGAACAAGTCTAATATTGCCAATTGACTTTGACATTTTTTCTCCCTCAACATTTACAAATCCGTTATGAAACCAATAAGCTGCAAAATCTTTAGGATCTTTATTTTCTGATATGGAACAAGTTTGTGCTATTTCATTTTCATGATGCGGAAACACCAAGTCAATACCACCGCTATGGATATCAAAAGGAAGACCTAATGATTTTTCTGACATAACGGAGCATTCTAAATGCCATCCTGGTCTTCCAAATCCCCAAGGTGAATCCCAACCAGGTAAGGGTGCGGGAGATGGTTTCCATAAAATAAAATCTGCTGGATCTTTTTTGAACGGCGCTACTTCAACACGGCTTCCAGCTATTTGTTCATCTCTATTTCTTTTTGAAAGAATTCCATAATTATCAAAACTTGGCACATGAAATAAAACATGACCATCTTTTTCATAAGCTTTATTTTCATCAATTAATTTTTTTATCAACTCGATCATTTCTTTAATATGATCAGTTGCCCTTGGTTGAATATCAGGAAGATTAACACCGAGTGCTTTCATGTCATTATTATAAATCTCTGTATATTTATTTGTGATAACACTAATGTCCTCACCTGTTTCTTTAGAAGCTTCTATAATCTTGTCATCAATATCAGTGATATTAGATACATAGGTCACTTGTTTAAATTGTGTTTTTAATACACGGACTAATAAATCATTTACAACTGCCATACGCGCATTACCTATGTGCGCAAAATTGTAAACAGTTGGACCACAAGCATATATTCTTACATGATCTGGATTAACTGGTTTAAAAAATTCTTTTTTACCACTTAATGTGTTTTGTAACTGTAATGACATCAATATAATTTTTAATAATTAAGTTCTATTACCACGGGTTCGCCATGAACTAAAATGATTGCGGCTTTTTCAAATGATGGAGGACCTTTTGGTTGATAATTATTACTAAAGGCAAAACCTTCTTTTGGTCTCCAGAATAATCCAGTCTTTAATTTTCCATCTGAATCTTCATCGTGATAGGCAACAATTGCTATTTTTCGTTCATGTATCTTACTCAAAGGAACTACAACCTCACCCTTTTGCGCTCTTTTTCTAACGCTCTCAATTGCTAATTCTTCATCCAAAAAGCTCTCTTTTGAGTCATATATCTTAACATCAATGTAGCCTTCACCATGTTCTACATTTGGAAAAATGATAGTTCCATGTGCAAAAAGATCTAAAGACCATGTGACTGTTAAGCCAAAAAAGAATATTTTAGTAAAAAAACTTTTCATATAAGTATTCTAATTATAATAGAATCAAGTGCTGAACAATAAAGAATATCTAAATAGACTATATCAATCAGATAAACCTCTTATAATTTATAAAACTGATAAGGGTTATGACATCTATACTGATTTTTCTAGAAGAATTATTATTAACAAAAAAAATCTGAAATATTTTCTTAATATCCAATCAAAATCTAAAAAATCTAAGATTGAAGAATTGAATTGTTATGTTGGTTTCTTTGGTTATAAACTTCTTTGTGAAAATATAGGAATAAAGTTTCCAAAACAGCAATCTAAAAATTTTCATAGCGGTGTATTTTACAAGCCACAAACTAAAATTAGTATTGGTAAAAAAATAATAATCAAAAGCATTAAAGCCAATTTTAGAAATATAAGTATAAATACAAAAAAATATTTACAGTTAAATAAAAAGTTTAATCTTAATTTATCTTTAAAGCAGTACTCTAAGATATTTAATGATTTCTCTAAAAATATTAAACAGGGAAAAACTTATCAAATTAAAATAGCTCAAACATATTCGAAAAAAGGTAATATCAATTCTATTGATCTTTTTTGGAAGCTAATGAAAATGAATGAATCGCCTGAAAGTTTTCTTATCAGGGAAAAAGACTATAATATCGTAAGTTGTTCACCAGAGACACTCATATTGAAAAAAAATAACACAATTAGAACTAAACCTATTGCTGGAACATTAAGAAAAACAAAGCAGTTAAATAAAAATAAAGCTCTCACATTCTTTAGAAGAAATGAAAAAGAAACCAAAGAACATAATATGATTGTTGATATGGAAAGAAATGATCTGTCTAAAATTTGTAAAACAGGATCTGTAAAAATAGATAAACTAAAAAAGGTTGAGGAATATCGTGATCTTTTTCATTACGTTACGACAATCAAGGGAGTTATAAAAAATAAAATGAGTAACCATGATATAATTTCTTCTTTAATGCCAGGTGGTTCAGTCATTGGTTGTCCAAAAATTAGTACTATTCAACTTCTAAATAGAAAAGAAAAATTTGACAGAAATATTTATACAGGCAGTTTTGGAATTATACATTCAAATGGTGATATGCGATTTAACATAATGATTAGAACACTACTTAATTTTAAAAATGATATTGAATTATCAGTTGCTAGTGGTGTGATCTTAGGTAGTACTACAAAAAAGGAATATAATGAAAATTATATTAAAGCTAAATCACTTTTAGATCTATTTAACTAATGATTTATCTCATTGATCACGAAGACTCATTCACATACAATTTAGCTGATCTACTAGATAGTATTGAGCCAACATTTGTTTCAAATTATTATGAAATAGATCAAACAAAACTTGAAAAATCCTCGACCATTGTTCTTTCACCGGGCCCTGGTGAACCAAAAAATTATCCATTAACAACTAAGATTTACAATAAATATAAAGGAAAGAAAAAAATATTAGGTATATGTTTAGGTTTCCAACAAATAGTTTTTTGTGAAGGAGCTAAAATAGTTCAACAAAAAAATATTCTTCATGGTTATCAGAGTCATATTAAAGTTACTAACGATAAATCAATTTTTAAAAAAAATTTTAATTTTTTAGGAGGTCGATATCATTCTTTAAAAATGGCTGAACCATTTGTTTCTCAATCAATGATAATTACAATGCGTTGCGTAAAAACAAATGTAGCAATGGCGGTTGAAGATGATATTAATAAAGTCTATGGATTACAATTTCACCCAGACTCATTTTTAACTCCACATGGAAAATATCTTATTAAAAAAATCCTTTCACGCTAAGAATTTTAAATTACTTAAGTTCAATTCTCTTTGGGGTTACAAGGGTATCTTTACAACCATTAGACTCTTTGGCAAAGAACCAAATTTTATCTTAGTTGATCAGCATTTAAAAAAACTTAATAAAGATTTAAGATATTTTGGCATTGATGTTAAGATTTCAAAAAATTTTTTAACTAATTTCTTAAATAAATATTCTAAAATTAAAAATTACGACCATCTATTAAGAATTGCAGTAACAAAAAAAATAATTTCATTATCTGTACGTAAACGAAACAAAGATCATAAGTATTTTACTGTAGTATTTTTTAGATTCCAACGGACTTTACCTAACTTCAAAAACTTAAAGTACAAAAAAATAATTTCTTTACAAAAAAAAATTAATTTACAAAAAGAAGAGATTCTTTTTTACTTTAACAATAAAATTTTAGAAGGCTCTACGACCAATTTAATTTTTGTAAATGGTAATAAATTATTTATTCCAAAAAATTACTATTATTATGGAATTACTCTAGAATACTTAATTAAAAATTTACCTTATAAAATTTATAGAACAGATATTAATATTTCTAGTTTACATCAATTTGATGAAATACTTTTAGTTGGCTCTGGTAAAGGTGTGGTTAGTATTTCTTTTATTAAACAATTTAATTGGTATAGGTCTTCAATGAAAATATATAATTTTTTATCAAAAAAATATTTAAAAATATTATTGAAATGAAATTAGGGAAATATAATTTTGAACTAACTAGTCCAACGGTAATGGGAATATGCAATGTCACTCCTGATTCTTTTAGTGATGGTGGCAAGAGTTTTAAAACTTCAGATGCACTAAAAAATATTAAAGAAATGGTTAAAAATGGAGCAAGTATTATTGACATTGGGGCAGAAAGCACAAGACCAGGCTCAGATCCATTAACACACATAGAAGAAGTTAAAAGATTAGAACCAATATTAAAAAAATTGCCAAAAAATAAATTTGTCATATCGGTTGATACTAATAAAATTGAAACCCAAGAATATGCATTGAATATGGGAGCACATATTATAAATGATGTCTTCGGTGGCTCAGAAGATTTATTCTTTTTAACTAAAAAATTTAAAACGGGTTTAATTTTAATGCACACACCTGCACCACCCAAAACTATGCAAAAGAAAATTCACTCTTATAATAATGTTGTGCAAAATATTAAAAAAATATTTCTTCAGAAAATTAAACAATTAGAAAAAATAAAAATTCCTTCGTCCAAAGTTTGGTTTGACCCAGGTATTGGTTTTGGTAAAAATTTAAAACAAAATATAGAAATCATGCAAAAAATTAATCAGTTTAAGTTTAAGGGATATGGATTGTTATTAGGATCATCTAGAAAAAGTTGGATAAACCTCATAGATAAGAGTGAAACAAATCAAAGATTGGGAGGTTCAATCGCTTCCGCATTATATTGTTATCAAAAAGGAGTTGATATATTTAGAGTTCACGACATAAAAGAAACGTCTCAATCATTAAAAATTTTTGAAAAACTATGTTCAAAGTAGAAATTAAAAACTTATCCATCAGTGCAAGTATAGGTATCACTGCTCAAGAGAGAAAGAAAAAACAGTTATTAAAGGTAACATTAAAATTTAGTTATCCTGTTAAAAACTCACTAGATTTAAATAATATAAATAATGTTAAGGATTATTCATCTATTACAAAATATTTAAAAACTTTCATAAAGGAATCTCAATCACATACTCTTGAGCATTTAATAATAAAAACATCCGATGCTCTTGAAAAAAAATTTAAAATAAAAAAAGTTAAAATTACAATTAATAAAACAGCTGTAGCAAAAAAATATGGAGCTGAATCACTAAGTGTATCAAACTGAAACAATAATCGCACTTGGCTCAAATATAGGTAATGCTATATTTAATTTACGCTGTGCCGTTAGAGAATTAGAAAATATTGGTAATATAAAAAAATTTGCAAATATTTATATTTCTTCTCCTTATGGATACAAATCGCAAAGTAATTTTTTTAATACTGCAATAAAACTATTAACCAACCAGCAGCCATTAGAATTAATAAATAATATTTATGAAATTGAAAAAAAATTAAAAAAAAATAAAAAAATTATCAATGGTCCAAGAAACATTGATTTGGATATTATTTTTTTTGGCAAACAAATATTTAATAAAAAAAATTTAATAATTCCTCACCCAAGAGCAGCTGAAAGAGACTTTGTGTTATATCCAGTACTTGATATTGATCCATTTTTCAGACATCCGCTTGAAAAAAAATCAATAAAAGTATTATCGAAAGAGTTGCAAAATAAATATATTATTAAACGATTATCCTACCGAAATTTGATTTAAAAAATCTTTGAGTTTTGATTTAGAAATTAAATTTCTCTGATTTTTCAAGCTTCTAGAAATATCTAATCCAAAAGGTGTTATTTGTTTCAGAATGTTGGAAACATTTTTTTTGTCTATACCGCCACCAATATAAACTGGAATATTTTTACTTTTTATAAACTGTATTTGTTTAATACTTTTTCTCAATGAATACTTTTTAATACTCTTTTTCCTATAAACATTCATATCAAAATAAATAACATCAACAATTTTTCTAATTGATTCAATGTACTTTTTATCAAAATTTTCTGGATTAATAGCAATACCTATTTTTAATCTTCTAAATATTTTTTTTATTTTTAATAAATCTTTTTTGGGAAAATGATATGAACATGAAATTGTCTTTGGTTTTGTAAAATCTATTTGTTCTATTAGCTTTTTTAAAGAGACATACCGAGTCAGAAGTACTGATTCTATCTTATAATTTTTACATTCTTTAATTAATGATTGTATTTTTTTATCACTAACTGTGTTTGGTCCATTCAAATTTTTACTTGCAAAACCCAATGATTTTATTTTATTTTTATGTGCCACTTCAACAGATTTTACATTTGTTATGCCACAAATTTTTAGAGGTATATCTTTCATTAAATTTTATTTTTAAAAATTATAAATATATGTAAACTATTTTTTTTTATATATGTCATTAAATTTTTATAGACGAGTAGCGTTTGGCCTGTCGCCAAATGAAAAACCAGATAAAGATCCTCTTAATTGGGCAATAAATCAATTAGATACCATACCTGATCTGTTGTGGCCTGGAACAATCCCAACAGAAAAAGATTTAAGAAAAAAATAATTTTTTTAGTAATTTCATGTTAAACAAGAATATGGTTTCAGAAAATTTTGATAGTTTATTCAAGGCTGCAAAAAAAGTTAGAGAGCAAGCTCATGTGCCTTATTCAAATTTTAAAGTAGGAGCAGCTTTTCTAACAGAAGATAGTAAAATCATTACTGGTTGTAATGTTGAAAATGCTGCCTATCCTCAATCCCAGTGTGCCGAAGCAACTGCAATTGGAAATATGATATCTAACGGAAACAAAAAAATTTTAGAAGTTGTGGTTATAGGTTCAGGTGAATTATTATGCTCACCTTGTGGTGGTTGTAGACAGAGGTTAAGAGAATTTGCTACTTTAGATACTAAGATTCATATGTGTAACGAAAATGGTCATATGAAAACATCTACACTCGAAGAATTACTTCCAGATTCTTTTGGCCCAGAGAATCTTTAATGCTACCTTCGGCCAAAAAATTTTTAGAAATTACTGGTAATACTTCACCTGACATTGCTGTAATTTTAGGAAGCGGACTTACTAATTTTTTTGAAGAAAAAGATATTCAAGAATTAATTTCGTATGAACAATTATCTGATTTTCCACAGCCAACTGTCAAAGGTCACGCAGGTAAATTAGTTTTAGGAAAAATAAATACTTTAAATGTTGTTTGTATGTATGGAAGATCACATATTTATGAGGGGCATAATCCTCAAAGTTTAGCTTCACCCATAAGAGTATTAAAGGACATTGGGTGCAAGTTATTAGTTGTTACAAATGCAGCAGGTAGTTTAGATGAATCTATGCCGGCTGGCAGTCTAATGGCAATTAAAGATCATATTAACTGGAGTGGTTTCAATCCACTTATTGGACCCAATGCTGAAGAGTATGGTCCTCGCTTTCATGATATGAGTGATGGGTATCACAAGTTTTATAGAGATCAGTTAATACAAGTCGCTAAAAAAATAGATCAAAAAATTTATGAAGGTATCTATTGTATGTACTCAGGACCAAATTTTGAAACCCCTGCTGAAATCAATGCCTTAAAAGTAATAGGCGGAAATGCAGTTGGAATGTCTACAGTACCAGAAGTTTTAGTTGCTAATCATTGCGGACTTCCCGTTATTGGTATCAGCGTAATCACCAACTTAGCTGCTGGTATGAATAAAACAAAATTAAGTCATCAGGAAACTTTAGAGAATGCAAGTTTAGCAGAGAACAATGTTTTAAATTTAATTAAACAATTTATACAAGAAGTTCAATTCGATGATACCTCAAGAGATAATTAGAAAAAAAAGAGATAACAAAGATCTATCAAAAGAAGATATCAACTTTTTTGTAGACGGTTTAACAAATGGATCTTTTTCAGATGCACAAATTGCAGCAATGAGCATGGCAATATTTTCAAATGGAATGACGCCTGAAGAAACTGTTTGTTTAACTGAGGCGATGACGAACTCAGGCGATACACTAAATTGGTCTGAGATTGTAGATTCTGAGTTGGTTTGTGATAAGCACTCAACTGGTGGTGTTGGAGACAAGACGAGCGTTATATTAGCGCCAATACTTGCAGCTTGTGGACTGTATGTACCTATGATTTCAGGTAGAGGTCTGGGTCATACCGGAGGTACCCTTGATAAATTTGATTCAATACCTGGGTACAATACAAAGCCTGATTTAGAAACTTTTAAAAAAGTTGTAAAAGATGTTGGTTGTGCAATTATTGGTCAAACATCTAACTTAGCACCAGCTGATAAAAAATTATATTCTATAAGGGATATTGTAGGTACAGTGGAATCTTTACCTTTAATCACATCATCTATTCTTTCAAAAAAAATTGCGAGCGGTCTTTCATCTTTAGTCCTTGATGTAAAAGTTGGTAATGGATCTTTTAATAGCACTATTGATATAGCAAGAGATTTATCCAACTCTTTAGTAAGAGTCGCCAAAGGAGCAGGTTTACATTGCGAAGCTATATTAACGGATATGAATCAGGTCCTAGGTAAAAGTGCTGGTCATACACTAGAGATATTAGAATGCATAAAATATATTAAAAATGATTTTAAAGATCATCGATTAGAGAAGATCACTAATGAATTAATATCTTTGCTATTAGTAAACATTTATAAAATTTCAAAAGAAGAGGCTTATAATAAAATTAATACGGTTATTAATAATGGACTAGCTGCAGAAAAATTTGAAATGATGGTTGCAGCTTTGGGTGGACCAAAAAACATTTTATCATCTTATGAAAAAGATTTAATAAATACTTCTGTTCGAAAAGATGTATTTTCTAGTGAACAAGGCTGGATAGAAAAAATTCATACCAGAGAATTAGGCCTTATACTTATTGAACTTGGAGGTGGAAGAAAACAGGTTACCGATAAAATAGATTACGGAGTTGGATATGATAATGTACTCAATATTGGTGATGAAGTGAATTCCTCAACTCCTCTATTAAGTTTATACTCAAATAAAAATATAAATGATAATTTAAAAAATAAAATAAAAGCCTGTTTCATTATTTCAGATAAAAAAACTCAAAAATTATCTGAAATATTTGAAACTATAAATTAATGAGCACTCAAACTGAAATTAATGAAGCACTTGTGCGATACTTACAAAGCGTAGGTTACAGAGAAGATAAAATAATTACTAAATTAGAAAATGAAACTTTAAAACTTGGTAGTGTTTCCCAAATGCAGATTGCAAAAGAACAAGGTCAGTTTTTAGAAATGATAACTAAAATTTCCAATTCTAAAAAATGTTTAGAAATTGGAAGATTTACAGGAATGAGCACTTTGTTTTTGGCTAGAGGTCTACCTGAATCAGGAAAAATTGTAACTGTTGATAACTCAGATGAATTTTTACCCTTAGCAAAAAAATATTGGGAATTAGATAATATAAGTTCAAAAATTGAATCGATTATTGGAGATGGTGTTGAGGTAATGCAAAGCATGATAGACCGTCAACAGAGTTATGATTTAATTTTTATAGATGCTGATAAAAATAATTACCCAAATTATTACGAACTGTCGCTAAACCTATTAGTTTCTAATGGAATAATAATTATTGATAATATGCTTTGGCACGGTGATGTAGCAGATGAAACTAAACAAGACTCTCAAACAAAAACTATCCGTGATTTAAATTCAAAAATACAAAATGACACAAGAGTGGAATTCTCTCTTCTGCCATTATCTGATGGATTATCGTTTATAAGAAAAAAATAATAAAGACTTGAATTAAACACAATCATCCCCACATCATTAAAGTCTGTATGCCATTGTGGGTGCGGACAAAATAAACTTGCTTAATAAAGGAGTTATTATGACTAGAAACCTATCCGTTTGGAATTCTCTAAGACCATTTTCTGTTGGATTTGACTCAATTTTTGATGAATTTGATAGAATGTTGGAGTCTACGGAACGATACAATACAAATTATCCACCTTACAATATTCATCGAGTTGATGAGCATAACTATAAAATTGAAGTTGCTCTCGCTGGATATAGTAAAGAAGATATTGAGATTGAATTAAAAGAAAACAACCTAACTGTTAGAAATAAACCTAAAGAAAAAGTGGTTAATGAAAATGGTAATGGTGTAATCCATAAAGGAATCTCAACAAGACAGTTTGAAAGATCGTTCACAATTTCAGAAGATATCAAAGTCAAAGATGCTGAATTGAAAAATGGACTTTTAGTGATTGATTTGGAGAGAATTATTCCAGAAGAAAAAAAAGCTAGACTAATTTCAATAAAGTAGTTTTGGATAGGGGCCCAAAGTGGCCCCAACATTTTTAACTTTAAATTTAGAATAAATCTAATTTTATGAATTTTAACAACACTGATATTAAAAAAAAATTCATATAGATCTACATTCGTATTCTGATAATTTTTAATAAGATTCTTAATCATAGAACGTGGAGATATTTATTATCTCCACAAAAAAAGAAGGTTATATGAAAATTATTTTTAGATTACTATTCATACTAATTGTATCTACCATTTCACTAAACTTGTTTGCCAAAGAGGTTAATGTTTATTCTTATAGGCAGCCAATTTTAATAGATCCTTTCTTTGAGGAATTTACAAAATTGACTGGCATAAAGGTAAATGTTTTACATGCAAAAAAAGGATTGCTAGAAAGAGTTTTAGCTGAAGGTGAAGATACACCTGCTGACTTGGTATTAACAGTTGATATAGCAAGGTTAAATCAATTTGTTGAAAAGGATATTTTGCAATCAATTAACTCAGATATTTTGAATATGAATATTCCAAATCATTTAAGAGACAGTAATAATAAATGGTTTGCACTTTCAAAGAGAGCTAGAATTGTTGCAATATCAAAAGAAAGAGTATCTACAGACTCAATTAAAAGAATAGAAGATTTATCTAATCCAAAATGGAAAGGTAAAATTTGTACAAGACCTGGCAGCCATGACTACAATAGATCACTTTTAGCTTCAATAATTACTGCAAATGGAGAAGTTATTGCTGAAGAATGGGCTGCAGGGGTTGTTGCAAATTTAGCACGTAAACCTGAGGGTAATGATAGAGCTCAAGCAAAAGCAATTTATGAAGGTGTCTGTGATATTGCTGTAATGAATACATATTATTTTGGAAAAATGAAATTTAATGAAAAGAATCCAGAACAAAAAGAATGGGCTAACTCAATAGATTTAGTTTTTACTAACCAAGAAGACAGAGGTAATCACATAAATGTTGCTGGTGGAGGTGTAATTAAGTACTCTAAAAATAAAGACAACGCGATTGCACTACTTGAATTTTTGACTCAACCAAAAGCCCAAGTCCTCTACAGTTCTATAAACTATGAATATCCGGTTAATCCAGATATGCAATTAACTGATGAGTTAAAATCATGGGGTGAATTTAAAGAAGATAAACTGCCTGTTGAAAAACTAGCAGAACTTGCTCCCATAGCTCAGAAAATCATTGATAGAGTAGGCTGGTAAATTATAGGTTAACTGTTTTGATAAATTTTAATTTATGGTCTAATTCTGTGGCGATAATTTCTTTAGTAATTATCGCTCCTATTTTTTCAATATTTTATTACGCGATCTTAGGTGATACATCACTATGGCCACATCTATTTTCTACTGTTTTGCCCAGATATCTGACCAATACAATAATTCTAATGTTTGGTGTTGGAGGATTAAGTTTAGTCTTTGGTTTAACCACTGCTTGGATAGTGACAAGATATAATTTTTTTGGGAAAAAATTTTTTGAATGGATGTTATTATTACCAGCTGCTGTCCCAGCTTATATTATTGCCTATACTTATACCGACTTTTTTGAATATGCTGGTCCTCTTCAATCATTGCTAAGAGACATATTTGGTTGGACGAGCTCAAAAGATTACTGGTTTCCAAATGTGCGATCAATGGGAGGTGCAATTTTGGTAATGTCTTCTGTATTGTATCCATACGTATATTTAATGACTAGAGCATCATTTATAACGACACCTATATCTTTTTTTCAAACTAGTTCTATTTACGGAAGGAATTCCTTCTTCAATGTTGCTATTCCATTTGGTCGTCCAGGTATAATTGCTGGCTTGGCCTTAGTACTAATGGAAACAATTTCTGATTTTGGGACAGTTGATTATTTTGCAATTGAAACATTAACCTTAGGCGTATTTAATGTTTGGTTAGGAATGAATAGTCTATCTGGCGCATCACAGATTTCTAGTATTTTATTTATGATTGTTATAGTACTTTTAACTTTAGAGTATTTGGGTAGGCGTAGCAGAAAATTTCATGAAAAATATAGTGGTGCATCTTATACACCAACCCAAACAGTTTCTGGTGTTAAAAATTCTTTATTGTTTTTAATTTGTCTAATACCTTTAAGTCTTGGTTTTATAATACCTGTTTCAATTTTATTGAATTTTGTAATTAAAGGTTATTCTATAATAAATTTTTTAGAAATTTTTCAAATAACACTATCAAGTATATCTTTAGCATTTATTTCTTCATCATTCATTATGTTGCTATCCTTATTAATGATTATAGTTGGAGCATATAAATCAAATAATTTCCAAAAAATTTTAATATTTTTTGCTTCTTCTGGTTATGCTTTTCCAGGAACAATTCTTGCTGTTGGAATAGTTGTATTTGTTGGGTGGCTTAATGATTTAATTTATTTTCGTATGAGTTATGCTGTTGGCGGATTTATAATTTTATTATTTGCGTATAGTATAAGATTTTTAGCTGTTGGTAATGGAGCAATTACATCAGGTATTTCAAGAATTCATCCAAACTTATTAGATGCATCAAGAACAATGGGTGTTAGCTTTTTCAAAAGTATAAGAAAAATTATATTACCCTTGCTGTATACAAATTTACTAGTTGGAGGAATATTAGTTTTTGTAGACATCTTAAAAGAACTTCCAATAACACTTTTATTAAGACCATTTAATTTTGAGACACTAGCAACCTATGTTTATCAATATGCCTCTGATGAAATGTTGGAGGAGTCAGCATTTGCAGCCCTAATTATCGTTATTGCTGGATTAGGACCGGTAATTTTTCTTAACAGAACAATTACTAAATCAATAAAAAACTAAAACTTAATTCTTAAATATATAAGCCTGATCATTATCAATTTCTATCTCGACTGCAGACGATTGTTTTGGATTAAAGTCAGCAGGCATGTGGCTATGAACATGAACAACTTCATTATTATTATCTAACACAGATAAATGGATAAAACTAAATGACCCCATTAATTTTGATGCCATAACGGTTCCCTTAATTCCATTAACTGGTGTTGGTTGTTTGTTGAGTTTTATACCTTGAGGTCTTATGTGTACCACAACTTTTTCACCTTCTAAATTTCCAGGTGTTTTAATTTTCCCAACCGGTGTGTAAATGTGAGATTCTTTAACGACACCTTCAAATTTATTTGTTTCACCAAAAAAACCTGTAACATATGAATTTTTTGGATTGTTATAGAGATCATTTGGAGTTCCTGACTGTACAATCGAACCTGATTTATCAAAAATATTTATATGATTTGAGATAAACATTGCTTCGAAAGGATCATGAGTGACTATAATTACAGACACATTTGATTTTTGTAAAAGATGCAGCGTATCATCTCTCACCTCTTCTCGAAGGCTTAAATCCAAACTTGAAAAAGGCTCATCTAATAATAGTAAATCAGGTTGTGAAATTATAGATCGTGCAAGAGCAACTCTCTGTTGTTCCCCACCACTTAATTCGTGTGGGTATTTATCTAGTGAATTTGGTAATTTTATTAATTCAATAATTTCATCAACATTATTAGTTGAATTTTTAGCATTAGTTGGAAATCTCAAATTTTCTTTTACTGTCAAATGCGGGAATAAAGCGTAATCTTGAAATAAAAAACCAATTTTTCTTTTTTCTGTAGGTAAGTGTTTTGCTGTACTACTTACTTCTTCACCATTAATAATAATTTTACCTGACTGTACTTTTTCAAGACCTGCTATAAGCTTTAATAAAGTAGTTTTTCCACTACCTGACGGTCCCAAAATACAGGAGATACTATCTTTATTGAGATTAAAATTAATATTATTTAAAATTTTTTTATTATTAATAGAGTGAGTAAGATCTTTAACTTCAACAGCAATCATAAAATACCTATTACACTAAAATTAAACTTGAGGAAATTTATCTAAAATTTCATTTTCCCATTCAAGAAACTTTTTAGATCTATTATCAGGACTTGGATGTGATCCCATAAATTCAGGCACTCTCCCTTCTTGACCTGCCATCATTCTTTGCCATAGTTTAGCAGGCTCCTTAATATTAAATCCTGCAAGATTCATAAATCCCATGCCTAAATAATCAGCTTCACTTTCCATTTTTCTACTAAATGGAAGAAAAATACCATACTTGACAACTGAGTTGTAAACATTGCCTCCTACATTACCTACTCTAAAAGATTTATTAAGAAGTTCTGCGTATCTACTTCGCGATATTCCAATCGTTGCCATCTGCATCATAGATGCTTGAGTTAATTTCTCTACGGTGTGTCTAGCAAATGCATGTGCAATTTCATGTCCCATGACTGCTGCAATCCCGTCATCATTTTTACAAACAGGAAGTATACCAGTATAGAAAGCAATTTTACCACCAGGCATACACCATGCATTTTTTGTATCAGATTCAATTAGAGCAAATTGCCAGTTAAAATTTTCTACAGGATTTTTTTCACGCTTATTATTATAAAATGTATCTAAAGAGGTATAAATTTCTTTTCCAATTTCTTCAATTTTTTTAGATTCATCTGTATTATCTAAAAGAATTTTATCTTCTTTAGCTTTTGATAAAAATCTTGAATATGTTTTATCAACTTCTTGATTAAGAGCTCTTTCATTAGGATAAATCTTTGGAAGACCTGCTACACCACCACCCATTAAAATTATAGGTAGATTGCTATCATATAAGTTTAACTGACTTCGATTTGTTAATGGTACTTGTGTACAAGAAGGTAAAATGATCGAACCACATAAAGAGCAACTTGCGCCAAAAACAAAGCTTCTTCTGTTTATTCTTGCTTCCATATTTTTATTATATAGGTAATTTTATTTATATGAATATTTTTAATTCAGTTAAAAAAGCAGAAATTCATGTTCATTTAGAGGCAACCATTACACCAGATTTATGTAAGAAATTTGCCAAACGAAATAATCATGAAATACCTGAAGAAATGTTTGGCTCAAAATATGCATACCAATGGGATGATTTTTATGATTTTATAAAAAAATATGACATCGTTACTTCTGTCATACATACGCCAGATGATTATTTTGAATTAACGTATGAATATTTAAAAGATTGTGCCGCTAATAATGTTCTTTATGTTGAAGCGATGATTTCCTCAACTCATGCTAAAGAAAAAGGCATGACTTACCATTCATTTATTGAAGGAGTCTATGAAGCTTCTAAAAAAGCTGAAGAGGATTTTGGAATTGTTTCACGTTATATAATGAATGGGATCAGACATTTAGGACCAGAGTCAGTACAAGGAACTGCAGAGGAAGTTTTAAATAATCCCCATCCTTGTTTAGTTGGTTTTGGTCTGGCTGGGGATGAATTGCATTTTCCTCCAAACTTATTTGTTGAAACATTTGATATGTTAAAAAAAGAAAATTTTCCAATTACTGTTCATGCAGGTGAATGGGATGGTCCTGTAAATATAAGAAATGCTATTAACCTTCTGCATCCAACAAGATTAGGCCATGGTGTTAGATCAATAGAGGATCCTGATTTAGTTAAAGAAATAATTGATAAAGATATTATTCTAGAAACTTGTCCAACAAGTAATATTGCAACTAAAATTTACAAAGATTATGTAGATCATCCTGTGAAAACATTATTTGATCAAGGGGTAAAAGTAACAGTCAATTCAGATGACCCTCCTTTTTTTAATGCAACGTTAAACGGTGAATACAAAGTCATGGAAGATTTAGGCTTAAATGAAAAGGAACTAACCTCCCTTACTCATAACGCAATTAAATATTCTTTTTGCGATGATGAAAATAAAAATAAATTATTAGCTAAATTAAACTAGACAATTTTACTACAGGTCTTGCACCGTAGTGCGAAATAATTTCTGCCGCAGCAATCGAGGCATAGCTTCCGCATTCTTCCATGCTTTTATCTTTTGAATAACCGAATAAAAAGCCAGCTGCAAACAAATCTCCAGCACCAGTTGTATCAATAACCTTTTCTACTTTTTTTGCAGAGACCTCAGTTACCTCACTTCCCGATACAATCACTGATCCACTACTTCCTTTAGTAATAGTTGCAACAATATTTAACGATTTTGCATATTCTAAACCTTCATCAAAACTATCCGTTTCTGCCATAGCTTTGATTTCATCTTCATTGGCAAATAAAATATCAACATTCTCTGTTATTAATTCTTTAAAAGAGTCACGGTGTCTATCAACACAAAAAAGATCTGAAAGAGTGAAGGCAATTTTTTGATTATCAGCTTTGCAAATATCAACCATTTTTTTCATAGCTTTTTTTGCATTTTCATTATCCCACAAATATCCTTCTAAATAAGCAATCTTATGATTTTTAATATCATCCTCTTTGATATCTTCAGGGCCAATCAGTGTTCCCGCGCCCAAAAAGGTACACATTGTTCTTGTTCCATCTTCTTCTACAAATATTGTGCAACAACCTGTTGAAATATCAGGTGATGTAAAACCTAAAGGAAATTTTAATCCTTCCCGAACCATATCCTTTTGAAGATAAATACCAATTTCATCATTTTTTATTTTTCCAATAAAGCTTCCATTGCCACCAAATGATGTAATGCCAAACATAGAATTACCAAGTGATCCGCCACCTGCCATTTCTCTGATTGAATAACTTTCATGTAAATTATTTTTTAAACCTTCATCAATAAGATTCATTGAATCTCTATTGATTTCATGTTTTTCAATTTCGCTTTGATTGGATGGAATAATCGCATCAACCATTGCGTTTCCAATTCCTACTACGTCTAATTTTTCACTCATTTTTGTTTAATTATTATTGGTACAAGTTGTACTATAATGACTCCAATAAATATTGCAAGGCATCCTAGTATTTTTTGTGTGTCTAAGATTTGATTTAAAAGTATCCATCCTGCAATTGCTGCAAATACAGATTCCATTGATAATATAATTGCAGCTGGCGCAGGATTAGCTTTTTGTTGAGCTATTATTTGTAATGTATAACCAATTCCTGCAGAGAAAATTCCTGTATATAAAATTTCAAACCATTCAATTTGCATATTTGATAATCTCGGTTCTTCCCGCCAGAAAGCCAAAATCATAGATAATATAAAAACTATAAAGTATTGAATGCTACCAAACAAAAAAGGACTGTTTAGTTGCTTCATAAAAATATCAATACAAATAATATGCAAAGCAAAAAACAAGGCCGCTATAAATAAGAGACTATCAGATTGTTGTATGTCAACTGATTGATTTGAAGATAAGAGGTAAGATCCATACAAACAGAGTAATATTGCAACCCATATAATCCAGTGAACTTGTTTTTTAATTATAAATCTTGAAATGATTCCAACAAATGGAACATAAAGTGTGCTTAGAAAAGCAGCATTTGATATTAACGATTTTTGAAGCGCATATTGTTGTAGACCCATACCACCAAACAGAAAAATTCCTGTTGCAATACAAAGATAAATTTTTTTCCTATCTTGCAAAATTTTTGAAACATTTTTTTGTTCTAAGTAAATAGCAAAAGGGATTACAGTTAAAAAAGCAAAGAAAAATCTTCCAAAACTAAAAGTAAATGGTCCAATGGCACCCATACCCGTAGTCTGACTAACAAATGCTGTTCCCCATATAAGTGATGCAATAAGCATCATTATATTTGCTCTTGTATGACTCATAGAAAATGTATGTAAATTTATTGTTTATTTTTATTAATCCACCAAGATTCAATTACTATCCCGTAAAGTGGAATTTCATCGGGATACTCAAAAAAATCCCAATAAGCAATTCGATCTTTGTTACTATGATAGAGTGGAACAACATAGTGACCCCATAATAAAACTCTATCAAGGGCGTGAATTGCAGTAGTTAGCTCTTGTCTATTTGAGGCATTTATTAGTTTTTCAATTAATGCATCAACTGCAGGACTATTAATACCAGGATAATTTCTGCTCCCATTTTTTTGACCAACTTCTGACCCCCAATAAAATTGTTGCTCATTTCCTGGACTTAAACTGACTCCCCAATATCTCTTAATCATATCAAAATCATAACTTAAAAGACGTTCTTGATATTGTGAGGAATCAACTGTTCTTACATCCATAGTAATGCCAAGTTTTTTTAGGTTACTTTGATAGGCTAAAGCGATTTTTTCATCTGAAGGACTGACAATTAAAAATTCAAATTTAAATTCTTGCCCATCTTTGAACAGCTTTCCATTTTCAACTTTCCACCCCTCTTTTTCGAGTATTTCTTTTGCTTTCAATAAATTTTTACGATCATTTCCACTTCCATCCGTAAGAGGTGGGGTAAATGTTTCCGTAAATACTTCTGCTGGAATTTCATCTTTCCATACATTCAATAATTCTAGCTCATTTTTTGACGGTAAACCTGAAGAAGCTAATGGTGAGTTATCAAAATAACTATCTGTTCTGACATATGCATTTTGATATATTGTTTTATTAATCCATTCATGATCATAGGCATAACTTAAAGCAAGTCTTACATTTCTGTTATTAAATATGTCACGTCTTGTATTCATCACAAGACCATTCATTCCAACAGGTCTATCATTATTCATTTCTGTCAGTATTACGTCGCCATTCTGGACAGCTTTGAAATCATATTCTGATAACCAACGTTTAACGTTGTACTCTCTTCTAAAGTCGTATTCACCAACCTTAAAAGCCTCAACTAAGACATTTGAGTCTTTGTAATAATCATAAATAATTGTATCAAAGTTATAGAGACCTTTATTTACTGGTAAATCTTTTGCCCAATAATTTTCAACCCGTTTGTATTTTATTTGACGTCCTGGATCGAGACTTTCAACTTGGTATGGACCACTGCCAAGAGGGATATCTAAAAATGTTTTTGTGACATCAAGATTTTCATAAAACTTTTTTGGAATGATAGGAAGAAAGCCTGCAATAATAAGAGGCAATTCCTTATCTTCATTATTTTCAAAAATCATTTTTATTCCATCATTTCCAATCAATTCAGTTTTAATAACTTTGCCATAAGTTTTTTTCTGATTTGGCGTACCTTTTGTTTGAAACGTTTCTAGACTAAACAGTACGTCATCACGTGTTATTGGTGAGCCATCATGAAAGGTTGCGTTTGCATTTAAATAAAAAGTTATAGATGATCTATCTTCAGGCAATTCTACCTTTTCAGCTATTAAACCATAGAGAGAGAATGCTTCATCCCATACTCTTCTCATTAACGTATCATTAACATACCCAAGACCAGCGGCTTTAGAACCTTTAAAAGCTACTCTATTTAAATTATCAAAAGAACCATATGATCCAAATTTTACAGTACCACCCTTAGGTGCGTTTGGATTTACATAATCTAGATATTCAAAATCACTGGCATACTTTGGTGTTCCATGCATTGCAATACCGTGAACCTTTTCACTGTAAGCATTTTTGTTAAGTGAAATTATTAAAGTAAAAACAGCAAAAATTATGAGAATTTTTTTCATTTATTTATTTTATCAAAAAAAAGACAGATTTGTAATGAAATATAAATTTAATAAATTATATTTACTTAATGCAAATCTTTAAATTTATTATAACACTCACAATCTTATCCATCGGACCAAGTATTCATGCAGCAGAGGTTGATATTTTTAAAGGGATGAAATTATATGCTGAAAATTGTGCTGGTTGTCATATGGGTAATTTAGCTGGTCATGAAGAGTGGGATAAATCGTTAGATGAAGATGGTCATAGAAGATCACCTCCTCTTAATGGTACCGGACATACTTGGCACCACTCACCTGCACAATTATTTCATGTCATTAAATATGGTTTTAAAAAATCAAATCCTGATTATGAAGGTAAAATGCTTGGTAATGATGCGTTATCAGATGACGATGTTTGGTCCATTCTTGAGTTTATCAAAAGTACATGGCCAGAAAAAATACTAAATAAATATAACTCCCATTTTAAAAGCTAAGATTATTAAAGCTAATCTTCAATTTTAATATTTAAGATATATATTATTATTATGAAAATTTTAGGATCTGAAATCACACCCTATAAGACATATTTAAATAGACGTAAGTTTATTAAGGGATCTTTAGCTAGTGCCATGCTAGCAACGGTTACCTCATCAGCATTTGCAAACCACGATAGTGATCTTTCAATTTATACTAAAAATCTAAATGAAAACGATAAACTTAATTCTTACGAAGAAATCACAACCTACAATAATTTTTATGAGTTCGGGACTCATAAAAAACATCCCCATTTAAATTCTGGAAATTTTAAACCTAGGCCATGGACAATAAAAATAGATGGTCTTGTGAAAAAACCTCAAACATTTGATTTAGAAAAAATTTTATCAAATGTAACAATAGAAGATAGGGTTTATAGATTAAGATGTGTTGAAGCATGGTCCATGGTTATTCCTTGGCAAGGTTTTCAGTTATCTGAACTTATAAAAATGGCCGAACCTTTAAGTTCAGCAAAATATGTTCAGTTTGTAACTGTCTTCAGGCCTGAAGAAATGCCAGGTCAGCAAAAGAGAACAATTATTTGGCCATATAGAGAAGGTCTTCGAATGGATGAAGCAATGAATCCTCTAACAATATTAGCAACTGGATTGTATGGTCATGAAATGCCTAATCAAAATGGTGCACCCATAAGATTAGTTGTTCCATGGAAGTATGGTTTCAAATCAATTAAATCAATTGTAGAAATTAGATTTTTAGATACTCAACCTGAAACATCTTGGGAAACTTTAGCTCCTTGGGAATATGGTTTTTATGCTAATGTTAATCCTAATGTTAATCATCCAAGATGGAGTCAAGGAACAGAGAGACGAATTGGAGAGTTTAAAAGAAGAGAAACACTTATGTTTAATGGCTATGAAGAAGAAGTAGCACATCTCTATAAAGATTTAGATTTGACTAAATTTTATTAATGAATGTTTTCAACAAGAAATTTTAACCGCAGCAAACCTGTCTTATTTATTTTAATTATGTTTCCTAGTCTACTCTGGGCGTACCAATTTGTTACTGGGAATCTTGGAGTAAATCCAATTGAAAAGCTAATGGATGAGTTAGGTCTAATGGCACTCAGATTAATAATCATAACTCTTATGATTACTACTCTATCAAATATTAGACCTTTAAAATCGATAGTTGTATTACGAAGAATGATTGGACTTTTTGCGTTCTATTATGTCTGTTTGCATTTCTCTACTTATATAGTTTTAGATCATTTTTTAGATATGCAATTTATCATACAAGATATTATAAAAAGACCATTTATAACTTTTGGTTTTATAAGTTTTCTTTTTTTAATCCCGCTTGCTAGCACTTCAACAAACAATATGATTAAACGATTAGGTTTTAAATTATGGAAGAAAATTCATTATTTAATTTACCCAGTAGCCATTCTTGCTAGTATGCATTTTTATGTTCTAGTTCGTGCTGATAAAACTGAACCAGTTATTTATATGGGAATAATAATCCTCTTGTTACTTCAGAGAATATTTAAAAAACTTACTCGTCCTCAGTTGGCTCAGTAACGGGGTTCATTTCCATACCGGCAGGACTAATATTTCGTGGTAAAGGATTGTATTGTGATTCAAGATCACGTGGTTTAGTTCTTTGTGTCATTCTATACAAACCAAACAGCCCTAGCAGTCCATGTATTAAAAATAAATAGATGTAGAAACCTAACGCTCCTAAAATTTCCATGAAACCAGAAACAAACAAAGGTCCGATAATTGATCCAATACCAATCAGTATACCAAAGGTTGCACTTGCTGATACTATCTCATTAGGTTGTAAGAAGTCATTTGTATGAGCAACTGTAAGTGAATACATAGGTAAACACGCAACTGAAAAAAGACCGGTAAAAATTAAGAATAATGTTAGTGGCATAAAGTTTGCAAAAACAAAAAATAAACTCAAACCTGCAGCCATAAAGGAAACAGCAATAAGAATAACACGTCTATCAATTCTATCTGATAAATATCCAATAGGCCATTGAGATAGGGCGCCAGCTGACGTTATAATCATCATATACAGAGAAATTTCAAATAAGCTTAAATTAATAGATGATGCATAAATTGCACCATACCCAAAAACTGCACTATGCGATAAACCAGTTGCTAATGCGCCAACAAAACCTAAAGGTGAAACAGTATAAAATTCTCTTAAAGAAAAATATTTTGGACTCTCTGTACTAGGCTGTTCTGTTGTAGACAACAGAATAGGAAGAAGTGCGAATGATAATAAGATTGAAACTAAAATAAATAAATCAACTTTAGCTGGATCGCTTAAGTTTAATAAAAACTGACCAGCCCCAACAAATACAAATGTAAAAATCATATAGATAGAAAGTAATTGTCCACGAGTTTCGTTAGTTGATTTTTCATTTAACCAACTTTCCATTATTACGTATATACCTGCAAGACTCATACCTGTTAAAATACGAATAAACATCCATGAATAGGGATGTACAAATACTGAGTGTAATAATATAGCAATGGAAGCAAGAGATGCCAAAGCAGCAAACACTCTTATATGTCCAACTCTTCTTAATAATGTTGGAATTGTTAAAGCACCAGTTAAGTAGCCAACATAATAACCTGCTATGATTAGCCCTGAGGATACAAAACTAAAACCCTCAAGAACTGAACGCACACCTATTAATGTTCCTTGTAAACCATGACCAAGACTAATTAAAGCAAAGCCGAAAAAAAGGGCCCAAGTGTTTTGTAGTACCTTAAACATTTTTTAAATTTTATTGAAATTTTAGTATTCTTCTTCGCCGTCGTCTTTAGGCTTAATACCTTCAGCTATTGGATCAATTTCTGTTTCGTCTTCTAATAAAACAGTATCATCTTCAAGATTGTCTTCATTGTTATCTACATCCAAACTATCAATATCAAGATCACCATCTTTTTCTTTTGGTTTTGGAGGAATAGGATTGGTTAAAGGAGCAGCATTAGTACTTCCAGGTTTTCTTCCACGTCTTGGTCTAGTCATGGTAGTAACTTCAATTTCTTTACCACACTCAGGACATTCCAGTTCCGTTCTTCCTAAGTCGTAGTATTGCTTACTACACATTGGACATATTCTTTTTAAACCCCAAGACTCTTTGTACATTTCTACTCTTCTTTTTTTATAAATATTTTACCACAATAACCACAAACAATTTTGTTCTCATTATTGAAGGTATAATAAACTGCGGGATGTCCTAAACCATCTTCACCACCATCGCAAGAGATAGTTTCGGTTTTTGGATCTACTTCCACAATATCATCTGCCATAAAACTCATATAAAATCTTCGTGCAAAAAGTCTATATTTTTTCCTTAAAGAATTTGAAAATAAACAACCGAAATACCACTCACTATTAAAATAGAAGGTATTATTCGAGATTTTGCATTCTTCTCAAATAAGAAAAGCATTCCAATAATTGCAGCAAACACAATGCTTATTTCTCTAATACTAGAGACATAAGCTATTTCTATAAATTGCATACTCCAAACAACAATTGCGTAGCTACTTGTTGCAAATACACCAGCAGCAATCCCTGATCTAAATGTGTATGTTTCTCTTTTTCGTAAACCATCTTTCAAGATCAAACCAATAATTAGCAAAGGTATTCCATTAAGTGTAAAGAGCCAGTAAATATAAGAAAAACCATTTTCAGAAAGTCTAACCCCGACCCAGTCAACTAAAGTGTAAGCAGTAATTAGAATAGCCGTTGATATCGCAAGAGCAAAACCTCTGAAGTTAAAAGATAAATTTTTAGAATAAGAAATTAAAAATAATCCAATACAAACAATTAATATTCCAACAAAACCAGCAACACTAATATCAGAACTTAAAAATAAAATACTAATAATCGCTACAAACAAACATAAACTTCCTCTAGAAATTGGATATATGTAAGAGAGATCACCGTACCTATATGAGTAGATAACATTTAATCTGTAAAAGACATAAATGATTACGGTTGCAATTAAAAAATACCAAACCTCTAAAGTTGGAAATGGAACAGTAAATGTTAAAGGTAAAAAAATAATAACTTCTAAGACAGATGTTATACCATTAACGATAAAGGGTTCTTACTTGATTTTATTATAGCACTCCAAACTGCATGACATAGAGCAGATACAAGAATTAAGATAAAAATAAAATTTACTGACAATGTCATCAGTAGATAAGAATTTACTTCATGCCTGTCAAAGTAATTCCTTCAATAAATCGTTTTTGCGCGATTATAAAAGCAACAATAAGAGGAACTGTTACTGTAACTATCGAAGCCATCATAGGACCAAATTCGTCACTATCAATTCCACCTCTGAATTCTCTTATACCAAGTGGTGGAGTAAACAGATCTCTATTTCCTGTTATTACCATACGAGGCCAGAAATAATCATTCCAGTGAGCAACAACTGAGAATATTGCAAAAGCAAGTAACGCTGGTATTGCAGTTGGGAGCATTACTTTCCATACGATTGCGTACTCTCCCATGCCATCCATCCTGGCGGCATCAATTAATTCATCGGGCACAGTCATAAAAAATTGCCGCATTAAAAAAATTCCAAACACCGATATGGTCCAGGGAAGTATTAAGGCGGAATAGGTGTCAACTAATCCTGCCTGGGCCAACATAACATATAATGGAAGTGCAATTCCGTGAACTGGAATGAGCAAGCAAAATAAAACCATCGAAAAAACAAATTCTCGTCCGTAAAATCGTAACTTGGCGAGTGCATATGCGCACGGTAAGGCGACTAGAACCTGAATAATGAAGATTGATAAAGTAACAATGACACCATTCATTAAGTATCTAGGAATAGGAGCTTTTTCAAATGCAAACCAATAGTTGTATTGATATGGCTTCATTGTACATGTTTCTTCTGAATAACCAGTTTTAACACATACGGGAAAAGTTTGAGTTTCTTGCGCACCAATAAGCCCACCAGAAATTGATTGGATTTCTTGCTGAGATTTTAATGACATTGAAACCATCATATAAAAAGGAAGCATCACAACGATAGCACCAATAATTAAGATTGCATGCTTCCAACCTTCCCCAATATATTGTTTAGCTTCCATTAATAATGAACCCTCTTCTCAATGACATATCTTTGGAAAAACGTTAACACAAGAATAAATCCAATAAAGACAACAGTGATTGCTGCACCGATACTTGTTAAGTTTTGTTGAATAGCTTTTTCAAAAATTGCATACATCATGACATACGTTGTTTTTGATGGACCACCTTTAGTCAGTATTTCGATTGTATCAAATACCTGAAATGTTCTAATGGTAGTAATAGTGACAACAAACAACGTTGTTGGACCAAGCATTGGCCATGTAACAAGTTTAAATTGCTCCCATGTAGATTTAGCCCCATCCATTTCTGCAGCTTGGTATAACTCCCTTGGTATACTTGTTAAGCCAGCTAAATATAAAACCATATTAAAACCAAAAGCCTGCCAAATTCCTATGAAACATACTGTCCAAATCGCAGTATTTTTTTGTTTTAACCAATATGGAAAATCCATGTTGTTTGCACATGCTACAGCATACCAGCTTTCTTGTGAGTCTACCCATGGCAACCAATGAAAACCAAGAATGAATTCCCTAACTCCTCCACATCCATTCGCTAAAAAACTATTTACAATTCCTAATGTTGGATGAAGAGTAAATTCCCATGCAATTGCCATTGCAAGAAGAGTTGCCATAACTGGAAGAAAAAAAATTGTTTTATATATATCAGCGCCAAACCTTAGTGAATTTAAGAGCATAGCAGCACATAATCCAAGTACAACAGAAATTGGAACGACAACAATAACATACGTCGCTGTGGCCCAAATCATTTTGACATATGTTTTTCGATTGAACATCTTGTCATAATTTTCTAGTCCAACCCACTCGAATGTTTTGTTTCCTAAATTGTAGTCAGTAAAAGAAATTCCTCCTGCAAGAAAAAGAGGAAAGATTAAAATAATTATCATCAGTATGATTGCTGGTGCAATAAACCATATGTGAGCTTTTGAATTATGCATTAGTAAATTGAACTCTCATTCCTGCTTGATTAAATAGTAATGCTTTATCTGAAACTCTTTTAATATTCACACTAGAACCGTTTGAAATTTGGTGTGTAAATTGTGGTAAGCCCCTTACAATTATTTTATTTGAACCGTCTTCAATATTTATATGAAAGAAAATATCTGAACCTAAATTTTCTCTATATGCAACTGTTCCACTAAATGTATTTTCATTACTTTCATTTGTAATTTCTAAATGTTCTGGTCGAATACCAATATGTAAATCTGTATTACTTTCAGAACTTTTTCTTTTTAAATTTACGTTGAGAAAACTTACTGTCCCACTTGAGTCCGAAGTTCCTTTAAATATATTTATTTTTGGACTTCCAACAAACTGAGCCACACTTAATGAGGAAGGATTGTCATATACTTCTTGAGGTGTATCTAGTTGTAATAAATTTCCATCAATCATAACAGCCATTCTAGAAGACATAGTTAAAGCTTCTGCTTGATCATGTGTTACGTAAACAAAAGTAGTTTTAAGTGAATTATGAAGTTCAGATAGTTCAGATCGCATGTGAACTCTCAGAGCCGCATCTAAATTTGAAAGAGGTTCATCCATTAAAAAGGCAACAGGCTCTCTAACCATAGCACGACCAAGAGCAACTCTTTGTCTTTGACCACCTGACAATTGTCCTGGTTTTCTATCTAATAGTTCTGAAATTTTTAGAGTATCAGAAGTTTTATTTACTAATTGATTTATAGATTCTGTTTTCTCTTTTTTGCTTGGAGAAAAATTACCAATCAAGGGTAGTCTTTCAAATGCATTATAATCTCTTAGTCTTAATGGAGTTTCTAAATTTCTTCTGACTGTAAGATGAGGATAAAGAGCATATGACTGGAATACCATTGCCAAATCTCTTTCACTGGCTCTAACTCTGTTTACATTTTTATTATCTATTAATACATCACCTGAAGTTTGTTGTTCCAATCCTGCAATTATTCTAAGTAACGTAGATTTACCACAACCAGATGGACCAACTAATGTTAAGAATTCTCCATCGTTTATATCAACATTCAAATTATTTAGTACTTGTGTAGACCCAAATGACTTTGAAATATTTTTAAGTGATATTGTCCCCACTCATTCCCCCTGTATCTTAACTTTAATCTACAAAATTTTATTAAATTTGAGAATATTTTAAATCTATTTATTTCAGTTTTATTTCAATTTTATTAACAAATATTCAAATTATGATTGAGTTTAATTAGCAGATAACTATAAATTCGTATTTTTAATAATATATATTAGTTGAAATAGTGTCCGATAATTTAGAAATTAATAAAAGAGAATATCCAAGCTCTTTCTCAAAAACTGCAATTGTTATATGCCTTGATGGTAGTCAAAAAGAGTATCTCGAAGAAGCATCAAAATCAAATCTTACACCAAATCTTGATAAATTAATTTCAAGTGGTGAAAACCTACTAGTTCACAGCGCTATTCCAAGTTTTACAAATCCTAATAATATTTCCATTGTAACTGGGCAACCAAGTTCTGTACACGGTATATGCGGAAACTTCTTTTATACACCTGAGACTGGTGAAGAAGTAATGATGAATGACCCAAAATATATGCGAGCACCAACTATTTTTGAAAAATTTTACAATTCTGGTTCTAAAATTGCTCTTGTTACTGCAAAAGACAAGTTGAGAACACTTTTAGGAAACGGATTAAGTTTTGATGATGAGAGAGCTATTTGTTTTTCTGCTGAAAAATCTGATCAAGCAACAAAAGATCTCAATGGTATAGATAATGTAAACGATTGGTTGGGAATGCCAGTGCCAGAAGTATATTCTGAAGGACTTTCCGAATTTGTAATGGCTGCAGGTGTAAAGCTTCTTGAAGAGTTCAAACCAAATATCATGTATTTATCGACTACGGATTATATTCAACACAAATATGCACCGGGAAATGAAACAGCAAACAAATTTTATGCAATGTTTGATAAATATATTGGTCTTTTAAATCAGGAGAATGTTTCTATAATCATCACAGCAGATCACGGTATGAAACCAAAATCAAAAGAAGATGGTTCACCTAATGCAATATTTTTACAAGATTATTTAGATAAAAAATTTGAACCAAACATAGCTAAAGTTATTCTACCAATTACAGATCCATATGTCGTTCATCATGGTTCACTTGGTTCTTTTGCAACAATTTATTTAGAAGACAAGAGCAAGGTAGCTTCAGTTGTAAACGCTATTAAAGAAATAAAAGATATAGAAGTTGTTTTAACGAAAGATGAAGGATGCTCTACTTATAATTTACCTCTAGATAGAATGGGTGATATTATATGTATGTCTTCAGAATTTATGACTATTGGTTCATCGGAAGATAAACACAATCTTTCTGGATTAAATGAACCTTTACGTTCTCATGGAGGACTCCATGAAAGAGAAGTTCCATTCATATCAAATTTAAAATTACAAAACTTAGATACTAGCAAACAATTATATAACTATGATGCATTTTATTATGCAATAAATGGAGCTCTATGATGCACAAAAAAATGATTAATGAAGCAATGCGTATTGCTGGAGAAAAAGTTACTTCAGATAAAACAATAAATGTTGAGTACCCTTTTACAGGTGAAGTAATCGGAACGGTTCCAGCCGGTACTACAGAGCATGCAAGAAAGGCTTTAGATATTGCTGCAAATTACCAACCTAAACTTACAAGATACGAGAGACAAAAAATTCTTCAAACTGCCGCAGAAGTACTTGTTAAAAGAAAAGAAGAAATTTCTGATATTATTACTTTAGAACTTGGTATTTCAAAACAAGATTCTCTATACGAAGTAGGAAGAGCTTTTGATGTCTTTTCTTTAACGGCTCAACTTTGTATTCTTGATGATGGAGAAATATTTTCTTGTGATTTAACTCCGCATGGAAAAGCTAGAAAAATATTTACCATAAGAGAACCTTTAACGGCAATTTCAGCAATCACTCCATTTAATCACCCTTTGAATATGGTAGCGCATAAAATTGCTCCTTCAATTGCAACTAATAATTGTACAGTATGTAAGCAGACAGAATTAACACCTTTAACAGCAATGATACTCGCTGATGTTTTATATGAAGCAGGTCTGCCACCCGAAATGTTTTCAGTTGTAACTGGATGGCCTCAAGATATCGGATCAGAAATGATCAAGAATCCAAATATTGATCTCATTACTTTTACAGGCAGTGTAGGTGTAGGAAAATTAATAGCTGAACAAGCTGGATACAAAAGAACAGTTCTTGAGCTAGGCGGTAATGATCCATTAATTGTTTTAAATGACTTAGAAGGTGATGATCTTAAAAAAGCTGTTGAGCTAGCTGTTACGGGAGCAACGAAAAACTCTGGTCAACGTTGTACAGCTGTTAAAAGAATACTGGTTCAAGAATCTATTGCAGATCAATTTGTTGAAATGGCTCTTGAGCGTGCTAAGAAAATTAAATTTGGTGATCCTATGAATATGGAAACAGACTTAGGTACAGTTGTTAATGCTAAAGCTGCAGAACTTTTCGATAAAAGAGTTTCTATGGCTGAAGAAGACGGCGCAAAAATTTTATATCACCCTGGAAGAAAGGGTGCTTTGTTACCTCCAATAGTTGTAGATCATGTTGATCCTAAAAGTGAATTAGTTTTAGAAGAAACATTTGGTCCAGTTATCCCAATCATTCGTGTGCCTAATGACGATGAAGCTGTAATGAAAATATCTAATTCAACCGCATTTGGATTATCATCTGGTGTATGTACAAATAACTTCATGCGAGCAAAAAAATATATTCAAGGTTTAAATGTTGGCACTGTAAATATTTGGGAGGTTCCAGGTTATAGAATTGAAATGTCTCCTTTTGGAGGAATTAAAGATTCAGGTCTTGGTTACAAAGAGGGTGTTATTGAAGCAATGAAAAGTTTTACTAATGTAAAAACTTTCTCACTACCTTGGTAAATAAATCATTTTTTCTTTAATTTTTCTTAATGCTATTGAAAAATAATCATATTTTTAAGTAATATTTTCGTAATAAAATTGTAACATTTTGAGGCTACGTTCTAGATTAATCATTATATTGAATCGGAGGGATTAAATGAAAAAATTAATTACAGGATTTGCAGCCGTATTATCTTTTGGTTTTTATGGTTCTGTTAATTCAGCTAAGTCTATTGAAATAGAAGTAGCTTATCCTTATTCAGGATTATTCGATGTAACTTTCCAAGCTATTATGCCAGAGTTTGAAAAAGCACATCCAGATATTCAAGTTAAATTTAGAGCAACTTATGAAAACTATGAGGATGCAACTGCAACAATCTTCAGAGAGTCTACTTCAGGTAATTTACCAGATGTAACAATGCAAGGTCTTAACAGACAAGCACCTCTAGTTGACAAAGGTATTGCTAAGTCTTTAGAGCCATTTATTGCGAAAGAAGCTGCTTTTGAAAAAGATGGTTACCATTCTGCTATGTTAAGTCTTTCAACATTTGGTGGTGAAGTTTATGGATTACCATTTTCTGTATCAACGCCAGTTGGATATTATAACATGGATTTATTAGCTGAAGCAGGTGTAAATAGTATTCCAACTAACTGGGACGAAGTTATTGCAGCATGTAATAAATTGGAAGCAGCAGGTAAAGGAACTCTATACTTTGGTTGGAACATTACAGGTAACTGGTTCCACCAAGCATTAATGCACACTCAGAATGTTCCAATGGTTAAAGATGGAGCTGTAAATATGGGTGGTGATGCAGGACTTGCAACGTTAGAGCAAATGAAAGCAATCATGAGCGGATGTAATATGCCAAACTATTCAATTGCTGATGGTCAAGCTGCGTTTAACGCAGGTACTATTGGTATGATGTTCTGGTCTACTTCAAGCTTGGGTTCAGTTAATGCTGCAAAGGCAGACTTTATTTTAAAAACTGCACCATTCCCTGGAATGGCTGGAGTTAACAATGGAACACCAGCAAGATTACCAGCAGGTGGAAACGCTGCAATGTTAGTGTCTACATCTGATGATCCAGCAAGAGTTGATGCTGCATGGACTTTCTTAAAGTTCATTACATCAGGTATCGGTGCTGCATTAGTTGCTGAAACAACTGGATATGTTCCACCAAACAAAGCAGCGAATGAATTATTAGGAGATTTCTATACTAAAAACCCTAATAAACTTACTGCAGTTGAACAACTTCCACTTCTTGCAGATTGGTTCGCATATCCTGGAGAAAATGGATTAGCTGTTACACAGGTAATCTATGATTACACAGAAGAAATTGCTACAGGCGATGCTGATGATATGGGTGATCTCCAAGAAGAAATGATGGAAGAAATAAACGATCTTATGTAATTTGAGATTATTTATTATTAACTTTTTATTACAGCGGCTTTATAAAAGCCGCTGTTTTATTTTAAATTTAAATGGGAGTAAAAATAGATGCCTCTTAAAACAACTACAATAGGTGCTTATCCAAAACCGAAACAAACACCTATTCAAGATTGGTTTTTAGGGACAAAATCAGAAGAAGAGAGAAAAGCGTCAAAAGGATTATTATCAAATTGGTCACCTGGTGCATATGAAAAAGCATTAGAGTCTGCAGGTGCAGATGCTGAAAAATTATTTTTAGCAGCAATTAAAGAAGTTATAACTGATCAAGTAAATGCGGGTATTGATGTTCCAACAGATGGAGAAGTCAGACGTGAGAGTTACGTATTATATCAATGTCGATTTTTAAATGGAGTAAGTTTTCAGGAAGTTACACATAAGTCAGTAAGACAAGGCGCGTTTGAAGCTGATCTTCCAACTATTGTTGCACCGATTTCAAGTAAAGAAATACGTATGCATTTAGACTGGAAGAGTGCACAACAATTTACAAAAAATCCAGTTAAAATTACCCTACCTGGACCAATGACAATAACAGATTCAATTGCTAACAACTACTATGATGACATGAAAAAACTTGGTTTTGATTTAGCATTAGCTCTCAATATAGAAATCAAGGCACTTGTAGATGCAGGTTGTCAGTATATTCAAATTGATGAACCAGTATTTGCTAGAAAGCCTGATGAAGCTCATTCATATGGTATGGAAAATTTAGAAAGAATGATGCATGGTATTCCTAAAGAAGTGCAACGCGTTTGCCATATTTGTTGTGGTTATCCCAATTCACTAGATTCAGAAGGGTATAAAAAGGCTGATCTAGATGCTTATGATAGAATTGCATCACTTGTAGATGATTCAACTATTGATGAAGTATCTTTGGAAGATTCACATAGGCATAATGATTTAAATCTTTTAGAAAAATTTACTAAAACAAAAGTAATTTTTGGATTTATTGATATTGCAAAAAGTAGAATGGAGTCTGTTGAAGAAGTAAGAGTTCGTATCAAAGATTCACTTGAACATATTGATGAACACCGTTTAATAGCTGCACCAGATTGTGGTTTAGGTTTCTTTACGCGAGAACAAGCAATTGAGAAAATGACAATTTTAACTAAAGCGGCAAAATCAATTTAAGGTAATGTGGAATTATTTTAACCCTGTTGAAATTATCTTTGGAGAAAATAGATTTAAAGAAGTACATGATGCTCTTAAAAATAAGAACTACATCATAATCACTCATCCAGAAGAAATTTTTAAAAAATATAGCGATGAATTAAAATCTTCTTCAAATCCACCTTTATCCATTATGACGGATGTGCAGCCTAATCCAGATTATAAGGATATTTTAGAGCTACAAAAAAAATTTTCTTCAATCAATGAATCGGTAGATTATATTTTAGCTATAGGTGGTGGCTCTGTTACAGACACAGCTAAAGCAATTGCTGCATTTAAAGATAAACAAGAATATCTAACAGATTTCGTTCGTAATAAGAAAAATCCAAGAGTCGAAAATCCAATCAAGATTATTGCAATACCTACAACTTCAGGAACATCAAGTGAGCTTACGTGTTGGGCCACAATATGGGATAAAGAAAAAAATAATAAATTATCTTTGGCGCATAAATCTCTTTATGCAGAAAAAGCAATTATCGATCCATCTATTATGGTTGATAAGCCTTTAGGCTTGACTATTTCAACTGGTTTAGATGCTCTCTCCCATTCAATGGAAAGTATTTGGAATATTAATGCGAACCCAATTTCTGCTTCTCATGCAATACAAGCATCAAAATTAGTATTAGAAAATTTACGACTTCTCACTAAAGATTTAAGAAATGTTGTGTTACGCTCAAACATTGCATTGGCGTGTGTTCATGCTGGCTTAGCCTTTTCCAATACGAAAACTGCTATTGCGCACAATCTATCATATCCTGTGACACTCAATTACGGTATTCAGCATGGTATTGCTTGTTCATTTACTTTACCCATGATTACTAAAAGTATGGTTGGAATTGATAGTGTAGCTGAGGAAAGACTAAAATTAATTTTTAACGATAATCTAGAGAATGCTGCAAATCATCTGAGTGAATTTATGCGTTCTTTAGAGGTTCCTCTTAACTTAAATGAAATAAAAGTTCCTGTTCAAGAATGGAATAATATAGTAGATGACGCGTTTTTAGGGGAACGAGGTAAAAACTTTATTGGCAATAAAGAAGCTTTCATCTCTTCTGCTAAATCAATGGGACTTTATTAGTAATGAAAAAAAATTTCAGGTTTTATGATAACAGACAAAAATATTTATTATTTGTCACAACAACAAATGAAAAAAATCAAATTGCTGATGCGATACATCCTCACGTAAATAAAATTAAACCTCAAAAACCTGGTTTAAAAATATTTGATGCTGGTATGGGTGATGGTTCCTTACTTATGAATGTTATGCGTCAGTGCCACGAGACCAGCCCTAACGTACCTTTATTAGTTTGCACAAAAGAAATAAGTATTGAAGATGTAAGATTAGGTCTAGAAAAATTACCCGATAGGTTTGTTGAACATAAGAATACTGTTTTCGTCATTTCAAATCTACACTACGCTGAAGCTGCAAACCTAAAATCAAAAAATGAAGCTAAACAGAAAAAAATTAATTGGAATATTATTAAATTAAAAGGTGACACTTCTCTTGAATTTGCTCAACAATTAAGAAAACAAAATGAATTTTTAGAAAAAAAATGGAATATAGAAATTAATAAAAAGTCAGGTAACCATACTTATAAAGAGCCTTCAGTCATGGTTATCTACCGCGAAGATCAAGAATTTAATGTTAATGAATTAATACCTACCAAAAAAAAATCAGATAATAAATTTGATCTTATTATTGCTTCACAACCTTATCGTTCAAGAATTTCAGCAGAAAAGAAATCAAAATACGTCATCGAACCAATGATTAGAGCGTTAAAATCAAAAGGGAAATTATTAACCATTCATGCTTCAGGAAAAGATCCTGCTAATGAAATAATTCGTAAAATTTGGCCAAAAGAGGACCCATTTCCTTCTCTTGGAAATAGTATCATTTCTTATCTTAAGAAAAATTTAGATAAAGATTTATTAAGCAGTTTATCTTTTGGAGAAAAAAGAATTATTAAATGTAAATTGAGAGCTCTACCAACAGAAATCAGTGGAGGTATAGCTACATCATTAGTTTTTTCTGCTTGGAATGCCTCCATATATGTCAATCAAATGGATGATGATAAAGTAATGAAGGTAGAAAAAACAAAAAATTACGAAAAAGTAGTTCAAAATATTGTTGCTAAAAATAAAGGCCTTTATTTTAACAATGAAATATTTGTAATCGAAAAAAAATAATTTTTTATTTAAACCAATTAACTTCTGTTTTTAAAAAATCCTCTGTATGAATAATTAAGGCGTCAAATCGAATTATTGCAACATTATAATTTGTATCTGTATTAGCCGTTCCTAAACGATATTCATTTGAAAAGTTAGGTATTAGAGGAGACCAAGTACTTCTAGGGGAGGAAAAAGTAATACCACAATAAGAACCAGAACTCGTAATGTGTTGATGTCCAAAAAAAATATGTTTTATTATCTTATTATTTTTAGTTAAAATTTGTTGAAACTCTTTTTTTTGTTGTAAGCCTATTCCATCACTTTCCTCTTTTACTAATGCCAGTGGATTATGATGCATAAAGATGTACGTATCTGTATTAGTTTTACCTAAAATATTATTTAACCATTCTTGCCTCTCTTCACAGTAATGTCCTTGGTGAGTATTAATCAGATTAGTATCTATAAAAATTAAACGTTTATTATCTATATCCTTAAAGTATTGAATAAATCCATTTGGATCGGTTTCAATATTAGGAAAGTTTATTTTAAACTCATCTCTGTTATCATGATTACCTATAATTAATTGAGGATTTAAATTCTTTGGCAGATCTGCTTCATCAATGATTTTTATAAATAGCTGATAAGAATCTTTATCACCTAAGTCGGTAATATCACCAGTGATGGCAAATAAATCTGCATCACCATGATTATTTTTTATATGACTTAATGCTTTTTTAAATTTACTGACAGGATCTATGCCATGAATCTTATCTATATAAATATGAGGGTCTGAAAGGTGAATAATTTTCATTATTAAATATAAATTTATAATTAGATCGCAGTTTTAAAATAAATATATTTATTAAATTCCTCTTTTAAGTCGATGCTAACTCTTGCATGTACCTTACCTTGTTTTCCTTGAAACGATTGTTTTTCTGTAACTGGAAACACCCCTTCATGCCAAATGTTTGGATGAATATACAAACCTTTTGATCCGTCACAATAAAATGCTTTGAAATGTTCTGGTTCTATGTCGTCTGTTGGCAAGGCTAAAGGACAAATAAATGGTTTATTTTCTTCAGGAAAGAAAAGCTGACCTCCATCAGGATGATAATTTGCATGCCATAAAAAAATTTTTGTTGGATCTGAATATTTATCTTTTTGTAATTCTTGATCAGGATTATTGGCATAACCCAGTATATATTTTCCATCTACTTCATAATCGCTCTTATGTTCAACAGCATTATTTTGTCCATAAAGCACGTCACCTTGCCACCATGTATCAAAAGAACCTTCGGTAGTTCCACCTTCATTTCCTGTTCCCTCTTCTATGTCGCGCCATCCTTGTTTTGGCCAAGTTTCAATTTCAATATCACTATTTTCAAAACTATCGATTAAATACCCATACCCTTTAAGATTTTCATTTGTTGCTTTAACTAATGGTATTTCAATTTCTTTAGTCATAGTTTTGTTAGTTTAATGTGAATCCCAATTCAGTAACAACTTCTTTTATTGCCTTTATTGTATCCATCATGTCTTGTTCGTCTAAATTACCAATACACCCAATTCTAAAAGTTTCTGCCATTGTTAGTTTTCCCGGATAAATTAAAAAATTTTTTTCACTAAGAGCATTATAAAATTTCTCAAATTTAAATTTAGGATCATTAGGTTGTTTAAACGTAATAATAATTGGTGCCTGCAAATTATCAGGTAGCAGTTGCTCAAATCCCAACTCTTTCATTCCCTTACATATAATTTCACAATTTTTTTTATATTTTTTACCTCGTCCTTCTACACCACCTTGTTGTTTATGTTCCTCAATCGCTTGATTGAATGCAGCCAACACATGTGTTGGAGGTGTAAATCGCCATTGTTTATTTTTTTCCATTGCTTGCCATTGATCATACAAGTCTAGACTTAGTGAGTGACTATTACCTTTTGCATTTTTAATAACTTCATTTTTAACAAGAATGAAACCAACACCTGGTACACCTTCTAAGCATTTGTTTGATGAAGCGGCTACAGCATCAAAAGTAATTGTTTTAGAACTTAAGGGTAATGCACCAAAGGCACTCATTGCATCGATGAACAGCGATAAATTTTTCATTTCAACTAATTTTGCAATCTCTTCAATAGGATTTAAAATACCCGATGTTGTCTCACAATATACAGCAAAGACGTGTGTTAAATCGTTGCTATCAATTAACTCTTCAATTTTATTGATGTCATGTACTTCATGTTCAGCAATTTCATATTCAATAAAATCTCTCCCTAAATAAGTGCACATTTTTTTCATTCTTTGTCCGTAAGCACCATTGATCAGAATTAGAATTTTAGAATCTTTTTGAGTAAGAGAGCTCACCATTGACTCTACAGCAAAAGTTCCACTTCCCTGCATTGGAACACATTGATATTTATCTTCACCGTCTATTAATTTAACAAGGGAATCTCTAATTGATGCATTGAGATCAATAAATTTTGTATCTCTTGAACCCCAATCATGAAGCATAGCCTCCTTTGTTGACAT
Source organism: uncultured Alphaproteobacteria bacterium (assembly GCA_902562275.1). GTDB lineage: Bacteria > Pseudomonadota > Alphaproteobacteria > HIMB59 > CACPNW01. The sequence goes on from CACESS010000001.1 coordinate 130,467, forward strand.
TGATGTCGTAAGAGGACCAGGGGTTAATAATTTTTTATCCATTAAATATTTACTTAATAAATATTATTATAAATTTGATCAATCTTATTAAAGTTGGAATTGAATTTATTTTCTAATAAGTTAATTATGAATGAGGATGGAAGAAAATATTGTAGATTATCTCTTAGATCTTTTGAAAACAAAAGGTGCTGATATTCAATACGGTAATGAGGATGTGACACAACTTGAGCACGCCCTTCAATGTGCCGAACTGGCAGAACAACATAAATTACCTGGTCCAACAATAGCAGCTGCCCTGCTCCATGATATAGGACATCTCATATATGAAGACGGCGATCCCATCCACGAGGGCAAAGATGGTCATCATGAAAATTTAGGTGCAGATTTTTTAAAAAAATATTTTGGTGAAGATGTTATTATACCAATTAGAGCGCATGTTGATTCAAAAAGATATTTATCAAGTGTGGAAGAAGGTTATTATGATAGTTTATCAGAGGCATCAAAGCTTTCGTTAAAAGTTCAAGGTGGTCCTTTTACAAAAGAAGAAGCAGATGATTTTATTAGTAAACCTTTTATGGATAAAGCAGTAGAGCTTCGAAGATTTGATGATTTAGCAAAAATTTTAGATAAAAAAACTCCTGATGTTGAACATTTTCGTCCCTATTTAGAAGATGCGAGAAAATCTTTTTTAGCTAAACAAGCATAAATGCAATTTAGCAACTATGATTTTATAGATTCAAAGTCATTTGCAGGCAAAATTACATTAACTTCTTTCCCAGGTCTAAATCCGGATGGTTTGTTTGAAGAAAAAATTTTAAAAAAAGAATTAGAATTATTTAAAGATAATAATTGTAGCTCCATTACTTCTTTTGTTGAAGATAGCGAATTTGAAAAATTGTGTAATAAAACTCTATTTGTCAAAAGTATTTATGAACATAAATTACATTGGTACCATTTACCCATCTATGACATGGGAGCACCAGATAAAGACTTTAAATATAAATGGGAGACAACAAAAGTTTTGCTAAAAAACGAATTAATAGATGGCAAAAATATAGTTTTACATTGCCGCGGGGGAAAAGGAAGAGCTGGCACTATAGCTGCTATTTTACTTATTGAATTTAATTATGAAAAACAGGAAGCTATTAATTTAGTGCGATCAAGAAGAAAAGGGGCTATTGAATCTAAAATTCAGGAAGATTTTATTTTTTCCTACAGAGCATTAAATTAAAGTGTAATATTTATAATTTATAGAAGTAAGGAGAAAATATGACAGATCTGTCAATTAATAGAATTAAGTGGTTCAGTACTGCGTTAATATTATCAGGAATATTATTAACCAATTTAAATGCCTATCCAATTAACATAATTATTCACGGTACAGGGGCTGTTGGTTGGTCAATTGTTGGTTATATGACAAAAGATAGAGCTCTGCTTACAAACTTTGGTTTGCAACTCCCACTATTTATTTTTGGATATATTTATTTGCTAGCATGAAAAATAAAAATATTCTATTTATGTGTGTTGCCAATTCAGCAAGAAGTCAAATGGCTGAAGGAATTGCAAAAAAATTATATCCAAATTGCACTATTCAAAGCGCAGGATCAGTGCCTAAAGAAGTCAATCCTAATGCAATTTTGGTTATGAGTGAGATCGATATTGATATATCAAAAAATTTTTCAAAAGATTTTGAAAGTTTAGACAATAAGTTCAAAGATGAATTAAATACCGTTTTTACACTTTGTAAGGAAGAAGTGTGTCCAGTTTTAAATTCTAAAGCTCAGATACTTTCAATTCCATTTGATGATCCTGCATCAGATCGTTTTAGTTCAAACCAATTAGATAAGTTTAGAGAAGTAAGAGATTCAATTTTTGATAAATTGAAAAAACTAAAAAATTTATTTGAGAATTAATGAAGTTAAAAATTAATTAAATTTATAAAAATTTAATATTCCATTAATCTATTTGTAAACAATAAAATTTAAATGTTTCTTACCACTCACAGTATTATTTCCTCCTGCTAATTACCAATAATTGTGAGTGGGATTAAATTCTAGCTTTTGAAACTTGGTCAAATAAATGATATTTACCCTCTATTACTGATAGTGAAAGTTCATCATTTATTTTAATTGAAGTATTTCCATTTTCTCTGAAACAAATATCATTGCCTCCTCTATCGCTTCCATAAATTAAACTATCTGACCCTAATTTTTCAATGATATCTACCTTAATCTTAAAATTTCCTTCAGAGTTTATAATAAGATTTTCCGGTCTAATTCCAAGTACTGCAGTATTCACATTCTCATTTTTATTTACATTAAATTTATTATCACCAAAATGAAAAATATTATCTGTTAGCCTCCCTTTAATTAAGTTTATTTGGGGTGTTCCAATAAATTCTGCTACAAAGAGTGTTTTTGGATTTTCATAAATCTCAATAGGAGAGCCAACTTGTTCAATTATTCCCTCATTTATTACAGCCAATCTATCACCTAATGTCATCGCTTCGATTTGATCATGGGTTACAAAAACACTAGTAACATTCATTTTTTTTTGAAGTTTTTTAATATCAATTCTTACCTGACCTCTTAATTTTGCGTCTAAATTTGATAACGGCTCATCAAATAAAAATACCTTTGGGTTTCTTACTATGGCTCTTCCCATAGCTACTCTTTGTCTCTGACCACCTGATAACATTGCAGGTTTTCTTAAGAGATACTGATTAATTTTTAAAAGCTTTGAAACTTCAGAGACCTTTCTTTCAATCTCATCTTTTGTTTCTCCTCTATTTTTAAGACCGTATGCTAAATTTTTGTAAACATTCATATGAGGATAAAGTGCATAATTTTGAAAAACCATTGCAACATCTCTTTCTGAAGGATTTATTTTATTAATCAATCTTCCATCTAAAAAAATTTCTCCACGAGTTATGTCTTCAAGACCAGCAATCATTCTCAGCATTGTTGATTTTCCACAACCACTAGGCCCAACAAAAACCATAAACTCACCATTGTTAATTTCTAAAGAAGTATTGTTGACAGCCAGCGTACCGTTTGGATAAATTTTTGTTATTTCTTTAAATTGTAAAAAACTCATTTTATTTCTCCGTTTGAATTAATCCTTTTATGAACCAACGCTGTAAAAAAACAACTACCAAAACAGGAGGTAAAATTGATAAAATAATGTATGCAAATCTTTCAGCAATTCTAGGAAGTGTTATTCCTTCGTAAGATTCAGTGAAAATTATCTTCATTCCCATAACAACAGTCCAATACTTCTCATCCGTAGTCATTATTAAAGGCCACAAATACTGACTGTAGCCGTAAACAAACATAAATATAAACATCGCTGCTATCATTGTTCGTGATAATGGAATTAAAAAATCAACAAAGAATTGCCAACTGTTAGCTCCATCTAATTTAGCTGCTTCTAATAATTCATCTGGAACAGACTTATAAAATTGTCTAAAAAAAAATACAGCAGTAGCAGAGGCTACTAAAGGTAAAATTAACCCAGTATAACTATTTGTAAGACCTAAGTCTGAAACTACTTTATAGCTTGGAAAAATTCTAACCTCCAAAGGAACAAGAAGTGTAATAAAAATTATCCAAAATATTGGTGTTGCAAGCTTAAACCTAAAATAGACAATTGCATATGCTGCCATCATTGAAATGATAACTTTCACACTTGCAATACCTATTGCCATAATAAAACTGTTGATAAACATTTTTGTAGCAGTGATTTCTTCTGAGAAACCGCCTTTTTCATTTAAAACTTCATTGTAATTTTTATTTAAATGATCACCTAAATTCCATTGCATACCCTTAGTTAGAAGAGTAACGTTGTCATGAGTAGAGCTTGCAAAAGTTAGCCATATTGGAATAACCATTAGAAGAACACCTACAAGAAGAACAAGATGCGATAATACTTGAGTAATTTTGATATTCATTAATTATAATGGATCCTTCCCTCAATATATCTAAACTGAAAAATAGTTATCAATAGAACAATTAACATCATAACAATTGATTGTGCTCCTGCACTTCCTAAATCTAAACCCCTAAAACCGTCAATATAGGCTTTATAGACCAAGGTTTTTGTTTCTCCACCTGGAGCTCCAATGGTCGTAGTATCAATAATTCCAAAAGTGTCGAAAAAACCATAAGTAATATTTATTATTATTAAAAAAAAGGTTGTTGGCATCAATAACGGAAATGTAATGGTCCAGAAACGTCTAAAATTACTTTTACAATCAATTAGTGAAGCTTCAATAATAGATTTTTGAATTGTCTGAAGTCCAGCTAGAAAAAAAATAAAGTTTGCACTAATCTGTTTCCAAGAAGAAGCTATAAACAAATAAATGTATGCATCATAGACATTATCAGTCCAATCAAAACCCCAAAGAAAATTGAATAAATTGTAAACCATGCCAAATCGTTCACTAAAAAAATATTGTGCTGTTACTCCAACTACTGCTGGTGCTATTGCATAAGGCCAAATTAAAAGGGTTTTATATGCACTTTTACCATGGATTACATTATTTGCTTGTACAGCCAAAAGCAATCCAAGAGAACATGAAATAAATGTAATTACAAAAATATAGATCATTGTAAATTTAAATGCAGTAAGATAGGAGCTATCTGACATAGCAAAAGTAAAATTATCAATCCCAGCAAAATATCTTCCAAATCCAAATGCATCTTGAATTGTAAAAGCATCTGTAAAAGTTTGAACAATTGGCCAATATAAAAAAATAAAAATTATAATTAGCGTTGGAGCCGCAAAGAAATATTGTGAAAACCTTGAATCAAACTGAACTTTTTTCATTTAATATAAAAAGGAGGACTGTGTCCTCCTTTTGTTAAGTATTTATTACAATATGATTATAGAGTTTTTGCAAACTGAGCTAATAGCTTAGCCGCACCTTCATCCATATTTTTCATACCCTGCTCAATTGAAATTTCACCTTTAAGCATTAAGGGTACATTTTCATAAATAACCTCTCTAATTTGAGGCCAGTTACCAGCTCGATAACCACCAGGTATTGTTGATCCAGTTAAACTTAACTGATCTCCAACAGCTTTATGATAAGGAGATGTTCTGTAGAAATTGATAGTTTCAGCTAACTCAATCCCTCCTTTTGTTACCGCAGAATAACCTGTCATATTGTGATAATATAAGTCAATTTCTGGAGAGCCCATAAATTTTATAAACTCCATTAAGCCTTTATATTCTTCTTCAGTATGACCATTAAGTATCCAGTTTGCAGCTCCTCCAATAAAAGTTGGATATTCTTTTCCTCCAGTTATTGAGCTCCAATATGGTATTGGGTTTGTTGTAAAATTAGGTACTACACCTTTCATACCACCAAAAGAAGCAGCAGAACCAAACCAAAATGCAGCTTTACCTTCTGTAAATGGTGCTTGGTTATCACCCCAAGCTCTACCTTTATATTCATACCAACCTTTATCGTACCACTCTTTAACTTTTGTCCAGTGGGTAATAAATTCTGGTGAATTAAATAAAGTTTTTGTTGGAACACCATCAAAACCGTTGTTTTGATCTAGCATTAAAAGATTGTGTCTTGAAAAGAAATTTTCTGTCCAAATCCATGGGCTATGACTTTGCAATAATGGAAAGTAACCCGCATCTTTTATTTTTTGTGCAATTTGTTCAAATTCTTCATAAGTTTTAGGAACTTCTACACCAACTTCTTCTAGTATATCCATATTAGCATACATTAAGCAAGTTGAACTGTTAAAAGGAACTCCGATCATTTTTCCATCTGAGTCTGCGTAGAAATTTTTAATCCCAGGAATATAGTCATCTGCATTAATGTCTAAACCATATTTCTCAGCCATTTCTTCAAACCCGATTACAACACCATTTTTTACTTGAGCGACCATTATTGCAGCACCAGCATCATAAACTTGTGAATAGTGAGGTTGATCACCAGCTCTGAAAGCTGCTATAGTTGCTGCCATGTTGTCTTCGTAACTTCCTTTACCAGTTGGAATTACGACATAATCATCTTGTGAGGCATTAAACCTATTTGCTATTTCAATTATTACATCTCCTAAGAAACCACTGTTTCCATACCACCAGTTAATTTCTGTTTTTGCAAAAGCGGGAGAAGTAAAAAATAAAATGGCAATTAAAGTTGCTATTCTATTAAAAAAGTTTTTCATAATTAATCTCCAAAATGATAAGAATATTTTATATTTTTTAAATATTTTTAAATAAAATATTACGATTAGATTAAATAACTTATTAATTTTCGATTAGATATTTTTAAAAAATCACTTTTTTAATAGATATGAAATAAAATTGAAAAAAATTTGAAACACTTGATATAAAAAATTTTTATTTCACATTTTATTTCTTATTTTTTAATTAGCCTTTTAACGATTTTTTAACATTTTAATATTAATTAAATAACACTTTATGAAAATTAATAAAGCAGCGCTTACTTTTTCTAACTCTGAAGTTAATCCTATTGGAAAGATTATAATTCAATTAACCGAATTAGGAACGGGTAAAATTAAGTTAGTTAAGTTATATGACCAATATTTAAGAGAAAATTTACCTCCAGAGAATTTTTGGCATGATGCAATTGAAAGATTAGATCTCCGTGTTCAGGCCCATTATGATTCTAAAAGTACTATTCCTAAAAATGGCAAACTTGTAGTAATTGCTAACCATGCATTTGGCATAGCTGATGGGCTTACAATATGCTCTTTAATTAGTAAAATTAGACAAGATTACAAAATTATTACGCATAAAGTTTTACAAGGAGCAGATCTTATTAAGGATAAAATTATTCCTCTTGATTTTTCTAAAAATAAAAATGCTTTAATAAATAATATCGCTGCACGCAAAGAAAGTGAAGAACACTTAAGAAATAATGGGGTACTTATTATTTTTCCATCAGGATCAGTTTCAACTAAACCAAAATTAAAAAAAGGTATCAAAGCAATAGATGGTGATTGGAAACAATTTACTTCTAAAATAATAATGAAAACTCAATCACCTGTCCTCCCCATTTTTTTTGAAGGACAAAATAGTGAACTTTTTCATGTTGCTGATAAAATTGGGCAAGTTTTTCGATATTCTTTAATGATATATGAACTTAAAAGAAGAATGGGAAAAAAAATTGATGTTCATATTGGACAAAGAATACCTTTTGAAACCATAAATGAAATTGGCAATCTTATTGAGATTACAAAATTTTTAAGAGATAGTACTTATAGATTAGATCCTAGTAATAAAAACTCAATATTAAATTAATACGTCTGTAAAAAAACAATTTTCATTTCAATTTTTACCCCTTTTTTTTATCATGCCTTTAACAATTCTTTAATACTTCATTATTAAAAACGAAGAAGGAGATTTTTATGAAAAATAATTTAATTATTACTTTTCTTATCTGTACTATAGTTTCTCTAACCAATGTTGTTTTAGCACATTCTTATGTGGTTTCTAATTCAAAGGATAGCGGTGATGGATCTATTAGAGCAGCTATAGAAAATGCCAATAAGTCGGCTGGTGCAAATGTAATTTATATAAAGAGTGGAAATAATATTAAAATTTTATCATCTTTAAGTTATACTAGCACAGCACCATTATTTATTTATGGTCAGGGCCAAACAATTCACGCTATGGATGATTTTACAATTCTTGAATCAACAAATGGTGGTGATATGTCTATACACTCACTAAATTTCAGAGGTCCTGGAGGTTTTAATATTGAAAACCGTGCTGATTTAGATGGTGAAGGTGGTAAAGGAATTTTGTTAAATGTTAGAGATAATCAATATGGAATGGTTAAATTAGTTCTTAACGATGTAAAGGTTTCTGATGTTGCTAACCACGGGATTCATGTGTCTGATTGCGATGTTGGTGCAACGTGTGGTGCAGGCGGGGGAGGAGCAGGCGGCGGTTCGCCAGCTTCTATTTCTGTTTCCTTAAATAATGTAGTTGTTGACAATGTTGGTCAAGGAATGTTTGATGCCGACGGTCTGCGAGTAGATGAAAGAGACAATGGAGATCTGATTGCCTCTATTTTAAACTCTTCGTTTACGAGAGTCGGTGCAGATGGAGTAGAGCTTGATGAAGGTCAAGCTGGCTCAGTTATTGCCCAGATTGAAAATACATCATTTAATAACAATGGTTATTATTGCCACCCAGATATTTTGGAGGCCTATCTCCCTGAAGAAGACGAAGGTGAATTTGAAGATGGTCAGATGACTGAATCAGCTGTACCACCTGCTATTACTGGATCTCCAGATGATGGCTGTTTTGAAAGAGAAGTAAGTCTTTATGACAGTGGTTTTGTTGAAGAATATGAATTTGGTATTGATGTTGACGATGGATTTGATGTGGATGAAGCAGGTCCTGGAGATATCTACGCTGAAGTAACTCGATCAACAATTATTGGTAACTGGGATGAAGGTCTTGACTTTGATGAGGAACAAGAAGGGTCAATTAACATGACAATCATTGATACAATTGCACTAAGCAATACAGATGACGGATATAAACATTCTGAAGAAGGTCCAGGAAATGTAAGTGCTTTTGTTATCAATTCATCATCTGAAGACAATGGTGGAAAAGGTTTTGTTTTCGAAGAAGAAGAAGCAGGCAATGTTATGATCATGGCACAAGATGTTACCACATCAAATAATGATGATAGTGATGGAACTGGAATGGAACTTGTCCAAGAAGATTCAGGTTATGGTATTGTCAGATCTATTTCTTCAAGTATCGCAGACGGATTTGATATAGAAGGCGTTGAGTCGATTAATTAAAAGCTAAATTCTTGAAGCTGGATATATTCCAGCTTCAAATTTTTAAATTAGACTTAGCTCTAAATTTGTGTTTTGCTAACCCCTAAATTTTATATTCTTGCGCTGTCAGTGAATCAATTATTAAGCGCTTTATCATTTTCCTTTATATTTTAGGTTTATTTTTAATCTTTTTATTCAAACGGTAATATTGATTTTTTATAAATTTTCTTTGGAATTTCCTTTAAATTCACAAATAATAGGATTGAGCCTAATAACAGAAAAACCGTTACATATTAGTTCAAGTAATTGAAATAAAATTTTAACAAATTTTTATTATTTTTTAACATTAAAATGAAAGATCAGCAATCAGTTTCATATTATAGAACTATATGGATATCTGATCTTCATCTTGGAACAGAAAATAGCAAGAGCGAAATGCTTCTTGAATTTTTGAGATCAACAGATTCAAAATATTTATTTTTAGTTGGCGATATTATTGATGCATGGAGAATGAAAAAAAAAATTTATTGGCATCAAACTCATAATGACATTATCCAGAAGATTCTGCGTAAAGCAAGAAAAGGTACAAAAGTTATATTTATCCCAGGTAATCATGACGAACTTGTAAAAAGTTACACAAGTTTTTCACTTGGGAATATATCAATAAAAAATAAATTTACACACAAACTTGCTGATGGAAGAAATGCCCTTGTTTTACATGGTGATGAATTTGATGCAGTTATAATAAATGCTAAATGGCTGGCAAGTATTGGGTCATCCCTATACGAATTTATATTAAAGCTGAATAACTATCTAAATTTTGTCAGAAGAAAACTAGGTCTATCTTATTGGTCATTATCTCAATTTCTCAAACATCAAACAAAAAGAGCCACGAATTTTATTTCTAACTTTGAGTTTGCCGTATCTGATAGTGCTAAAAGAGCAAATGCCGATGTTGTTGTGTGCGGCCATATTCATAAGCCCGTTATAAAAAAATTAAATGGAGTGTTATATTGCAATGATGGTGATTGGGTTGAGAGTTGTTCTGCGCTAGTGGAAAATAAAGAGGGACAATTATCCCTTATTGACTGGTCAATTGAAAGAGAAAAAATTTTTCAACATAAACATAACAAACTAGCAGAAAGTGTATCAGTGTGAAAAAATTAGCGATCATTACCGATGCTTGGCTTCCTCAAGTTAATGGTGTTGTAAATACATACCTACATATTAATCCATTTTTAAAACAAAAGTATCAAATTGAAGTACTCCACCCAATGATGTTTACTAATTTTAGTTATCCTTGGTATAAGGAAATAAAAATAGCAATTAATACAAAAAAAATAACAGAAAAATTTTTTGGTGATTATGATCCAGATGTTGTACATATTGCCACTGAAGGACCAGTTGGAATTGCGGGGAAAAAATTCTGTGAGAATAATAAGTTGAGATATACAACCTCTTTTCATACGAGATTTCCAGAATATTTAGAACAGAGAATAATGATACCAAAAATAATTGGATACTCTTTTTTAAAAAATTTTCATAAAAATGCATGTAATGTATTGGTCCCAACAGTATCTATGCGTAACGAATTAACTAAATATCAATTTCAAAATCTTAAAATTTGGTCAAGGGGAGTTAATACTGAATTATTTAATCCTTTAAAAAGAAGAAAAGGACTGAAAAAGTATATTGTTTACATTGGTAGAGTTTCATTAGAAAAAAACATCGAAGCGTTTTTAGAAATAAGAACTAAGATGGATAAAATTGTTGTTGGAGATGGTCCAGAAAAACAAAGACTACAAAATAAATATCCATATGTATCATTCGTTGGGATGAAAAAAGGTCAAGACTTAGCAAATTATTATGCAAATGCTGAAGCGTTGGTATTCCCATCCAAAACAGATACATTTGGAAATGTAATTTTAGAGTCTTTAGCCTCCGGAACACCAGTGGCTGCTTACCCAGTAACAGGTCCTAAAGATATTTTAAAAAACTCATTAATTGACAGTCTTGATAACGATATTGAAAACTCACTTAAAAAAGCCTTAAAGATTGATAGAAATGATTGTAGAAAATTTGCAATGCAATTTACTTGGGATAGATGTGCAAATCAATTTCTATCAAATATTGTAAATGCAAAAAATTAATTTTAAAATTATAGTTACTAAGAAGTAAGAGATTCAATTTTTAACAAATTGAAAGAACTAAAAAATTTATTTGAGATTAATGAAATTTAAAAATTAGTTTAATTTATAAAAATTTAATATTCTATTAACACGGCTGTAAAAAATAAAATTTAAATACTTTTTACCACTCACAGTATATTTCTTCCTGCTTATGTCCAATTATTGTGAGTGGGATTAAATTCTATTTTTAAATTTTTAAATTAGACTTAGCTCTAGATTTGAGTTTTGCTGAACCCCTCCCAGACAAGCTTGGATTTTTGATAAAAAAATTGTGAGAGGAAAACTTTTTCTCTTTGCTTGATATTTCTTTTTTCTGATAATTGCCATTACTTAACATTTGCCAAGAATTTGTATTATCTGTCATACTGGCAATTAAGATCTGATTTAATATTTGTTCATGTACAGTTTCATTTTCAATAGGAATAAATGTTTCAACACGCCTATCTAGATTTCTTTGCATTAAATCGGCAGAAGAAATAAACAAGATATTTTTTCTATGAGGGAATTTATGACCGTTATAAAAACAATATATTCTCGTATGTTCTAAAAAACGACCAATTATACTTTTAACAACTATATTTTCTGATAGATTTTCTTTACCAGGTATCAGAGAGCAAATTCCTCTTATCAACAATTCAATTTTTACATTTTTTTGAGATGCTTTATAAAATTCATCAATAATTTGTTTATCAACAAGAGCATTGCACTTACATACTATTCCAGATGGTTTATTTTTTCCAGCATTTATAATTTCATTTCTAATTAGTTCATTTAATTTGTTTCTTGCAGTTATTGGCGAATATACTATTTTTTTTATTGTTGTTGGTTCTGAATAACTAGTTAAATAATTAAACATTTTTGCCGCATCATTTGTTAATGTTTTATCAGAGGTAAAGTAAGATAAATCCATATAAATTTTTGCATTTTTTGGGTGATAATTACCTGTTCCATAATGTGCGTAATTTATAACAGAATTCATTTGCTTCCTTGTTACAAGTGTAATTTTTGCATGAGTTTTCATATCAATATTGCCAAAAACAACTTGCGCCCCAGCTAATTCTAATTCTTTTGCCCATTTTAAGTTACGCTCTTCATCAAAACGTGCTTGCAGCTCTATAATGACAGTTACTAATTTCCCTTTTTGTGCTGCTCTAACTAAACTTGCTTCTATCGGCGAGTCATCAGTTGTTCGGTATAAAGTATGTTTTATTGATAAGACTTTTGGATCATCTGCGGCTTGATCAATAAACTGAGTTACTACTTCAAAAGATTCAAAGGGGTGATGAATAACAATATCTTTATTCGCTATTGCTTTAAAATAATCATTTTTAAAATCTTTAATTCTTTCAGGAAATCGTACCTTAAATTTTGGAAAAAATAATTTTTTAAAATCTTTTAAAAAAATTGACTCTATACTAGAAAGATTAATGGGTA
>CACESS010000002.1 GCA_902562275.1 uncultured Alphaproteobacteria bacterium
AAAACTTGTTGGATGATCAAATATATCTGTATACTGAGTTTTTGGTTGATTTTCCCATATTAAATCAACAAAATTTTTATCTATTAGTTGGAGTTGAGATTTTGAATTCTCTAACATTTTAACCACTTTTTCAATTTCTATAATTGAATGAAGAGTTGGATCTAATGCAATTTTATATTCTTGTTCTAATAAAATTTTTTCTAAATCTGTCCAAAAGCTATTTAAGTGTTTTGCCTGAATTTCTTTGGCATTAATTTGACTATTCGCTTGAAAAGTATATCGTCCATCAACATACAAGAAGGCATCTGTTGGCGTTATAATTGCTCGTCCTGCTGAACCAGAAAAATTTGTTATAAAATTTAATCTTTCTGCATTTGGGGAAATATACTCATTTAAATATTCATCACTTCTATTAATGACAAAAATATCGATATTCTTTTCTTTTAATAGATTTTGTAATTTTTTTAGATTTGATTGATTCATTACAACTTATTAAATAAACTTAGATCTATATTACCACCAGAAATCATAACTATAATTTTTTTGTTTTTAACATCAATTTTATTATTTAATACTGCTGCAGCTGCAACTGCTCCTCCTGGCTCCACAACTACTTTAAGTTGTTCAGCTAGCAAAATTATAGTTTTTGTTACTTCTTCATCAGAAACACTCAGTCCTCCTTCAAGATTATTTGAATTAATTTGAAAGGTTATATTTCCAGGTTGAGGTGCCAATAGTGCGTCACAAAAAGATTTAGCATTTTTTTTATTTTCAATAATTTTGCCAGCTTCTAGAGATCTTTTTGTATCATCAAATTCATCAGGCTCTACAGAATATGTTTTAATATTTGGATAAATATGTTTTAGGTATGTTGATGTTCCTGCAATAAGACCTCCACCTCCACAACAACATAAATACAGATCAGGTTCAATTGATTGCTCTTTCAAATCATTTACAATTTCGATAGCTGCAGTTCCCTGACCAGCAATTATATCTTTATCATCATAGGGTTTAATTAGAGCTCTATTATCCTTTTTTTGAATTTCATTTCCTATCTCTTCTCTACTTTGAAAGTAATTGTCATATAATATTACTTCTGCTCCATATTTTTTTGTATTTTCAATTTTTATTTCAGGTGCAGTCTTAGGCATTATTATTTTTGCACTAATGGTATTAATCATGGATGCATAGGCAACAGCTTGTGCATGATTACCTGATGAATATGCTACTACACCTGAGGCTTTTACGGTTTCTATTAATTTTAAAATTTTATATGTAGCTCCACGTAGTTTAAATGATCCAGTATTTTGTAAATTTTCAAGTTTAAAATAAATTTCAGCTTCTAAAAGATTATTTATGTAATCATTAGTTACCAAAGGAGTTTTTATTACCTTATGGTTAATTAATTTATAAGCATTATCAACATTTAAATAGCTAAAATCAGACATAATTTTAAAGTTTTACATCGTTTTAATGGAATAAAGTAAAAAAAAATATATGTATATTATCATGGAACAGAACAAAGTAATTTCGCCTTGCATTAGCGTATGTAAAACTGACCCAATCTCAGGTTATTGCTATGGTTGTGGAAGAACCAATGAAGAGAAAGATATTTGGAAAGATGAAAATACATCAAACGAATGGAAACAAAACAATTTATCTGAACTAAAATCTAGATTGTCAGATTGGCAGTTAAAGGCATTTGAAGAATCGTATAAATCTAAAGTTGAAACAGGTTTATCCCTTATTAAGAAAAAATTAGCAGAAAATCGTAAAAATTGAAAAATTTAACAATTTTTGTTTTTATTTTATTTTTTTCATTCAATGTTCAATCCCAGAATAAAATGATACTTGATAACTTAAAAACACCTGGAATTTCTTCTCAAGGTCAAAATTGGGCTTTTTTTACCGATGGAGTAATGGGTGGATTATCTCAAGGTAAAGCAATCATATCAAAAGTTAATGATGTTAATTGTTATCATATGATAGGAGATGTCACGACTGAAAATAACGGTGGCTTTATACAAATAAGAAATCAATTAAAACCTTCAATATCAACAGAAGAGTTTGAAGGTGTTTATTTTAAAGTGTTTGGTAATAATGAAGAGTATTCAATTCATGTAAGAACTGCTCTAACGATGGCTCCATGGCAATATTATAAATATAGTTTTAAAACTAATTCTGAGTGGACAGTAATAAAAGCACCATTTAGTGAATTTAAAAAATCAAATGCTTATCAACCTAAAAAATTAGTTGGTCAGAATATAAAAACATTAGGGCTGGTTGCTGGATTTAAAGATTTTCAAGCAGATATTTGCTTATCAGAAATTGGCTTTTATCAATAATCTATTTTCAATAAATATAATCCTTCAGGTGGTGCAGTAACTCCAGCAAATTCTCTTTTTTTGGATTGAATAATTTCTGAAATAGATTTTTCTATTTTATTTAAACCTATGTCGACTAGTGTGCCGACCATGATTCTAACTTGAGAATGTAAAAAGGATTTAGCTGATATTAAAAAATTTATTTCATCATGATTAAAATTTATATCCAGTGAATTAATAGATTTAATTGGTGATTTCGATTGGCAATTTATTGACCTAAAAGCAGACAAATCAAATTTGCCTATAAATTGTTGTGATTGTTTTATCATTTTTTCAGTATCTATTTTTTTATGTACGCACCAAACTTTGTTTTGCTCTAACGTAATAGGTGATCTTCTATTTAAGATCTTGTATTCGTACCATCTCAATTTTGCTGAGAATCTAGAATTAAAATCTTTATCTACTTCTTCAGCATGTAAAATAGATATAGGTTGGGGTCTTAGATAATGATTAATTCCATCTCTAATAGTATCAGTATCAAAATGTTGCTCTAATTCAAAATTAGCTACTTGTCCTCTAGCATGAACACCCGCATCTGTTCGACCAGCTCCAAAAAGTGTTATTTTTTGTTTTGATAGTTTTTCTATAGCCTCTTCAACTAATTGCTGAACAGAAGGACCATTTTCTTGACGTTGCCAACCTACATAATTAGTACCATCATATTCTAATGTAATCTTATAGTTAGGCATTAATTACTTCATTAACCTTAAAACTATATCCTCGAAGAAAATCATCTTTAGAAATAGCATTTTTGCCTTCTCTTTGTAAAATTAGTGGCTCAATACTTCCATCTTTACAACCAATATCAAAGGTCTCGTTAAGAATTGTCGATGCATTACCAATAGAATTTGATTTTCTTGCTTTAATGATCTTAATTCTTTCATTTTGTATAGTAAACCAAGCACCAGGTTTAGGAGAATGTGCTCTTATAAGATTTAAAACTTCATTTACAGATTTATAGAAATTAATTTTTCTGTTTAGTGAAGAAATTTTATTTGCATATGTTGCATTATTATCATCCTGATCTGAATAAGAAATTTTTTTATCAAATATAAGAGGAATAGTTTCCACTAATAATTTTATTCCAACGTCTGTTAATTTTTGACTTAATTCATTTTTATTACAACTGTCTTCTATATCTACTCTTTTTTGATTAATAATTGGTCCAGCATCTAATTTTTCGATTAGCTGTATTATTGATATACCTGTCTCTTTATCTCCATTCATTAAAGAATGCTCTATTGGTGCTGCACCCCTCCATCTAGGCAACAAAGAGACATGAATATTGATACAACCAAATGGTGGTAAATCTAAAATATCTTTTGGTAATATCTTACCGTATGCTATAACAATAATTAAATCTGGATCTAATTTTTTCACTGTCTCAATAGTATCTTTATCAAACATATTTGGACAAAAAACTTCAATGTTATTTTTATTTGCAAGTTGATGGACTTCGGATTCAATTATTTTCATTCCTCTAGATTTCTTTTTTGGGGGTTGTGAAAATACTGCAGAAATTATGAAATTGCTTTTAATTAAAGCCTCAAGATAGTCAGAAGCTATTTTAGGCGAACCCATGAAAATTATTTTTTTATTATTCATTATTTTTTGTTTTTTAAAAATTTTTGTACTTTTTTGATCATTATATTCCTTTTTAATGAAGAAAGATAATCTACAAATAACTTTCCAGAAAGATGATCAATTTCATGTTGTAAAATTCTTGATTCCACTCCACTCACTTCTTTTGTTATGTGTTTGTTATTTTCATCTAAGTATTCGACTACTATATTTTGAGGTCTCTCAATTTCTGCAAATTGTTCAGGAAGAGATAAACAACCCTCTTCCATAACAATTTTTTCTTGAGAGTATGAAACGATATTTGGATTAAATAATGTATATTGTGTTTCTTTTTTAATCTCTTGATCTACAAAAAATATAGTCACAATTTGTTTTAGAATTCCAATTTGATTTGCTGCTAAACCTACACCTGGTGCTTTGATCATTATTTGCATCATTTTTTTGGCAATTTCTTTTTCCTTAACTCCAACAGACTGAATTTTATCTGCTTTTTGGCGTAATAGTGGATTTGGTACGTAAAGTAATTTATCCATTTTTATTTATGTAATTTTTTTTCTAGATTGGAATGCTGTATTTAATGTGTTTTCATCTAAGTAGTGTACTTCTCCACCCATAGGGATTCCTTGTGCAAGTCTTGTTACATTTAAATCTTTAAATTTTTCCAGCTTATCTGCAATAACAAAAGATGTTGTTTGTCCTTCCATAGTTGTACTTAAGGCAAGAATAATTTCTTTAACATTGTTTGTTTCTATTCTCTTTAGTAGATTTTCTATTTTCAATTCATCAGTTCCTATACCTTGAATCGCTGATAATGAACCGCCTAAAACATTATAGAGGCCACGATAAAATCCTACTTTTTCTAATGTCCACAAATCTGACACATCCTCAACAATACAAATTGTTGCTTTATCCCTTTTATGATTTGCACAAATATTGCATGGATTTACCATGTCTATATTTCCACATTCTGAACACTCAATAATTTTATTATAAGATATGTTTAAACTCTCAATTAAAGGAGATAAATTTTTATCTTTATTTTTTAATAAAAAAAGAGCAATTCTTTGCGCCGACCTTCTTCCTAATCCTGGAAGTTTTGAAATATCGTTTATTAATTTATCTATTGGGGATTGCTCCATTTTTAAAAAGGAAGTTTCATTCCTGGAGGTAATGGTAAGCCACCTGTAAGATTTTTCATTTCTTCTTGGGCTGCGGCTTCTCCTTTTTCTTTAGCATCATTTATTGCAGCGACGATCAGATCTTCAAGTATTTCTTTCTCCTCTTGTTTAATCAAGCTATCATCAATTGTAATTCTTTTAAATATACCTTTTGCTGTAGCTGTTACTTTAATAAGACCTCCTCCAGAAGTACCCTCAACTTCAATATCATTTAATTTATTCTGTGCTTCAGCCATTTTTTTTTGCAACTGTTGAGCTTGCTTCATCATATTACCTAGATTAACCATTAATTCTCCTTTTTTATCTTTGTTTGATTTATATCTGCGTCATTATCATTTATTTCACCTAGTTCTGTAATAGCGTGAATTTTACTTTCAGGAAATTCTTTTAATATTTTTTTTACTTCTGGATGATTTTTCATTATTTCAATTTCTTTTTGTTGGTTAATAATATCTTCATCATTTAAACTTTTTCCTAGATTGCTTGATGATGAATGTATCTGCCATATTCTTCCTGTCCATTTTGATATTAATTTCGCAACAGTTCTATTAAAGCCAGTGTCATTAATTTTAGATGTGTTTAGGGTAACTTCTCCTTCTTTAAAAGAGACTAACTGCACATCATTGTATAACTTAGTGTGGAGTAATCCTTCTCTATTTTTAAAAAACATATCGACAAAATGTCTGAAGTCTTGAATATGTTTTATATTTACATTTTCTTTTGGAGAAATTTCTTTTTTATTTTCATTAAAGTTTAGAATTTTGTTACTTTCATTAGTTTCATTTTGTAGTTCAAGATTTTTTTCTAAGGTTTCTTTTTTTACTACTTCTTTATCCATTTTTTTAATTAGATCTTCTGGACTAGGGCCATCATACAAATAAATAATTCTTAAAATAATCATTTCTCCATGTTGATATAAATGAGAACTATTTTGTAATTCTTGATAACCTTTGAATAAAATTTGCCAGATAATATTCAAATTATTTAATGTCATTTTTGAAGATAGGTCAGACCCCTTATTTCTTTCAAATTCTGGAATATAATTGTCATCTTTTAAATCTGGTGCTATTTTTATTTGAACAAGGAAATGTACTACGTTTAAGAGTTCATCAAATATCATTGATATATCTGCCCCTAACTCGTACAACTCTTTATACTTATTAATTGCACCAAGTGCATCTCCTTCTAAAATAATTTCAATTAAGTTAAATATTTTTTCTCTATCAGCCAATCCCAGCATGCTTATTACAGTTTGCGAGTCAACTTTTTCATTTGGACTAGTTATTGCTTGATCCAATAGGCTGAGACCATCTCTTACAGATCCATCTGCTGATCTAACAATTAAAGAGATAGCATCTAAGTCTATATCAATATTTTCTAGTTTAGAAATTTTTAATAAATGATCAGATAAAATTTTATTTTCTATTCTATGTAAATCAAATCTCTGACACCTTGATAAAACAGTTATTGGTACTTTTTTAATTTCAGTTGTAGCAAAAATAAACTTAACATGTTCTGGTGGTTCTTCTAAAGTTTTAAGCAGAGCATTGAATGCACTTTTTGAAAGCATATGAACTTCATCAATTATAAATATTTTATAATCTCCAATAACGGGTTTATATTTTACATTGTCTATTATCTCTCTAATGTCATCAACTCCAGTATTCGATGCTGCATCAATCTCAATAACATCAAGATTACTGTCGGAAGTTGTTGATTTGCACGAATCACAATTTCCACATGGTTCACAATTTTTTTTATCTCTATTCTTACAATTAATACTCATCGCTATAAGTCTAGCAGTGGTAGTTTTTCCAACACCTCTGACACCTGTTAGAATATATGCGTGAGCTAGTCGGTCATTATTAATAGCATTTGATAGAATTTTTACTAATAATTCTTGACCAATTAAATCTTCAAATTTTTGTGGTCTGTATTTTCTAGCTAAAACTTTATATATTTTTTCTTCTGTCATTATAATTAATGGAAGGAGTTGAGACCCAAACAAGATTGTTACAGCTGCTTCTTTTCAGATCTGACTGGATTAGCAATTTATTTGCCCTCAATCCTCCCTTTAGTAATATAACATTAATGTAAATAAAATATAAATAGACTTTTTAAAAAATCTTATTTTTTCCTGAATGAAGATTTCTCATATACTCCAAGGATTTCTATCTTCTTACAAAAAAATTTCATCTCTTCTAATGCTAATTTTACAGATGTATTTTCAGGATGTCCCTCAAAATCTATATAAAATTGTGCAACATCAAAACCCTGTGGGTGAATGTAACTCTCAAGCTTAGTTATATTAACACCATTACTAGCAAATCCACCAAGACATTTATATAAAACTGCTGGAATACTTCTAACTGTAAATACTAATGTTGTAAGGATATCCTTTGTTTCTGGATTTATATCTAATAAATTTTTTTGCATAACAAGAAACCGGGTTACATTATTTTGGGTATCTTGGAAATTTTTTTCCAATATATCAAGATCATATATATTAGCTGCAAGTTCAGATGCGATAGCTCCATCTTCGATATTATTTAACTCTGAAATTAATTTAGCAGATCCTGCTGTATCAGCTTCAAGGATCATTTGCTTATCTAATTTTAAAATTTTGTTTCGACATTGAGCAATTCCCTGTTCATGACTTCTTATTCTTTTAATATCTGAGATTTTCGCACCTCTAATTCCAAGTAAGTTATGATTTACTTCATGAAAATATTCATAAGTTATTTTTAAATCAGAGTCAGGTATCAATCTTTGAGTATCCGCTACTCTTCCTGCAAGAGAATTTTCTATTGGAACCATTGCTGCTTCAGATTTTCCTGATCTAACATGTTCAAACATATCTTCAAAAGTTGCACACGATATACTTGCTGCGTTTGGAAAAATTTTTTTTCCAGCTTGTTCACTATAAGCACCATTTACACCTTGAAATGAAAAACTATCAACTTTTATCATTGTACTCTTTTATATTAGTTTCAATATTTATTAAATCCTCTTTTGTATCTACACTCATTGGAACTTCAGGAACATATGTAACTCCAATTGGAATATTAGAATCCATAGCTCTCATTTGTTCTAAACTTAGATCTATTTCATTTTTTGATTTAGGTAGATTGATAAATGTATTTATTGAATCTGGAGTATAACTATAGATACCAACATGATGGTATAAGTTTTTATTTTCTATCGTAACTTCTCTATAAAAACTTAACGCCTGCGCTGTTTCATTTTTTTTAAAATCAACTTTAACTTTTGTTACATTGGGATTATTTAATTCATTATCATTTAAGTTTGTTGCAAGTGTTCCAATGGTAAAATTTCTTTTTAATGGGTCAATGACTTTGAGAATATGTTCTGGATTAATTAGAGGCATATCACCTTGTAGATTGATTATTACATCAATGTCTTTGTTATTTTTTATCTTTAAAAAAGCGGAGTGAACTCTATCAGTTCCAGAGGGGAGATTTGGATCTGTCATAATGGCTTTGCCACCATTACTTACGATTAAATCATGAACTTCAATTTCAGAACAAGCAACAAATACTTCTCCAATATTTGACTCAATTGCTTGTTGCCATACTCGTTGTATCATTGGAATACCATCTATAGCCATTAATGGTTTGCCCGGCAGTCTAGTGGAAGCCATTCGTGAAGGTATAATTACAACATTTTTCATAATTTATGCGACAATTAAGCAAGAGAATTTAAATTTCATACTTACGACAAATATATTCTTTCTTCTAAAAAATCTGTATATGTACTTATACATGTCTGGACTTGAAGTTAATAAAATTTTAGCATCTATTATATTTGCAGTCTTAATTGTTACCCTTATCGGGCATTTTGGAGATTTAGTCATTGATATTGATCATGATGAAAAAATAGAAACAGCTTATAAAATAGATGTTCCTGAGGATTCTACTGGCGTTGGAATGGTAGAAAAAAAAGAAGAAGTAATAGAGCCAATTTCAATGTTATTAGCAAGTGCTTCTGTCGATAATGGAGAAAAATTATTCAAAAAATGTGCTACGTGCCATAATTACGAAAAAGGTAGTGCAAATAAAGTAGGTCCACACTTATGGAATATCATAAACAGACCAAAAGCAAATGTTGAAGGTTTTGCTTACTCTAAAGCTTTAGCTGAATACGGTGGAGAATGGGGATATGAAGAGTTAGCAGAATTTTTATATAAACCAAAAAAATATATAAAAGGTACAAAAATGAACTTTGCAGGTTTGAAAAAAGTAAAAGATAGAGCAGACTTAGTTTATTTCCTAAGAGAACACTCAGATAATCCAGCACCACTTCCATAAACTAAAGTAATGATCTTAGATACAGAAGAGTTTTCAAAATTTGCAAACTCTTTAGCTGATGATGCATCTAAAACTTCGATGTATTATTTTAGAAATAAAATTGAAATAGAAATTAAAGAGGATGAAAGTCCTGTAACTCTAGCAGATAAAGAAACAGAACAAGTATTAAGAGAGAAAATAAGAAAAGAATATCCTGATCATGGAATTTTAGGTGAAGAGTATGAAAATGAAAAAATAGACTCTGAGTTTTTATGGGTATTAGATCCTATAGATGGAACAAGAAGTTATATAGCTGGACATAAAGATTTTGGTAATTTAATTGCATTACTTCATAACAAAAAACCAGTTTTAGGGATTATTAATTGTCCAGCACACAATGAGCGATGGATAGGAGTAAAAAATCATAAGACAAAACGTAATGGAAAAGATGTTCAAACAAGTGCGATTAAACAAATTAAAGATGCCTATCTTTTTACATCTGGATTATATTTTGATGAATTTCAAATCAGAAAAGGATTGGAATTACTAAAAGAAAAAACAAGATATTATAGACTGGGTGGAGATTGTTATATGTATGGGATGTTAGCCTCAGGTTTAATTGATATTGTTTTAGAAGATACATTAAAAGTGCATGATTATATGGCTCTTGTAAATGTAATTGAAGGAGCTGGTGGAGTAATTACGGATAAGTTTGGACAAGATATATCGCTAGACTCAGATGGCAGTTTAGTTGCTTCCAGTACAAGCTCTCTTCATGATGAAATAATTAAATTAATAAACTAAAATTCATTTTAATTTTTAATAAATCGACATATATTACAATTATGAAAATACTCACTTTGATTTTTACGTTTACTCTAATTTTTCAATTAAAAGCACAAGCAAGTACTAATATATCACATGCAATTGCAATGCATGGTGAGCCAAAATACTCAAAAGATTTTGAAAATGTTGAATACATTAATCCAAATTCAATAAAGGGTGGATCAATAGTAAGAAGTGCTATTGGAACCTATGATAGTTTCAATCCATTTATTTTGAAAGGTACGTCGGCAGCCGGAATTGGAGGGTTGTATGAAACATTAACAACGGGATCTAGTGATGAAGCATTTACAGAATACGGATTATTGGCAGAAACGATTGAATGGCCAGATGATAGATCTTGGGTTTCATTTACATTAAGAAACGAAGCGTATTGGCACGATGGAAAAAAAATTACAGCTGACGATGTAGTTTGGACATTTAATACCCTAATGGAAAAAGGGCACCCATTTTATAAATACTACTATGGAGATGTAAAAGAAGTAATAAAAGAACAACAAAATAAAGTTAGATTTAATTTTACAACAAACACGAATAAAGAATTAGTATTAATTGTTGGTCAATTACCTGTTCTACCAAAACATTATTGGGAAAATAAAAACTTTGAAGAAACATCTCAGGAAATACCAATTGGAAGTGGTCCATATAAAATTAAATCATTTGATAGTGGAAGATCAATTACTTACGAACTGGATCAAAATTATTGGGGTTTTAATGCATCAATACCAATTAAAATTGGGAAAGATAACTTCGGCACAATTAGATATGATTATTACAAAGACAGAGGTATTGAAAGAGAAGCTTTTAAATCTGGTGAGATTGATTTCTTCTCTGAAAACTCATCAAAAGAATGGGCAACTGCGTATGATATAAACGCTGTCAATGAAGGCTTAATTAAAAAAGAATTAATAAGTCATGAAAATCCACAAGGTATGCAGGGTTTTGCTTTTAATATTAGAAAAGATAAATTTAAAGATAGAAGAGTAAGAAAGGCTCTTTCTTATGCTTTTGATTTTGAATGGTCTAATAAAAATTTATTCTTTGATGCATATAAAAGAACAGATAGCTTTTTTGAAAATTCAGAACTTGCTTCCTCTGGTCTTCCTTCAAAAAAAGAATTAAATTATTTAAATCCATATTTTGATGTACTGCCAAAAGAAATATTTACAGAAGAGTATGCTAATCCAGTTACAGATGGTTCCGGTTATATGAGGATGCAATTGCAGGAAGCTTCAAAACTTTTAGATGAATCTGGATGGGAGTTAGTTGATGGTAAACTTCTACACTCTAGTACAAAAGAACCTTTTGAATTTGAAATCTTACTACGATCACCAGCTTTTGAAAGAATAGTTTTCCCATTTAAAGATAATCTTGAAAAATTAGGAATAATTGCCGAAGTAAGAACAATTGATAGTGCACAATATCAAAAAAGAATGGAAACATTTGATTTTGATATGGTTGTGCAAAACTTTGGTCAATCTCTATCTCCAGGTAACGAGCAAAGAAATTTTTGGGGTTCTGATGCAGCGGATACTGATGGCTCTAGAAATGTCGTTGGTATAAAAAATTATGCTGTAGATGGATTAATTGAAAGTCTAATTAATGCCAGTGATAGAGAAGAATTAATAACAATAACCAAAGCTCTAGATCGTGTTCTATTATGGAATTATTATGTTATTCCACAATGGCATATCTCCTCATACAGAGTTCTATATTGGGATTTTTTTGATCAACCAAAAATAAAACCAAAATATTCGCTAGGTTTTGATACATGGTGGATTAATCAGAATAAATTTGAAACAATCCAATCCAATAGAACATCAAACTAGTTATTAAAGTTTATTAGAAATAATATAAAATAGCACAATATGGGTGCTTACATAATAAAAAGACTTCTTTTAATTATCCCAACTCTTTTTGGGATAATGGTTATAAATTTTGCAATTATTCAAATTGTTCCAGGAGGCCCAGTAGAACAAATGATTGCACAAATGACTGGGACAGCTGTTGAATCAACAGCTCGATTTTCTGGTGGTGGCGAGGGTGAAACTTTAGAGTTTAATCGAGATAATTCTACATCAGTTAATGATAGCAAATATAGAGGAGCACAGGGCCTCGATCCAGATGTTATAAAAGAAATAGAAAAGATGTATGGAATGGACAAACCAGCCCATGAACGATTTATTAAAATGCTTAGAGATTATCTAACATTTGATTTTGGTGAAAGTTTTTTTAGAGATCAAAAGGTTACTTCTATTGTTTTAGATAAAATGCCAGTTTCAATATCACTTGGTTTATGGACAACTTTATTAGTGTATTTAATCTCCATACCTCTAGGTATTAGAAAAGCAATAAAAGACGGATCAAAATTCGATATTGTATCAAGTTCTATTGTAACAGTAGGTTATGCAATTCCAAATTTTTTATTTGCTGTAATATTAATTGTATTTTTTGCAGGTGGAAGATTTTATGATATTTTTCCCTTACGCGGTTTATTTTCTGAAAATTTTGATGAATTAACTTTGTTCGAAAAAATAATAGATTACTTTTGGCATTTAGCTTTGCCTCTAACTGCTATGCTTGTGAGTGGATTTGCAGGTTTAACGTTTTTAACAAAAAATTCATTTCTTGATCAGGTAAATCAACAATATGTAATTACAGCTCGATCAAAAGGTTTGACTGAAAGAAAGGTTCTTTATGGCCATGTTTTTAGAAATGCAATGTTAATTGTAATTGCTGGATTTCCATCAGCATTTATTGGAATTCTTTTTTCAAGTTCTCTGTTCATTGAGGTAATTTTTTCATTAGATGGGTTGGGATTACTGGGATACGAAGCAGCTCTAACTAGAGATTATCCAGTTATATTTGCAACGCTTTATTTTTTCTCACTACTTGGTTTGGTTATGGGAATAATTGGCGATTTTATGTACTCAGTTATTGATCCCCGTATAGATTTTGAATCAAGACAATGAAAAAATTATCAAAATTAAATCAAAGAAGATTAAATAATTTTAAGAGCAACAAGAGAGGTTATTATTCTTTTTGGATATTTAGTTTTTTATTTATTATTTCTTTGTTTGCTAATTTTATTGCAAATGAAAAACCCTTGTTAGTACAATATAACTCAAATTTTTATTATCCAATATTTTCTTTCTATTCAGAAACAACATTTGGAGGAGATTTTGAAACAGAGGCAGATTATAAAGATCCATATGTTAAAAATTTAATTGAGGAAAATGGATGGATGATTATGCCTATAATTCCATATTCATATAATACCATAATTAGAGATTTATCTGCTCCAGCTCCTTCACCGCCTTCAAATAAAAATTGGCTTGGTACTGATGATCAAGCTAGAGATGTTCTATCAAGATTAATTTATGGTTTCCGAATATCCATATTATTTGGATTTACTTTAACATTTTTTTCAATGATTATAGGAGTGTCTGCTGGAGCAATACAGGGTTATTTTGGTGGAAAGACTGATTTATTTTTCCAAAGATTTATGGAGGTATGGTCAGCAATACCAACTCTATATGTGTTAATAATTTTAGCTAGCGTGATTCAACCAAATTTTTGGTGGCTACTAATCATTTTATTACTTTTTAGTTGGATGGGTTATGTTGGCGTAGTTCGTGCAGAATTTTTAAGAGCAAGAAATTTTGACTATATAAGAGCAGCAAGAGCGTTAGGAGTTTCAAATACAAAAATTATTATAAGACATATGTTACCTAATGCAACTATAGCTACTGTTACTTTTATTCCATTTAGTTTAAGTGCTTCAGTCACAGCATTATCTGGTCTTGATTTTTTAGGTTTTGGGTTACCGCCAGGATCTGCATCCTTGGGGGAAATGGTTAACCAAGGAAGAAATAATTTACAAGCTCCTTGGCTTGGAATTACGAGTTTCTTAACTTTAGGTTTAATGTTAGGCCTTTTAGTTTTTGTTGGTGAAGCGATAAGAGACTCACTGGATCCAAGAAAGACTTTTAATTAAAATGGATAAAATAATATCAATAAGTAATTTAAGTATAGCGTTTAATAAACATTCTGACGTAGTTAAAAATGTAAATATTGATGTAGTAAAAGGTAAAACTACAGCAATAGTTGGGGAATCCGGGTCAGGCAAAACATTATCAGCTCTAAGCATATTAAAATTATTACCAAATGGAGCTAGCATTAAGACAGGAAAAATAGAGTATAATAATAAAAATTTATTAAATTTAAGTCAAAAAGAAATCCAAAACATAAGAGGAAATAAAATTTCAACAATATTTCAAGAGCCAATGACAAGTTTAAACCCTCTGCATACAATAAATAAGCAAATTGAAGAAATTATTACAACACATAATATATTAAGTAAAAAAGAAGCTAAAAAAAGAACTATAAAATTACTAAATGAAGTTGGTCTTAGTGATATTTCATCAAGACCAAAAATATATCCATATGAATTATCTGGTGGACAGAGACAAAGAGCTATGATTGCAATGAGTATTGCAAATGAACCAGATTTGTTAATAGCTGATGAACCAACTACAGCTTTGGATGTAACAATACAGTTACAAATCTTAGAGTTACTTCAAAATATTCAAAAAAAAATGGGTATGTCTATGGTTTTTATAAGCCATGATCTCTCTGTTGTGAAAAAATTATCAGATTACATATATGTTATGAAAAATGGTAAAGTAATTGAATTTGGGACGAAAGAAAAAATATTTAACAATCCTAAAAATGAATACACTAAAGAATTAGTATACAATCAAAGTAATATTAAAGAAAATAACAGTCAAAAAAGTGAATCTATAATAAATATTAAGGATCTAAACGTTTGGTATCCCATAAAAAAAGGATTGCTTAAAAGAACAATTGATCATGTAAAAGCAATTAAGAATGTTAGCTTTAATTTAAAAATTGGAGAAACGATTGGAATTGTGGGTGAATCTGGCTCAGGAAAAACTTCACTTATTTTGGCAATTCTAAAATTAATTCAATCTAGAGGAGAAATAATAATAAATAAAAAAAATTTAAATAATTTAAGTAAAAAAGAGGTTTTAGAATTAAGAAAAGATATTCAAGTTGTATTTCAAGATCCGTTCTCATCCCTAAGTCCTAGAATGAATATCGAAGATATTATATCAGAAGGTTTAATGGTTCATTATCCCAATATTGGCCTAGTAGACAAAAGAAAAAAATTAAAAAATATTTTGGAAAAAGTTGGTTTAGAATATGAAAATACAATAGAAAAATATCCTCATGAATTTTCTGGTGGTCAACGACAAAGAATTGCAATTGCTAGAGCTTTGATTTTAGAACCTAAAATACTAATTTTAGATGAACCAACCTCTGCTTTGGATGTAACAATTCAGAATCAAATATTAAGTTTATTAAATAATTTACAAAAAGAATTAGACTTAAGTTATATTTTTATAAGTCATGATATGCGAGTTATAAGAGCTATTGCTAATAAAATAATTGTTTTAAAAGATGGTTTAATTGTTGAAGAAAATTATAGTAGAGATATTTTTAATTCATCTAAATCTGAATATACAAAGAAACTAATATCTTCAGTTATATAAATGATTAAACAAGAACCTGACAAAAAATTAATTGAAAAAGTAATATTGTTATTTAATGAAAAAAAATATTTAGAAGCTCTTGATTTATCTAATAAGATTATCAATGAATACCCTAATTCAATCTTAATTAATAATATTTTAGGAGTAATTCATACTGAACTTAAAAATTACACTCTAGCAAGAGATTTATTTATTAAAGTTGTAAATTTAAATCCAAAATACAACGATGGTTTTTACAATCTAGCAAATATTTATAACAAACTTGGTGAAGAAGACAATGCAATCAAAAATTATGAAAAAGTTGTAGAATTAGATAAGAGTTATTATAAAGCTTACAATAACTTAGGAAATATATTTAGAAAAAGAAATTTAAATAAAAAAGCTCTTGAATATTATATATTAACACTATCCATAAATCCAAATTATATTAGAGGATTTTATAATTTAGCCGGAGTTCTTCAGCATTACATATTAGATGAGAAGAACAAATACATAAACAAGTTTTTATTATATCTTCTTGAAAAAAAAATAATTGTTAGACCAAATGCTATAGCTACAAATGTAATAAATGGTTTATTTTTAAATACCAATGTAAAAGATAATTTTTCATTATTAGAAAATAACATTTATCCAAAAAATTTTAATAAAATTATTGAATTGTTAAACGAGAATAAACTTTTGTTACAATTTATGAAAGTTTGTCCTATTCCTAATTATTATTTTGAAAAAAATCTCAAAAAAATTAGAAATGAAATTTTAAATCAGATTTATAATTTAAATTTTAAAAAAATTTATTTGAAATTCTTAATTTCTTTATCAGCCCAATGTTTTTTAAATGAATACGTATATTATGAGACGGATGAAGAAAAATTTAAGATCAATAGAATTAATGAAAGAATTACAAATAATATTAATACCAAAGAAATAAATGATTTAGAAATTCTTATTTTGTCTTGTTACTCTCCGTTATATAGCTTTGATTGGTGTAAGAAAATAAATCCTTCAAGTCAACTAGAAGAGACATTTATATTGCAATATAGAAATTATAATGAAGAAAAAAAATATACTCAAAAAATAAAATCAATTTCAGAGATTAATGATAAAATTTCAATAAAAGTCAAAAATCAATATGAAGAGAATCCATATCCTAGATGGACTAATCTTGGTTTAAGTATTGAGCCTAGGGTTATAAAAGAAGTAATTGAAGATATAAATTTAGATATAGATTTAAAAAAATTACACTTTTCTAAAAATGTAGAAATTTTAATTGCTGGATGTGGTACTGGACAACACGCAATAACTACAGCTTCTAAATACAAAAATGTAAAAATTTTTGCATTAGACTTAAGTTTTAATAGTTTAGCCTATGCAAAAAGAAAGGCTGAAGAATTAAATTGTAAAAATATCAATTTTATTCAAGGAGATTTATTAGACTTAAAAAAATTAGATAAAAAATTCGATATTATAGAATCTGTTGGTGTTCTACATCATATGGCAGATCCACTAGCAGGATGGGAATGCTTAACTGATTGTTTAAAAAAAGATGCTTTAATGTTAATTGGTTTATATAGTGAAAAAGCTCGAGATAATATTGCAAGTATAAGAAAAAAAATAAATAGTTTAAGAATTAAAACTACAAAAAAAAATATTATTAATTTTAGAAAAGATATTTTTGAAAATAATATTACGACATGGGATAGTATTAAATATAGTCCAGATTTTTATTCAATAAGTGGAGTCAGAGATTTATTATTTCATGTACAAGAGCATAGATTTACAATTAAAAAAATAAAATCTCATATCAATAAGTTAGGATTAGTTTTTTTAGGTTTTGAAGAAACCTATGTTTTAGATCAATATAAAAAAATATATAATCAAAAAAAAGATTTGTATGATTTAGATAAATGGGAAGATTTTGAAAGTAATAACCCAAGAATTTTTTCTGGTATGTACCAATTTTGGTGTAAAAAAATTTAAATAATTGTTTATGGCGGAGAGAGAGGGATTCGAACCCTCGATAGTGTTGCCACTATACACGCTTTCCAAGCGTAACGATTAGAAAAGAGTTAAGAGAATACACTGATTATTTGCAGTAAAATTCTAATTATTAAGTGAACAAGTGTGCCATATGTGTGCCCAAAATTTGAACACTTTTTAAAGGTAAAAGTTTGCAACAAAGGAATTTAATATGATTGATTATATATTTTACTGGTGTGTAGATTTTTTAGCAAACTTAGCAAAACTTACTGGGACGACTTATGAGCTAATTAATATTTTAATATTTATTATTGGATATCCGGTATTTGTCTTAATTCTTTTCGGGATAATTTATTGGCAATATAGAGAAATAAAAAAATTGAGATGAAATAATTAATTTAATTAATTTCTTTATCTCTAAGATAAATATGAAAGAAAATTACTGATAAAAGACAAGCACCCGCATCACCAAATGATATCATACTTATCTCTTGTCCATACGAAGGGGCTATTAAAAAAATAGCAATTACATAAAGTAAGGTTATTGACCAAGGGAATATTGAAACATAAAAAAAATTAAAACTTTTATAAATTTTTGAAATTATAAAACCACAGATTAATCCACCAATTACACCACCAATTAACATAAATAAAATATCTGAAATGAAATTAATAATCCACGAAATCCATAACAAATCAAAAGTTTTAATAATAGGTGTTAGTAAAGAGCCAATTATATTGCCAATAAATTGACCAATAAAAATTAAGGGAAGATATAAAATTGAAACCAATAAGCTTATAAATTTTGTTTTCATTAAAAGTAGTTAAAAATAATATAAAAGATAGCAATCAATATTATTGAACCAAAAAGACCTGGTATAAGAATACTCATGATTGCTGCAAGAGGCATAATATAAAACAAATGAAAAGGAGAAATTGAAAGTGTAAATACTGCAGCTATAGAAAACCACCACCAAATGACAGCAAGCATATTTGATCTAGTTCTAAATCTTTCCTGAAACATACCAAGGGTCCACCCGAGAGCAAAAAACATAACAACTATCCACGCTATAATATTTAAACTCATATAAAGTTAAACCTTCTTTCGGTTAATATAAAAAAAATAAATTGTAACTATATTTATTACAGTCCAAATTATTTTTTCATATAAATATACGGGAATAATTGGGTTATATAAAATTGCAAAAAAACCAAAAATCCAAGTATTAGTTACCTCTTTAGATTTGTAAAAATTATAAGCAAAATAAACTGAGCTACCACAGATAATTATTCGCGTTAGTGTATAAAAACCAATTGGCATAGGTAGGATAGCAAAACATAAAGTAATTATAGGCGCCACCCAAAAAATATCTTTTTGTTTAAAATTATCAAACATAAATATCTTTCCTTACAGAATCATACACAAAAAGTAATTAAAAATATAACTTCATGTGTGCCATATGTGTGCCAAAAGTTAATTTTAGTAAACTATAGTAAAAAAAATATTATTATTTATGGCGGAGAGAGAGGGATTCGAACCCTCGATAGTGTTGCCACTATACACGCTTTCCAAGCGTGCTGATTAAACCACTCTCACATCTCTCCAAAAAAATATTTTGACTTACCACAATATATTTTTAGTTAACAGTAATTAATCTTTTTAAATATATGATATTACTTTGCTAAATTTGAAGTAATTTTCTCTTCATGAAAGGTAATATTATGATTTACATCTAATTCACTATTTAATATTTGGTCAAAAAACTTCTTATCAAGAAAAAAATATCAAAAAACTTTAAAAAACTAACATTGGCAGATTGAATTTTTTAAGCATATTTTCTGCTTCTTTGAAGTTTTCTGTTTCTAATAAATAATGAAAATATTCAAATTGAGTATGTATAAAATTAAGATGGACTAAATTAGAATTTGAATAAAATTGATAAAAATTGGAAAATTTTTCGAACTCTCTTAGAGTTTTAAGTTTTAAATAAACTAATTCTGTTTAAATTTTACTTTCATTATTCTTTTTAAAACCAATATCAATTAAATTAGATATTATTTTAAATTTAAAATTTGTTTTATTTAATTTTTGGTAAACAATATCTACTAGACGAGGAATAATTTGATGTAAATTATGTTCTCTATAAATTAATTTATATATCGAGTAAGATTTTTTATAATTTTTGTTTCTATAAGCTTCATCAGCGACTAAAAGATCTTGAGATAATTTACTTTTCATTTATTTCTCACTCATCTTTAAAGCATTTAAAAAAGTATTTTGTGGAATGTCAACTTTACCAAACTGTCTCATTCTTTTTTTTCCTTTTTTTTGTTTATCTAACAGTTTATTTTTCCTTGTTACATCTCCACCATAAAGCTTTTGCGTTACATCTTTTCTAAATGAAGCAACTGTTTCACGGGCAATCACTTTACCACCAATTGCCGCTTGAATTGCAACTTTGAACTGTTGTCTAGGAATTAAATCT
The DNA here is from genome assembly GCA_902562275.1 of uncultured Alphaproteobacteria bacterium. Taxonomy (GTDB): domain Bacteria; phylum Pseudomonadota; class Alphaproteobacteria; order HIMB59; genus CACPNW01. Next base: position 20,333 of record CACESS010000002.1, read on the forward strand.
TTTAGTCTTTCACAAAGCGCTCTGCCTCTTTGCTCGGATCTATCTTTATGTACAATTAAAGATAGTGCGTCGACTGGATCCCCATTTATAAGTATGCCTACTTTAACTAAATTATTAACCTCATAACCTGTGATTTCATAATCAAAACTTGCATAACCCTTGGTAATTGATTTTAATCTATCATAAAAATCAAAAACAACTTCATTAAGTGGAAGTTTGTACTCAACTAATGGTCTATTTCCTGCATAACTCATATTTAACTGAATACCTCTTTTTGAAGTACATAATTCTAAGACTGATCCCAAAAATTCTTCGGGCACAATAATTGTTGCTTTTATCCATGGCTCTGAAATATTTTCAACTTTTACTGGATCTGGCATATCAGTGGGATTATGGAGATTGATAGTTGATCCATTTTTCATCAATATTTTATAAACAACTGATGGAGCAGTAGTTACAAGTTCTAAATTGAATTCCCTTTCAAAACGATCTCCGATAATTTCTAAGTGTAATAAACCAAGAAAGCCACAACGAAAACCATAACCTAAAGCAGGACTTACTTCTGGTTCGTAAGAAAAACTTGAATCATTCAAAGCAAGTTTAGACATACTATCTCGCATATGTTCGTAGTCATCTGAGTCAACTGGAAACATTCCACAAAAAACTACAGGTTGGGATGGTTTAAAACCTGGGAGAACTTCATCAGTTGGAAATTTATCATCTGTTATTGTGTCACCAACTTTACAATCGGAAACACTTTTAATTCCAGAATTTATAAAACCAATTTCACCTGGTCCAAGTGTATCAACTTCAGTTGCCTTTGGAGAAAATATCCCTACTCTATCAATTGTATATGTTGCACCTGTTGCCATAAATCTTATTTTCTGACCTTTTTTTAGCTCTCCATTTATAACTCTTACAAGTACCACAACACCAAGATAACTGTCATACCAACTATCAACTAACATACATTTTAATTCTTTACTTATTTCACCAGAAGGAGAAGGAAGGAGTGTTATAATTTTATTTAATAAATCTTCTATACCTAAACCTGTTTTTGCTGAAACAAGAGAAGCATTGTCAGTTTCAATACCTAGCACATCTTCAATTTGTGATTTTATTTTATCTGGCTCAGAAGAAGGAAGATCAATTTTATTTAGAACAGGTAAAATTTCATGATCATTATTAATTGCCTGATACGCATTGGCTAATGTTTGAGCCTCAACACCTTGAGTAGAATCAACTATTAACAAAGACCCCTCACATGCTGCTAAAGATCTTGATACCTCATAGGAAAAATCAACATGACCTGGAGTGTCCATAATATTAAGTATGTAAGTTTTGCCATCATTTGATTTGTAAGAAAGTCTCACTGTTTGAGCCTTAATTGTAATGCCTCTTTCTCTTTCTAATTCCATTGAATCTAGAACCTGTTCTTTCATCTCTCTGTCAGTTAAACCACCACAAAACTGTATTAGTCTATCGGCTAATGTTGATTTTCCATGATCTATGTGAGCAACTATGGAGAAATTACGAATAGAACTAAGTTCTGTCATTAGTTTCGTATAGATGCATCAAGCGATTTAGATATTTCGTCTATTATTTTATTTGATAATTCCTCAATTTCTTGATCATTGAATGTTTTATCTTGAGGTTGAAGTAAAACCCTAAAAGCAATACTTTTTTTATTTTCTGGAAGTTTATCGCCATCATAAACATCAAATATCGTTACATTTTGAATTAAATTTTTATCTATTTTTTTTACTTTTTTAATTATCTCACCAGCCTTTACTTCTTTTGGGAAAAGAAATGCAAAATCTCTTTCAACCATTTGATAGGGATTGTTAGTAAAACCCCCTTTTGAAGAAGATTTGTTCTTTTGAAATTGTGAAATATTCTCCAAATATATTTCAAAACCATATACCTTGAAATTAACCTCCATTGTTTTCAATAGAACTGGATGTAATTCTCCAAAATTAGCTATTTTGTTTTTACCAAGCCGCAAAGTAGATGATTTGCCAGGATGATAGATTTGACCTTCAAGTTTTTCATATAACAAATTATCTATTGGCACATCTAAGTTTGCTAATATAGAAAATAAATCAGCCTTTATACTAAAGACATCAATATTTTTTTTATTTGATAACCAGTTTTGTTCATCAGATGAACCATAAGCTATAGCAGTAGCAACATTTTCTTGTTGATCTGGAAATGATTTAGAAAAATTTGGACCTACTTCAAATATTTTAGCTCTCAAATACATTCTAGCTTTATTTTGATTGATTGCTTCTAATAGATTTGGAAGCGTTGATGGTCTCATTGTGTTCAAATCGGTACTTATTGGATTTTTTAAACTAATTATTTCATCTGAAATAATTTTTGCCTTTTTTTCATCCATAAATGACCAAGTTACAACTTCTGAATATCCATTAAGAGCTATGGTTTTTTTGCTTTTATAAAAAGTTTTTGTTTTAGTATTTAAAATCTGCTTTTTTTCTTCTTGATTAGTTACTTTTTTTAGAGGAATTTTATTATAACCATAAATTCTAATTATTTCTTCGACGATATCTGCCTCACCAACAATATCTTGTCTAAAAGTAGGGCTTTGAATTTCAAATTTTGAATTTTTTTCGTTTACAGAAAAACCGAGTGAAGCTAAGATTTTTTTCTGTTCCTTATTATTGATTTCTATTCCGCCAAAAGTCTTTATTTTATTTGTGTCAAACATAAATGATTTATTTTTTTCTATATTAATTTCTGAAGAAACGAACTCACTTACTTCTCCTCCACATAATTTCAAAATCATTTGCGTTGCAGCATCTACACCCCAATAAATAGAATCAGTATCAATCCCTCTTTCAAAACGGTATCGTGCATCACTTTGAAGATTAAGTTTTCTTCCAGTTTTAGTGACTGAAACCGCATCAAATAACGCAACTTCTAGAAAAACATTTTTGGTCTCCATACTACAACCACTATCAAGGCCACCCATGACCCCGCCAATTCCATGAAGTTTATTTTCATCATCAGAAATTATAATCATATCACTGTCACATTTATAATTAACTTCATTTAATGCTAAACATTGCTCATTTTTGTTGGCTAATCGCATTGTTAAATTGCCTGAAATTTTGTCAGCATCGTAAACATGAAGTGGTCTTCCTAAGTCAAAGGTAATATAATTTGTAATGTCAACAAGAGCTGAAATGGGTCTTAATCCGATTGCAGTTAATCTATCTTGAAGCCATTTAGGGCTTTCTATATTTTTGACATTTTTAAAATATCGACCGGCTACTCCAGGACATAGATTATTATTTTGAAATTCTTTTTTCCACATAATTGGGCTTTTGAATGATTCTTTCGATTTTTTATAATTTAAGTCTTTTAATTTACCAATTCCTGCTGCTGCTAAATCTCTTGCGATACCTCTGACCGATAAACAGTCAGATCTATTTGGTGTTAAATTAATTTCAATAATAGGTTCATCTATTGCAAAAATTTTACTAAATAAATCACCAATTTTATAATTATCTTTTACTTCAATAATTCCATCGTGTTCATCAGAAATGCCCATCTCTCTTTCTGAGACAAGCATTCCGCAAGACTCAACTCCTCTAATTTTAGTTTTTTTTAAATGTAAGTCAGTTCCAGGAATGTAACTATTTTCTGGTGCAAAAATTCCAAGCATGCCTTCTCTTGCATTTGGAGCACCACACACAACTTGATAATTTCCATTTATTGTTTCAACCTGACATACTTTAAGCTTATCTGCATCTGGATGTTTTTCTGCTTTTAAAACTTTTGCTACTGTAAAATTCTTAAATATTTCTGATTTATCTTCTACACTTTCAATCTCTAAACCAATATTGGTTAAAGTATCTGTTATGGTATTTAAATTTTCAGAAGTATCTAAATGATCTTTTAGCCAGTCTAGAGTAAATTTCATTTATAGCCCTGATCGTGTTTGGTTATCCAAAATACTAAAACCATAATGATCCAGCCATCTATAATTTGGATCAAAAAAACTTCTTAAATCTGTAATGCCATATTTAAGCATCGACAAACGCTCAATTCCCATACCAAAAGCAAAACCCTGATACTGTTTTGAATCAATATTACAATTATCTAAAACTATAGGATTGACCATTCCACATCCCAATATTTCTAACCATTTATCACCTTCACCAATTTTTATTTTATTATTTACTTTGGTATAAGCTACATCCATTTCTGCACTAGGTTCGGTAAAAGGAAAGTAACTAGGGCGAAAACGGTATTGTAAGTTTTTTACTTCGAAAAATTCTTCTAAGAAAGAAACGAGTGTTGATTTTAAATCAACCATAGTAGAACTTGTATCAACGACTAAACCTTCTACCTGATGAAACATAGGAGCATGTGTAGCATCTGAGTCACTTCTATAAGTTCTGCCAGGCACAATAATTTTAATAGGTGGTTTTGTGTTGAGCATAGTTCTCACTTGAACAGGACTGGTATGGGTTCGAAGAACATTTTTGTCTCCATTATCCTGAACATAAAAAGTATCCTGCATTTCTCTTGCTGGATGATGTTCTGGAATATTTAAAGCTGTAAAATTATTAAAATCTGTTTCTATATCTGGACCTGTTTCCACTGCATAATTTAAAATTCCAAAAATTTCTATAATATTAAATATTGTTTGACTAATTGGGTGTATTTTTCCTTTTTCAGAAATATTAGGTGGTAGAGTAACATCAATTGATTCTAAATTAATCCTGTTTGAAATTTCAATATTTTCAATTTCTGATCTTTGGTTTTTAATACCTTCTTCAATTTCTTTTTTAATAATATTTAATTCCTGTCCTTTCGATTTTTTTTCATCAATCGACAAAAAGCCTAATCCTTTTAAAGCATCAGGTATTAATCCTTTTTTACCTAAATAATATAATCGAAGTTTTTCTAAATCTTCCAAGGATTTTGAAGCTTTAATTTTTTTTAGAACATCAATTTTATTTTCAGGAAATGCCATCAATATCTATTATATTTTATTAATTAAAATTATCTAGCAGATTGAGCTTTATCAACTAAAGCTTTAAAAGCCTCTGGCTGGTTAACTGCAAGATCCGCTAAAATCTTTCTATCTATTTCAATAGATGATTTTTTAAGACCAGATATAAATTGCGAATATGTTAAACCATGAAGTCGAACACCAGCATTGATTCTTTGAATCCATAACCCCCTAAAATCACTTTTTCTTTTTTTACGATCTCTATAAGCATATTGCATGCCTCTTTCGACAGCCTGCACAGCAACTCGAAAAACATTTTTTCTTCTACCGTAATAACCTTTTGCTCTTTTAATTACTTTTTTGTGTCTAGCTCTTGCTGTAACACCTCGTGATACTCTTGCCATTGATTTCCCCTTACTTGTTGTATGGTAACATATGATCAATCAAAGCAGAATCACCTGGTGACATAATTGCAGATCTTTTAGTGTTACGAATAAATTTATTGGAACGTTTACTCATTCCATGTCTCTTTCCCGCAGGTTTAAATTTAATTTTACCAGTACCTGTTCTAGAAAATCTTTTTTTTAAACTACTCTTTGTTTTAAGCTTGGGCATTACTATCTCCTATATTATAAGTTTACCCGTTAGGCTGCCCCGCAAGCCATAACAAGTTTTGAGGGCTTATACTGATAATTGAGTATTTTGCAATATGTAGAATTATTTGGCAACTTGAGGGACAAGTATCATCATTATTTGTCTTCCCTCAAACTTAGGAGCTACTTCAACTTTTGCATATTCTTCGACTTCTGAAGTTAGTTTTTTAAGAAGATCAAAGCCTAAATTTTGGTGCTCCATTTCACGTCCTCTGAAACGCATAGAGACTTTAACTTTATTACCACCACCTATAAACTTTGAGAGTGCTTTAATTTTAACATTATAATCGTGGGTATCAATGCCAGGTCTCATTTTAATTTCTTTAACTTCAATTGTTTTTTGTTTCTTTTTTGCTTCTTTCTTACTTTTTTGCTCTCTATATTTTAATTTACCATAATCTATAATTTTACAAACTGGTGGATTAGCTTCAGGAGACACTTCAACTAAATCAAAACCTTCATCTTCCGCTTGAATTAAAGCTTCACGAATGCTTAAGATCCCCATTTGTTTACCACTACTAGATATTAGTCTGACTTCACTTGCAGTAATCTGCTCATTGATTCTTGGACCAATATCTTTCTTTGTTTTGAAATTTACAGCCAAAATTATATAGAGATTATGTTAAAGCTATTATTTAATAGCATATTAGGAATTTAAGTCTTTTGTCATATTTTGTTAGGATATAATCTCAAATGAATTTAAATTCAAGGGCTGATTTTAAAAAATATAAACTGTTTTTTAGTTATTAAATACACTTTATGAAAATTTGTTTAGTTAGAAACGATAAAATGGGAGATATGATCCTTACTCTTCCAGTTGTTCAAGGACTAAAACAAGCTAATCAGGATTGTAGAATTGATATTGTATGTTCTAATAAAAATCAAAGAATATGTAAAAACTATAAATCTATTAAAAAAATTTTTTTACTTCAAAATAAATTTTATCAAGTCTTAAAAATAATTTCAAAATTAAGAAATGAAGATTATGATTATATTTTCACATTTAGTCCTGGTATATTCAGTATATTAATATCAATTTTATCTAAAAGTAAAATAAAGTCATTGTTAATTTTTAAATCTCGATACAAAAATAATTACATGAGTAAATTTTTTGATAGAATTATGGGTAAAATTTTTTTTACTCACTGCTTAATAATCGATCGTCAATTAAGATATTCAAAAAAAATCCCAATTCATCAGACAGAAATTATGATGGAGTTAGTTACTAAAAGTGGATTAAGTTATAATAATACTGCAGAGATTAAGAATGAATTAGGATTTAATAAAATAGAAATAAGTTCTAAAAAATTATGCTTAATTCATTTATCTTCAAAATGGATCAATAAATATTTTTCAGAAGAAAACTTTATTAATCTATTAGACAATCTTAAAAATTTAAAAATCAATATTGTAATGACAACTGATGGAACATCAAAAAATGTATTCTATGAAATATTTAAAAAATATGAGATTATTACTAATGAAAAGTTTGAAAATCTTGAAAGTATAAATAATGTTTTAATCTTAGATAAATTAAATTTTGATAATTGGACATCAATAATAAACTCTTCAACATATGTAATTACACCTGAATGTGGATGCACACATATTGCATCACTTTCTGAAACGAAACTTTGTGTTATTTATGATTCAGATAATGTTCCAGATATGATTGCAGAAGAATATGCTCCATGGAAGAAAAAATATACTAAACTATTCTCTAACAACCAAAATTTAGAAAAAGAATTAATTTCATTTATTGATTAATTTACTATCGTGTAAAAAATCTAAAACTTTTTTTACTGAAATTGAGTCCATTGTATCAGTCAGAATTGTATAAGCATTTTTATATTCAGATAAGTTTGATTTTGAGATAACATCATCTTTAGCTAAAAAAAGGATAGGTGAATTACTTAGAGCTGCTATATGACCTGGGCCAGTATCATTACTAATTATAAAATTACTTTTTTTAGCGATGGAATAGATGATTTCAGGAGGTGATTTATCACTTAAATCAATAACCTTCTGACATGCATTATTGATCGTTTCTACTGTTTGTTTATCTGATTTTTGCCCAATAACACAAATATTATATCCTTTTTTTTCTAGAGTACTTGCAAGTATTGCAAATTTATCTGGTGACCATTGCTTGTCCTTACCTGATTTAGAAACACCAGGTATTATTAAGATTATTTTATCTTCATTAATTGCCGTAATATCCCTAGAAAGCCAATCTACATTTTGATTAATTGCATTTACTCCAAGTAACTTTAGTTGATTGTATAAACCTTGTTGTGGAGATTCAGTTCCTTGTGGAGGAATTACATATTGAATATCACAATTAGAACGAGATCCGTTAACTTTTACTTCTGAAATAAATTTTAAGAATGACCAATAATTATTTGTTCTTTTAGAGTTCTGTAAATCTATGATTAGATCATATTTATTTTGATTAATTTTTAATATAACCTTAAGTGAATCAATTATTCCTTTTCTATTATCTTTAAAAATCGAATTAAAATAATTTGAATTGCTTAAAAAACTTACATATTTTTCTTCAGTGAGCAAGTCAATAGTGGCATTATTAAAAAATTGCTTAATTGATGCCATAGCAAGTATAGAAAATGCAATATCACCAAGTGATCCATGCTTTACAACTAGTATTTTGTTAAATTGACTGCTGTTCATATAAGTCTACGTAACTTTGTACCATTTGGTTTTTTGAAAATGTTTTTGATATGTAGTCTTTGCTATTTAAAGAAATATTAGAAAATTTTTCTTTATCTATTTTTATAATATTTTGAAGTTTTATATCTATTTCATTATATTTATAAGGATCTACTTTATAAATATCATCTAATTTATCAAGCTGATCTTTGACACCACCATAGTTAAAAGTAAGTATCTTTTTTTTCATTATTATTGCTTCGCTTATAGTTCTTCCAAACCCTTCAGCTTGTAAAGGAAAAGAGGTAATAATTGATGATAGGTAATATAAAGTTTTCAAGTCATCTCTAAGAAGATTGCCTATAATCTTACATTTATGACCAATGTTAAAACTTTGAATTTTATTTTGTAGTTTCTCTGTATAAGATTGATTTTTTGTATCACCTGCAAAATAAAGTAAAAAATTATCATTTTGCATCTTATTAAATATATCTAAAAACTCAATTTGACCTTTCCAGTTTGTTAGCCTTGCAGGATATAGAATAATATTTTTTGAGGTATCAATTTGATACTTATTTATTATATTTTCTATTTGAGAATCTAAAATTGGTTTTTCAAAATATTTAACATCAACTCCTCTATTAATCACTTTAATTTTATTTGAATCCAAATTGTATTTTTTACTAATTTCATTTTTTACATAATTTGAAATTGCAACAATCTGATCAACTTTGGATAATTGCTTATTATAGATTTTTTTAAAATAAGAATTACCACTATACACATTATGAAATGTAGATATTGTTTTGAAGCTTCTATTTTTTATGAAACTTAAAATCCATGCTGGTGCTCTTGATCGTACATGAACAACATTAATATTTTGATTAAAAATTAATTTTTTTAATTGATTAGCAATTAATGGATAAATAAAAAAATTTTTTGAGTTAACAGGTAATTGAAAATGATCAGTATAATTTTTATCAATTTCCTTAATTAAACGTCCTCCATTTGAAATAATATTATTTTTTAAATTTAATTCAGATAAATAATTTGCGACTTCAATAGTGCCTCTTTCGACACCACCAGAATCTAAAGAGGGAAGAATTTGAGCGACATTAAATGATGACATTTTATTAAAATATAAGTATTTGTATCAAAGATGCCTTACTTTATTAATAAGAAAAAAGAAAGAATTCACTATAAATCTATAAAGGGTAAAGGACCTGGTATCATCTTTATCCATGGTCTTAACTCAGATATGAGTGGTCAAAAAGCTTTGTCTTTAGAAAAATTTGCGCGAAAAAATAAATTGCGGTTTATCCGTTTTGAATGCCGCGGCCATGGTAAATCTGATGGAAAATTCGAAGATTTTACAATTTCAGATTGGAAAAAAGACTTAGTTGATATCATTGATAATATTGCTAAAGGACCGCAAATTCTGGTTGGTAGCAGTATGGGTGGATGGTTAATGTTTTTAGCTGCCAAAGTGAGACCAAAAAGAATTGCTGGATTAATTGGCCTAGCAGCAGCACCTGATTATATCGATGGGTTTTATAAAAAACTCTCTTTAAAGAAAAAACAAGAAATGAATAAAAAAGGAATTATTAAATATTCCTCCTATGGGTTTAGTTATCTTATAAAAAAGAAATACATTGTTGAAGGTAGAAAAAATAAAATTTTGAATAAAGAATTCAAATGGAATAAGCCCTTAATTTTAATACAAGGACTAAAAGATAGTGTTGTCACTCCAGATGTTCCAGAAAAAATAGTAAAAAAAGTTAAGGGTAATCAAATCCAAATAAAATTATTAAAAAATAGTGATCATAGATTATCCGATCCATTTGATTTAAAAATAATGAATGATTCTATTAAATCAATAATAAAAAACTAAGCAGATTTTTCTTCTTGAATTAATACAGGTTGATCAAATTTATTGATCATTTCTTTTGGAACAATCTGCCAGAAGAGTAATTTCTCATTTTCCCAATTTTCGAGTAAATTTTTTGCGTACATTGAATTTGTTTCCTTGATATGTTCTTCAATTTTTTTATGTAAAGCTTTTTCCCAATAATTTGTCATTTGTTGTTGATAGAAAATATCCTCAAGATTAATTCTAAGTGGTAGAGTTCCTTCTTTATCGTACACAAATGCCATACCTCCAGTCATTCCAGCTCCAAAATTATTTCCTACTTCACCAAGAATAACTGCGCTTCCTCCAGTCATATATTCACATCCATTATCACCACATCCTTCAATAACAGCATGTGCGCCAGAGTTTCTAACAGCAAATCTATCACCAGCTGTTCCAGCTGCAAAAAGTTTACCACGCGTTGCTCCATATAGGACTGTATTTCCAATGATAACATTTTTGTTTGTTTTTAGTTGTGAAGATGAGCTTGGTTGAATAACAATTTTACCCCCTGATAATCCTTTTGCAACATAATCGTTAGCGTCACCAAAAACTTTAAGAGTAGTTCCTTGCACACTCCATGCTCCAAAAGATTGCCCAGCAGAACCATGAAAATTAACTGTAAAGAAATCCTCTGGAAGAGAACTCATTCCTTTTGTTGTAGTAATTTCTGATGCAAGTCTTGTACCAATAGCCCTATCAGTATTTTTGATATTATAGTTTAGTTCAATTTTTTGATCTGTTTCAAAGAAAGACTTGGCATCCTCTATGATTTTAATATCAAGGCTATCGCTAACCTTATTAATTGTATTTTTCTTTATGTCAAATTCTCCAACTGATGAATCAATGGTTTGAATAATTGGATTTAAATCTAAATCATCAAGATCAGAACTTCCTCTACTGACTTGATATAAAAGATCAGATCTTCCAACTACTTCATCAAGAGAAGAAAAGCCTAGTGATCCTAGAATTTCTCTTACTTCATCAGCAATAAAACTAAAAAGGTTAATTACTTTTTCTGGTGTACCAGTAAATTTTTCTCTAAGTTTTTCATCCTGAGAGCAAACTCCAACGGGGCAAGTATTTGAATGACATTGTCTAACCATGATACAGCCCATGGCAACTAAACTTGCTGTCCCAATTCCATATTCTTCTGCCCCAAGCATAGCCGCAATAACAATATCTTTTCCTGTTTTCAAACCTCCATCTGTTCTAAGAACAACTTTATCCCTTAAGTTATTTAGAGATAGAACTTGATGTACTTCACTTAATCCAAGTTCCCAAGGAAGTCCTGCATACTTAATACTTGTTTGTGGGCTTGCTCCAGTTCCACCATTGTGACCTGATATAAGTATCGTATCAGCTTTTGCTTTTGCAACACCAGCTGCTACTGTCCCAATCCCTGACTGAGCAACTAACTTAACGCATACTTTAGCTCTTGGATTTATTTGTTTCAAATCGTAAATAAGCTGAGCTAAATCTTCGATAGAATAAATATCATGATGAGGAGGAGGACTAATAAGTGTCACACCTTGAGTTGAATGTCTTAGTTTAGCAATTAATTCTGTAACTTTTCCTCCTGGCAATTGTCCACCCTCACCAGGTTTTGCACCTTGTGCAACTTTAATTTCAATTTCTTCACAATTATTTAAATACTCCGCTGTTACACCAAATCGTCCACTTGCAATTTGTTTAATTTTTGATGATGCGTTATCTCCATTTGGCTTAGGTTTAAATCTAATCGGATCTTCACCACCTTCACCTGAATCTGATTTAGCTCCTATCCTATTCATTGCTACAGAAAGAGTTTCGTGCGCTTCTGGACTTAGGGCTCCAAGTGATATTCCTGGTGCAACTAGTCTTTTTCTAATTTCTTGAGAAGGTTCTACCGTGTTAGAGTTACTATTATCTTTATTTTTTTTGAAGTCTAAAAGATCACGAATATTTATAGGATCCATTTCATCTATCATTGTAGAATATTTTTTGAATAAAGAATAATTATTAGAAGTTACTGCAGTTTGAAGCATGTGAATTGATCTTGCTTCAAAAGCATGTTTTTCGCCACCAAATCTGTAGCGATAGTTTCCTCCAATTGGTAGCGTAATAACACTTTCTTCATAAGCCTTGTCATGAGCCAATCTAGATCTTCTTTCAATACCACTGATTCCGATACCAGATATTTTAGAACTCATAGAAGGGAAGTATTTGCTCATTAAATTTCTACTAAGACCAATTGCTTCAAAGTTACAACCACCTCGATATGAATTGATCACTGATATTCCCATCTTACTCATAGTCTTAAGCAAACCATTATTTATAGAATTAATGAATCTCTCTACACATTCTTCATATGAGAGATTTTTAAATAATCCCTTTTTATGTCTTTCCGCTATAGCTTGTTGTGCCATATATGCATTCACACTTGTTGCTCCTACTCCGATAAGCACTGCAAAATATTGTACATCTAAACATTCTGCAGATTGAACATTTAAGGAAATAAAAGTTCGAAGATTTTGTTTAATTAAATGATGATGAACAGAGCTTGTAACTAATATCATAGGAAGAGCTATTCTTGCTTTAGACATTTCTTTGTCACTTAAAATTATATGAACATAGCCCTCTCTAACAGCTAGTTCTGCCTCTAGGTTAATTCTTGCAATTTCTGTCTCAAAATTATTTTCAGTATTTGTTTTATCCATTGTAGTGTCAATGATCTTCACAGTATCTTTCATATATCTACGCATAGATTTGAATTGCTCAATTGAAAGAACAGGGGAGTTCAATTGTAAATGATCACATTGATCTTCATCTTCATCAAGAATATTACTTAAGTTACCAATTCTAGTTCGAAGACTCATAACAACTCTTTCTCTTAATGAATCAATTGGTGGGTTTGTAACTTGACTAAAATTTTGTCTAAAAAAGTGATGGAGTCCTCTATATTTATTTGAAAGTACAGCTAACGGAGTATCATCTCCCATCGATCCCGTTGCTTCTTTTTTTTCAGCAATCATCGGATGAAGTATTAATTCGATGTCTTCTACTGACCAGGCAAAACATGCCATTCTTTTTCGTAGATCTCCAGAGTCTAAATCTCTAAATTCCTCATCAACAGATTGAACAAGTTTATCAATATACGTAATTTTTTTAGTCCAATCACCAAATGGTTTAGTTTCTGCCAAATACTTTTTTATCTCATGATCTTTAAAAAATTTTTTCTCTTTAAAATTGACTGCTATTAATTGACCTGGTCCTACCCTACCTCTTTCTAATATTTCATTATCTTTAATATCAACCATTCCAGTTTCAGAACCCGCAATAAGAAGATTTTTTGTTAATGTATATCTTATAGGTCTAAGGCCATTTCTATCCATTCCAGCAATAGCCCAGTCACTGTAGGCACCACATATTGCTGCTGGACCATCCCATGGCTCCATTACTGCTCCACCATAAGCGTATAAATCTTTTATTTTTTTTGGAAAATCTCTTCTATGGGACCAAGCTTCTGGAATTGTTATTATTTTAGCCATAGGTAAAGAGCGATTAGCTTTGACTAATAATTCTATTGTTGAATCTAATGCAGCAGAGTCAGACGCTTTAGAATCAATTATAGGTTTTAAATCATCTACATTATTGCCAAAATTTTTATGTTCCATTCTTGGCTCATGTGCAGCCATCCAATTTTTATTACCTTTAAGTGTATTTATTTCACCATTATGCGCAATCACTCTAAAAGGCTGTGCTAACGACCATGTAGGAAATGTATTAGTTGAATAACGCTGGTGATAAACTGCATATCTAGAAATAAAATTCTCATTTTGGATGTCTGGATAAAAATTGGAAAGCTGTTCTGCTAAAAACATACCTTTATAAACAATAGACTGACAAGATAGTGAGCAAATATAAAAGTCTGAAATATTTTGATTTCTAATTTCTTTTTCTATTCTTTTTCTAATTATATAAAGTTTATTATCAAATTGCTTTTCATCTTCTAGTTCTTCATTACAAATTAGTATTTGTTCTATTTCAGGCCTTGTTGCTTTTGCTTTATCACCAATAATCGATGAATTAATTGGAACGTGTCTCCAACCATATATTTTCAAACCTTCTTTAATTATTTCAGATTCAACAATTGTACGAGCATTTTCCTGAGCAGCAAAATCTGTACGTGGTAAAAAAATCATGCCAACTCCGAAAGGTAAATCATTAGGAGTGTGACCCGTTCTTTCTATTTGTTGAGTAAAAAAATTCTTTGGTATGGATAACTGTATTCCTGCACCATCACCTGTTTTACCATCAGCATCAACTGCTCCCCGGTGATACAAAACTCTTAAAGCTTGAACTCCTAACTCGACTATTTCTCTTGTCTCCGATCCATCTAAAGATGCTATTAATCCAACACCACATGATGAATGTTCATCTTGTTCATTATAAACGTGATTTTCTTCTAAGAATTTTTTATCCTTTTTGTACTTTTCAATAAAGTGATTAGGCATTAACTGCTTTCTTATTAATATTATTTTGATCGGAAAATTTGTTTTCTAAATATTTATTAATATTCTTTGCTGCATCACGACCATCTTTGATTCCCCAAACAACTAAACTTGCACCTCGAACAATATCTCCAGCAGCAAATACCCCATCAATTGATGTCATCATATTTTTATAATTAATTTTTAATGTACCCCATCTTGTAACTGTAAGGTTGTAATGATCAAAAAGCTTTGGTAAATCTTCAGGTTCAAAACCTAAAGCTTCTATTACTAAATCAACATCTAGGTCTTTTTCCGTACCTTCTTTTGGCTCTGGCTTTCTTCTACCTGACTCATCAGGTTCTCCAAGTTGCATTAAAACGGTTCTGACATTTTTCAATGATCCGTTTCCCGAATATTCAGTTGGTAAAGTCAACCATTGAAAATCGACGCCCTCTTCTATTGCATTTTGAACTTCTCTTTGCGAACCAGGCATGTTTGTCTTATCACGTCTGTAAAGACACTTAACAGATTTTGCTCCTTGTCTTACAGCCGTTCTAACGCAATCCATAGCGGTATCACCGCCGCCAATGACAACTACATTTTTTCCATTTGCGTTTAATCTTCCATTTGTAAATTCTTCTACTTTATCTTTTAAACCAGTCTTGTTACTTGCTATTAGAAAATCTAAAGCTGGTACAACATTATTAAAATTAGATGTATTTAGATTAATTTCTCTAAATTTGTAAACCCCGGTTGCTATAAGAACTGCATCATGCTTTGTTTTAATTTCATCAAACGAAATATTTTTGCCAATATCGCAGTTTAGTTCAAACTTAATCCCACTTTCTTTAAGTCGATTTGTTCTTCTTATAACAATATCTTTTTCTAGTTTAAAATTTGGAATACCATAGATTAAAAGTCCACCTGGTCTGTCGTAGCGATCATAGATTGTAACTTGAAATCCTTTTTTACGCAGTTCTTCTGCTGCAGCTAACCCAGCAGGGCCAGAACCAATAATTCCCACGCTTTGGTTTCTTTCTTCAACTGGTTCTATATTTTTAACCCAACCTTCTTCCCAAGCTTTATCCGTAATATATTTCTCTATCGATCCTATAGTAACAGTACCGTGGCCAGATTGTTCAATTACACAGTTACCTTCACACAAACGATCTTGAGGACATATACGACCGCAAATTTCAGGCATGTTATTTGTTGAGCTGGAAATTTCAAATGCCTCCTGCATTCTATCCTCTGCAGTAAGCTTTAACCAATCTGGAATATTATTGTGTAACGGACAGTGAACTTGACAGAAAGGCACTCCACATTGAGAGCATCTAGAAGCTTGTTCTTCAGCCTTTTGCGAGGCATATTTAGTGTAAATTTCATCAAATGAATTAACTCTTTCTTTTGCAGATATTTTACTAGGATTTTCCTTATTTATTTTTGTAAATTTTAGCATTTAGTTATCATTTGTTTACTATTTTATCTAGATCGATTCAAATACACATTCAAGATGAAAAAGGAAACAATAATTTTGTAATAATAGTACCACTTATGTACTAAAACTAAGAAAAACGTTAATTTACAACAATATTTTTAAGTATTTGTAGAGTGTCCTGTGGATTAATATCAAGATTTTGGAATGATTTATCAACATTTACAATAAGATTATCTTTTTCAAATAATGTTAACTGTTCTGAAGTAAGTGGAGAAAAAGGAGTTTTTTCAGCAATATTTATCATAGGCTTCATTAATGCCATAGGAACAGGAACAAAAACTCTTGTTTTCTTTAAATATTCAGAAATTTGATTAAAAAACTCTTTGTAAGAATAAATTCTGGGACCCGCAAGCTCGTAAATATTTTTCCCATTAATCTTTGAATTAATTATTTCATCAACAGCTAGAGATACATCATCAATAAATACTGGTTGGAATTTTGTAGAACCATCTCCAAAAAGTGGGACAAAAAATGAAGCTTTAAATATTGGCAAAAGTCTTTTCAAGAAAATATCACCACCGCCTATAATAACTCCTGGCCTAATAATGATTGCATTATCTAATTGTTTAAAAGCTTCCTTTTCAGATTTATGCACTGCATTACTTCTAGTTGAATTTTTATCAATATCTACACCAAGACCAGAAAAAAGAATGAATTGTTTTAATTCCTTACTAGATTTTAAAATTCTAATAAGTTTCTGATTAAACTTAAATATTGCATTATTAAAATCACCTTTCTTTTGATCGTATGTAGTTTTTAAATTAATGCATACGTTGGTATTATTTAAAACAGATTTAAGCCTTTTGTCTTCTAATGAAGAATAACGAAATGGAATTACCTGTCCTGTTACACCTAAAAGTCGGATTTTAGCTTCTTGTACAGATCTTTGATATGGCACAATGATTTTATGGCCATTTTTAGTAAGACGTCTTATTAAATGTTTACCTACAAAACCTGCACCTCCAAAAATTACTATTGATTTCATGACCTTTAATTAAATAAGTGATATAGAGGAAAAATATAAATTATACAGGTAATAAAATCAAAATGAAAATAAATCTCTATAAAGGTGATCTTCCAGCAAGTTTTAAAGCCACTAATATTATTGCATTGGATAGCGAAACAATGGGACTGAATCCTAAAAGAGATAAATTATGTTTAGTACAAATTTCTAATGGAGACGAAGTATGTCATCTAGTAAAAATTGACTTATCTACTGAGAAACCTCTAAATTTAATTAACATTCTTAAGAATAATAAAATTCAAAAAATTTTTCATTATGCTAGATTTGATGTAGCTGTATTTAAACATAACTTTAAAATTAATATTAAAAATATTTATTGTACTAAAATTGCATCAAAGTTAGTTAGAACTTATACTGATAAACATGGATACAAAGATCTTTGTAGTGAATTATTAAGAAAATCAATTTCAAAAACTGAACAGTCTTCTGATTGGGGTGGAGAATTGACTAAAGAACAACAAAAATATGCTGCTACAGATGTTTTATATTTACATAAATTAAAAGATAAGCTTGATATGATGTTATTAAGAGAAAAAAGAACTAAACTAGCTAGAGCCTGTTTTGATTTCATCCAGTATAGAACCGATTTAGATATTAATGGTTGGTCTGAACAAGATATATTTAAACATTAATGAGAAATAATAAAAAAATAATTAATAGTGCAAATAGAGCATTAGCAAGTGAATTAAGTAGTATAAAAAATTTAAAATCTACTTTTAATAGTAGTTTTTGTAATGCTGTAAATTTAATATTTAATACAAAAGGTAAGGTTGTAATTACTGGGGTTGGTAAGAGTGCACACATAGGTAATAAAGTATCAGCAACTCTAACATCAACTGGGACACCTTCTTATTTCGTACATGCAACAGAAGCGAGTCACGGTGATTTAGGAAATATAAAAAAAGATGATTGCGTAATAGCAATTTCTAACTCGGGTGAAACAGCAGAGCTAAATAATATAATTCAATTCACTAAAAGATTTAATATAAAACTTATTAGCATAACAAGTAACTCTAAGAGTATACTTCATAAGAATGCTACTGTTGGTATATTATATAAGAAACCAATTGAAGCTTGTCCTCTAAATCTAGCGCCCACAAGTTCAACTTCAATGTGTATGATCATTGGAGACTGTATAGCAATTGCATTATTAGAGTTAAGAGGTTTTAAAAGTAATGAATTTAAAAGTCTTCATCCTGGAGGTAATCTTGGTAAAGATTTAAAAAATTTAAGTGAAGTTATGCATACAAAAAAAGAATTGCCTCTAGCAAAATTAGAGGAAAAAATGTCAAAAGCTTTAATTACTATGACCAAGAAAAGTTTTGGTTGTATTGGCGTAATTAACAAAAATGAACAAATTGTTGGAATAATCACTGATGGTGATCTGAGAAGAAAATTAAATTCAAAATTTTTTGAAAAAAAAGCTTTTGAAATAATGACAAAAAATCCAACCTTAGCAAATAAAAATATGTTAGTTGGAGAAGCAATAAATCTAATGAATTCAAAAAAAATAACTAGTTTGTTTATTTGTGATAAAAAAAGACCATTGGGAATAGTTCATATTCATGATTTATTGAGATTGACGAGTTAATTTGAATTTTTTTTTACACATAAATAAAAAAATTATAATTTTTTTTGCTTTAATTATGGTTTTTTCTTTTTTAATAATAATATTTTCTAAACAAATTAATATAAAAAATATTGATTTAAAAGTTTCTGAAAAAATCTTATCAAATGTAGATATTGATGAGCCAAAGTTTGCCATAAGCAATGAATCAAGAAAAATTCATATAACGGCAAAAGAAGGTAATTTTTTGAATAAAGATGAAATTTTGTTAAATAAAAATGTTAAATTTAAATCAACTGACTTTAGCATTGAAACTGAAAAGGTAATTTTTGATAGAAATAAACAAACTGCTGAAAGTAAAACAAAATCCCTATTCACATCAAAAAATACTACTATATCTTCAGATGGTTTTAATATCTATGATAATGGAAATAAAATAATGTTTTATGGAAATTCTTTAATAGTTTTAAAATGAGATTAGTTTTTAGTATAACCATAATAATTTTATTTTCTTTCAACATCATAGCGAGAGAAATAGGTGAAACAGAAATTACAACAGAAGATGGAATCGAGGTCTTTCAGGATGAAAGGTATTATTTATTAAAAAAAAATGTAAAAATCTTATCTGATAATTTTAACTTAAATGCAAAAAATGTAAAAATAAATTTTGATAAAAGTCTTTATGATATAACTGAACTAAATGCAAAAGGGGAAGTAAATTTCGTTTCTCCAAAGTTTGGGTTAAATAGTAAAAGTGAAACTTTAAAGTTTGAAGTTATATCAGAAAAACTTAGAGTAGACGGAAAAAATTCAGAATTAATTACTAAAGATATCGAAATGTATTCGGATGGGTTTATAGAAGTCAATAATCTAAATGGTGATTTTAAATTAGAAGGTCTAAATTCTAAATTGATCAATGAGAGTATATTTATTAAAGCTGAAAAAATTGAAGGTGTCTTTTCAAATATTGAAAATCAAAAAGAAATTACTTTCTTAAATGTAATTGATAAAAAAATATCATACGTTAAAAATAATAATACTGAAATGTATGCAAAGAAAATAAATTTTGACAACAAGACTTCAATTATAGAACTTATAGATAATGTTGTTATAATACGTAATGGTGAAAAAATAATAGGAGACTATGGAACTCTTGATACTAAAAATAATTCATATAAAATTAAATCAAATAACGATACAAAAGTTAAAGTACTAATTCAAAACAATGAATGATAAATTTACTGTTCTTGATGATGGACTGTTAATAAGTAAAGTTTCAAAAACTTATGGAAATAAGAAAGTCGTAAGAGATATTAGTATATCAATTAACAGAAGAGAGGTAGTAGGATTATTAGGCCCTAATGGTGCTGGAAAAACAACAACCTTTTATATAATTGTTGGATTAGTAAAACCTGATACTGGGAGTATTATATTAGATAAATTGGATGTTTCTAACCTTCCTATTTATCTTAGAGGTAAGCTTGGTATAAGTTATCTTCCTCAAGAAGCATCAATTTTTCGAGGTATGAGTGTAGAAGACAATTTATTATCTATAATTGAAATAAAAGAAAAAGATAAAAATAAGCAAAATATTATTTTACAGAATTTACTTAACGAATTTGATATTAACCATGTTCGAAAATCTAAATCTGTTGTACTTTCTGGTGGAGAGAGAAGAAGATTAGAAATTGCAAGAACATTAGCAACAAATCCTAAATATCTATTATTAGATGAACCTCTTACAGGTATTGACCCTGTATCAATAGAAGAAATTAAAACTATTATAAAAAAATTAAAGGAAAGAAATATAGGTATTTTGATAACTGATCATAATGTAAGAGAAACACTAAAAATTGTTGACAAAGTTTATATTGTTAATGAAGGAGCAATATTTTATTCAGGTGATCCATTATCTGCAGTTAATGATGAAAGAATTAAGAAGTTTTATTTAGGCTCTAGCTTTAAATTATAGAATGATAAGCAACTCAATAACTAATGGTATAAACGGAAATGCTAATGTTCCTGGAGATAAATCAATATCTCATAGATCAATAATAATTCCATCAATTTCAAATGGTGTAAGTGAAATAAGTAATATTCTTAGATCAGAAGATGTTTTGCATACACTTAATGCATTTAAAGCAATGGGTGTAAAAGTAGAAGAAAATAATAATAAGCTTATAATTTTTGGAAAGGGTTTAAATTCATTAAAAAAACCAGAAGGAAAAATCTATCTTGGTAATTCTGGCACTAGTGCTAGATTGCTAACTGGACTTTTATCATCCCAAAAATTTGACACTATCTTGACAGGTGATAAGTCTTTATCGAACAGACCTATGAGGAGAATATCAGATCCGTTGAGTAAAATGAATGCAAAGATAAATAGTTCAAATGGTAAGTTACCATTAAAAATTGAAGGTTCAGAATTAACAAGTACTAAAATTGATTTAGATATTCCATCAGCACAAATTAAATCTGGAGTATTATTAGCAAGTTTAAATACAAAAGGGGAAACAATAATAATTGAAAATAAAATTACGAGAGACCACACCGAAATTATGCTAGAATCATTTGGAGCACAGATTGATGTTAGAAAAAAAAATAACAATAAATTAATTAAAATAATTGGAAAAAAAGAACTAATTTCTAAAAATATTGATGTGCCAAATGATCTTTCTAGTAGTGCTTTTTTTATTGTTTCAGCATTGATTAACAATAACTCTAAAGTAGTGCTTAAAAATATTAACAATAATCCAACAAGAAATGGGTTATTAATTGCTTTAGAAAAAATGGGAGCAAAAATAAAATTACTTAATAAAAGAATAAGTAACAATGAAAATATTTGTGATATTGAAGTCTTATCAAGTAATTTAAATGGTTGTGAACTTGGTCCAGAAATTGCAGATTTAATGATAGATGAATATCCAATTCTTGCAGTTGCAGCATCATTTGCTAGCACACCAAGTATATTTCGTGGCTTAAAAGAATTAAGAGTAAAAGAAAGTGATAGACTAAAACTAATCATGTTAAACTTACAAAAATGTGGCGTGAATTGTAAAACTGAAAATGATGATTTGTTTATTTATCCATCTAAAAATTATGAAATTAATTCTAATATAATTCAAACAGATTTTGATCACAGAATTGCAATGGCTTTTTGTATTATGGCAACAAGAATAGGGCCTTTAAGAATTAATGACTCTGAGTCAATCAATACAAGTTTCCCTAATTTTAAAAGCGAATTAAATAAATTAGGTGGAAGTATTATTTGAAAAATATAATAATAACTGTAGATGGACCTGCGGCTTCAGGTAAGGAAAAAATTTCTAGATATATTAGCAAAAAATGGCAATTAAAGCATCTTGACTCAGGAATTCTTTATAGGAGGCTAGCACTAATTTTTTTAAAAGATAAAATAAATATTAATAATATTAATGAAATTAAAAAGAAATTAAGAAAAATTAATAGTATTTCGTTTCGAAAAAGTAATAAAATTAGAACTCAAGAAATTTCTAATTTAGCATCAATAATTGCAGTTAATAAATGCGTAAGAGAATTTATAAATAATATGCAATACAATTTTGTTAAAAGAAATAAAAATTCTCGTGGTTTTGTTATTGATGGAAGAGATATAGGATCAGTTGTTTTTAAAAATGCTGATTTAAAACTATATATTGTTGTAAATTCTGAAATAAGAGCAAAAAGAAGATATAAACAGTTGATTGATAGTGGCGAAAAGTCTATATACCCACAAATTTTGAAGGATATTAAATTGAGAGATAAAAAAGATAGAACTAGAATTAATTCACCTTTAGTAATTCCTAAAGATGCACATTTTATTAATAATGAAAGTACATTTAAGGAAACAACTAATCAAATAAATAGATTATTAAAGAAACTATAGTATGAGTCAAGGTTTGAATAATAAAATATCTAACTCTCAATACGACATTTTAATCAATGATTATTCTAAAAACTCCTCTGCAAAAGAAAAAAGTATTACATCAGGTAAAATAGTATCTATTGAAAATGATATTGTTACTATTGATGTTGGTTTAAAAAGTGAGGGTCGTGTCCCTTTAAGTGAATTTTCTAGACCCGGTCAAACTTCGGAAATACAAGTTGGAGACGCAATTGAAGTTTTTATTGAAAACGTTGATAACGCAAATGGTGAAACTTTGTTATCAAGAGAAAAGGCTGTAAAGCAAAAAGCGTGGCAAAACTTACAAGAGAGTTTTAATGAAAACAAAGTTGTAACTGGAATTCCATTTAATAGAGTTAAAGGCGGTATGAGTGTAGATTTAGATGGAGTTGTAGCTTTTCTTCCAGGTAGCCAGATTGAAACTAGACAAATAATAAAAGATACTAAAGAATTATTAAATAAACCTCTTGAGCTCCTTATTTTGAAGATGGATAAATATAGAGGTAATATTGTTGTTTCAAGAAAAGCAATTACGGAAAATGAATTAAAAGAACAAAGATCTGAACTTCTGAAAAATATAAAAGAGGGATCAATTATTGAAGGTAAAGTTAAGAATATCACTGACTATGGTGCTTTTATTGACCTTGGGGGAATAGATGGACTTGTACATGTTACAGATATATCTTGGACAAAAATAAATAACCCATCAGAATCACTTCAACTAAATACAAATATAAAAGTTAAAGTTTTAAAATTTGATGAAGAGTTATCAAGATTAAGTCTCGGAATTAAACAACTAACAGATAATCCATGGGATAATGTTAAAGACAATATAAAACCCGAGGATAAAATTATTGGTAAAGTTATAAGTATGAATGATAACAATGTATTTATTATTATAGATAACCAATATGATGGAGTTATTTCGATAAATGACCTTAGCTGGCTAAAAAAACCACCTCACCCATCAAAAATACTTAATCTTAATCAAGAAGTCGAAGTAGTAGTTTTAGATATTGATGAAGAAAAAAAGAGAATAAATTGTAGTTTAAAACAAACTAAAGATAATCCTTGGATCAAACTTAAGGAAGATTTTAATATAAATGACTCTTTTGAAACTGAAATTGTAAACATCGTTGATTTTGGAATTTTTGTTAAAGTTTTAGACGAAATTGATGGAATGGTTCACGTCTCAGATTTAAGTTGGGATGAAAACGAATGTCAGACAATATTGAAAAATTTTAAAAAAGGCGAAAAAGTTAAAGTTAAAATTTTAGATATTAATGCTGATAAAGAAAGAATCAGTTTAGGTATTAAACATTTACAAAATGATCCAGTTCAAGAATTTATTGAAGCTAATCCATTAAATTCAAAAGTAACAGGAAAAATAATAAATATTGATGAAAAAGGTTTAAAAATTGAACTTAACAAAGATAAACAAGTCTTTGGTTTTATTAAAAAATCAAACTTATCTAATGATAAAAATGAAAATAAAATTGATCGTTTTGCTTTAGATGAAAATATTGATTCAATAATTTTGTCAATAGACTCAAAAAGCAGAACATTAAATCTTTCAATTAAAGAACTTGAAATCAGAGATGAAAAAGAGGTATTATCTAAATATGGATCCAGTGCATCTGGTGCTTCTTTAGGTGATATTCTTGGATCAGTTTTAAAAAAATAGGATTAATGTTAAAATCACAAATCCTGGAGAAATTACAAATAAAACATAACAACCTAAGTCACGAAGATATAGAACACTTATTTAATATATTTACTAAGAAAATAATAAACTCACTTAAGAATGGGCAAAACATTGAAATAAGAGGTTTTGGGACTATTACAAGAAAAATTAATAAAGAAAAATTTGTTAGAAATCCAAAAACAAATCAAAAACTATTTAAAAATCAAAGTTACAAATTACATTTCAAAATTGGAAAAATATTACATAGAAAAATAAATAATTTACCAGTACCAAATACAGAAGATGGCTTCTAAAAAAATAATTGTTGCTCTAGATAGTAATGATTTTAATGAAGTAGAAAGATTAGTTAAATCTCTTGAAAAAGATGTTTACGCATTCAAAATTGGATATCAATTTTTTTTTAATTTTGGCTTAATTGGTTATAAAAAAATTTTTTCTATTTGTCCTAAGATATTTCTAGATTTAAAATTACATGATATCCCAAATACTGTTAAAAATGGTTTAGCAGCTTTAAGTAAGATAAAACCAATTTTTACTACAATTCATGTTTCAGGAGGTGATGAAATGATGAAATCGTCAGTAAAAAATAAAAAATTTACAAAAATTCTAGGAGTATCTATTTTAACTAGTATTGATTCTAAACAAACGAAAAAAATTTATAATCAAAAGAATGTATCATTTTTAGTAAAAAAATTTGCTAAACTTGCAAAAAAGAATGGTTTAGATGGAGTTGTTTGTAGTCCTAAAGAAATAAATGTTATTAGAAAAGAGGTTGGTAAAGATTTTATAATAATCACTCCAGGTATAAGACTTAAAAATAAAATTAATAACGATGATCAAAAAAGAATAGAGACTCCTGAAGAAGCAATAAAACTTGGCGCTAATTATTTAGTTATAGGAAGACCAATTACCAAATCAAAAAATCCCCTGAAGACTTTAAAAGAAATTAATAAAACATTATCATAAATGATTATAAAAATTTGTGGAATTAAAAATCGAGATACTCTTATGTGTTGCGAAAATAATAATATTGGTTTTTTTGGAATGATATTTTATACTAAAAGTCCAAGAAATATATCAATTGAAAATGCAAATAAACTTCTTAATATTTCAGAGAAATTAAATATTAATGGTGTTGGAGTATTTGTGAATAAAGAGATTGATAAATTAAAAGAAATTATAGCACATACAAATCTAAAATATGTACAATTACATGGATCAGAGGATGAATTATACATTAAAAATATAAAAAAATTAGGAGTCAGAATAATAAAATCGATTTCCATAAGTATTAAAGATGACCTAAATAAAATTAAAGATTACAAAAGTGCTGATTATTTTTTATTTGATTACAAACCAAAGAAAAATGATTTACCTGGTGGTAATTCAAAGAGTTTTGATTGGAAAATATTAAAAAGTTTGAAAACTGATAAACCTTGGTTTTTATCTGGAGGTGTAAATATAAATAATATTCAGCAGATTCTTAGTGATATAAATCCATATGGAATAGATTTGTCTTCAGGAGTAGAAAAAGATCTTGGCATTAAAGATAATCACATTATAAATAATTTTATCAGAAAAATAAAAAATGCTTAAAAATACATATAAAAATTATCCAAATGAAAAAGGCTATTTTGGTCAGTTTGGTGGAAGATATGTTTCTGAAACCTTAATGCCATTAATCCTTGAAGTAGAAAAAAAGTATGAAAAAATAAAAAATGATAAAAATTTTATTTCTGAGTTTAACTATTATTTAAAGACCTATGTTGGAAGACCAAGTCCATTATTTTTAGCCGAAAGAATTACAGAAGATCTTGGTGGCCCAAAAATTTATTTTAAAAGAGACGAATTGAATCATACAGGGGCTCATAAAATTAATAATTGTATGGGACAAATTCTATTGGCAAAAAAAATGGGTAAAACAAGAATTATAGCTGAAACAGGAGCAGGTCAACATGGCGTTGCTACAGCAACAGTATGTGCTTTATTTGGTTTGCCTTGTATTGTTTATATGGGGGAAAAAGATATTGAAAGACAATCTCCAAATGTTTTTAGAATGAAATTACTTGGTGCCGAAATAAGATCAGTTTCAACTGGCTCAAAGTCTCTTAAAGATGCTATGAATGAAGCGCTAAGAGATTGGGTAACGAATGTTGAGGATACATTTTATATTATTGGAACGGCAGCAGGTCCTCACCCGTACCCTGTAATGGTTAGGGATTTTCAATCTATCATTGGAAAAGAAGTTAGAGGACAGCTCGAAGAATTAGAGGGAAGATCGCCGGATGTATTAATGGCTTGTATTGGTGGAGGTTCAAATGCTTTAGGTCTTTTCCATGAATTTCTAGATGATTCAAGTGTCAAAATGATTGCTGTCGAAGCAGCTGGTCATGGTATAAATACAAATAAGCATGCAGCAAGTTTAACTGGTGGAAAACCAGGTGTATTACATGGAAATAAAACATATTTATTACAATCAAATACTGGACAGATTCAGGAAGCACACTCCATCTCAGCTGGGTTAGATTATCCAGGGATCGGACCAGAGCATTCATTTTTATTTGAAGAAAAAAGAGTTACGTATATGTCAGCAACAGACAGAGAAGCGCTAGAAGCATTTCAATATTGTTGTAGATTAGAAGGTATTATTCCTGCTTTAGAACCAGCTCATGCTTTGGCTGTTTTAAAAAAAATAGCAAAAAACTATAGTAAAGATAAAATTATTGTCATGAACATGTGTGGTAGAGGTGACAAAGATATTTTTACTATAGCTGATGAATTAAATATTAAAATCTAAATGACTAATTTAATTAGTCAGACATTTAAGGATGATAAGAAAAAATTAGTAACATTTGTTACTGGAGGAGACCCTGATTTAGAAACTAGTTTAAAGATTATTAAGACAATAATTAATAATGGAGCTGATATTGTAGAAATTGGAATGCCTTTTTCTGATCCAATGGCTGATGGTCCAACAATTCAACTATCAAGTAATAGAGCTATAAGCAAAGGCATTAATCTAGAAGATATTTTTTATTTAGCTTCTGAAGCAAAAAAAATAAAAAACGATCTGCCCATTATTTTAATGGGTTACTACAATCTAATTTTATATTTTGGTATCGAGAAGTTTGTAAAAAAATGCAGAGAAAATGGTGTAGATGGTTTAATAATTGTTGATTTACAACCTGAAGAAGATGAAGATTTAATTAAAGAGCTAAATAAAAACCAAATAGATCTAATAAGATTAATTACTCCAACAACTGATGAAGGTAGACTTAAATTAATACTAAAAAATGCAAATGGTTTTTTGTATTTTGTTAGTGTTATGGGTATTACAGGTCAAAAATCTGCAGATCTTAAAGAACTTGAAAAATCGGTGAAATTTATCAAGAAGCACACAAATCTACCTGTTGTTCCTGGATTTGGAATCAAAAACTCAACTGATGTAAATAATATATGTAAGATAGCTGATGGAGCCGTTGTTGGTTCAAGTATTATAAAAATTATTGAAGAAAATTTGGATGACAAACAAATGATTTTATCTGAAATTGATAAATTTTCACATGATCTAAAGAATGGAACTAAAGTATGAATTGGTTAACAAATTTTGTTAAACCTAAATTATCTTCACTTGTAAAACGAAGAAGTGTTCCAGAAAAATTATGGAATAACTGTGTTTCATGTGGAAATATGATTCATCACAAAGACTTAAAAGAAAATTTATTGGTTTGTGTAAATTGTAATTATCATTTTAGAATGTCCGCAGAAGATAGGATAGGGCTTTTTTTTGAAAAAGGGAATTATACTGAAATTAATCCTGACAAAATTTCCGATGATCCACTTAAATTCACAGATAAGAAGAAATATAAAGACAGGTTAAAAGAATACAGAAAGAAAACAAACAGAGATGATGCTTTCATACTTATTAAAGGTAAAATCAAAAATAAAGAAGTCATTACTGGAATAATGAATTTTGAGTTTATGGGAGGTTCTATGGGAAGAGCAGTAGGGGGAGCAATAGTTAAAGGTGCAAAAATTGCTATGGAAGAAAAATTACCTTATATAATTGTCACCTCATCTGGTGGAGCAAGAATGCAGGAAGGAATTGTTAGTTTAATGCAAATGCCTAGAACAATTGCTGCTGTTGATTTATTAAATGAAAATAAGATACCTTACATAGTAATTCTAACTGAGCCTACTACTGGCGGTGTAACTGCGTCTTTCGCAATGTTAGGTGATATAACAATAGCAGAACAAGGTGCTACTATAGGATTTGCTGGTAAAAGAGTTATTCAAGATACAATTAGAGAAGAGTTACCAATAGATTTTCAAAAAGCAGAATATCTAAAAGATCATGGTATGGTTGATATTGTTTCGCATAGAAAAGATCTTAAAGAGACATTATACAAAGTAATAGATCATATAAATTAATAAGTGAAATCTAAAACAGAAAAGTTGTTAGATGAACTTGTCAAACTTCATCCCAAATATATTGACCTTTCATTAGACAGATTAAAATTATTATTAAAAAAATTAGGCAATCCTCAGAATCATCTACCAAAAACTATTCATATTGCAGGAACGAATGGTAAAGGCTCTGTACAAAGTTTTATAAGAAATATTTTATTTAAAAATGGGTATAAATGTGATGCTTATATCTCACCTCATTTGTCTAGGTTTAATGAAAGAATAATTCTGAATAACAAGGAAGTAAGTACAAAGAAACTTTATGAAACTCTAAAATTTGTAAAAAAAATAAATAATAATAAACCAATAACTTTCTTTGAAATAACAACAGCTGCAGCCTTCATCTTATTTAAACAATCAGAATCTGAATTTCTTATTT
The DNA here is from genome assembly GCA_902562275.1 of uncultured Alphaproteobacteria bacterium. Lineage (GTDB taxonomy): Bacteria > Pseudomonadota > Alphaproteobacteria > HIMB59 > CACPNW01. Next base: position 49,583 of record CACESS010000002.1, read on the forward strand.
TAGAAACAGGACTAGGAGGTAGGTTAGATGCAACTAACATAATACCAAAAAAGATTTGTAGTATTTTAACACCAATTAGTTTTGATCATGAGGAATTTCTTGGAAAGACACTTAGAAAAATTGCTAACGAAAAATTAGGTATAGTGAAGAATTGTGAGTTTGTTTTAGTTGGCAAACAAAAGAAAGAGTTAAAAAATCACATTCAAAAAAAATTAATTAAGTTTAAAAATAAATATTTTTATGGAAAAGAATTTCGCGTCACAAAATCATTAAAAAATAAGTTTGAGATAAAAATGGATAAGACAAAATATATCTATCCCAAACCTTCATTGAACGGTAAACATCAGGAAGAAAACGCATCAATATCTATATATTTTGCAAAAATTTTGAAAAACATGGGGTATGAATTAAATTCAAAAGAAATTAATACAGCGATAAAAAAAACAATTTGGCCAGGAAGATTGGAGGTTATTAATTATAAAAATAAAAAAATAATTCTTGATGGGTCACATAATATTGATGGAGCTGAAAAACTAAATGAATTTTTAAAAACTAAAAGAATAAAACCTGTAGTCTTATTTGGAATGTTGGACAATAAGAAAGCAAGTTTATTTTTAAACAAAATAAAAAAAAGAATATCTAAAGTTTTAGCTATAAAAATTCCAGATGAAAAAAATTCATTTAAAACTAAACAAATAAATGAGATTTGTAATTTTCATTCTATTAAATGTGAGCAAGTAAAAAATATAAATGAAGCTTTAAAATATTTTAGATCTAATCAAGAAAAAATATATTTAATCACTGGTTCTTTGTATTTGATAGGAAAAATTAGAAGAAGATTATTCTAAATTGGATTGTATCCAGTTTTCTAAAGCTGTTTTAGGAAGACTCCCAACTTTAGTATCAATTAACTCACCTTTTTTAAATATCATTATCGTTGGAATTCCTCTTATGCCGTATTTCTGTGGGGTCATGGGATTCTCATCAATATTCATCTTATATATTTTTACTTTGTCTTTGTTCTCTTCAGCAATTTCTTCTAAAATAGGATCAAGTACTTTACAAGGGCCGCACCATTCAGCTCCAAAATCGACTACCACAGGTAATTCATTTGAAGATATATCAGTTTCAAAGGTTTGATCGTTTGTAGCTTTAGTAGACATAATGTTTATGTAAGAAATATTAATCTATAATCAAGCTAAATTAAATCTAATTTTCTAAAATTGATTTTTTATCCCCAATATGTCTAATTTTGGAAGGGATTACATACCCCTTGATTTGATTTTTTTTAATTAGTTTTGTCCAAATTTCATTCATATTGAATATTTTTTTTCTATTATTAAATATATTTTTACATACAATTTGAAGACCGGAATAATATAACTTCTCTTTTTTACTTTTCCAATTTGTGACTAGATTTCTTTTTAAATAAAAATCTCCATTTTCTTTTTTTAAACCTAAGAAATTAATATCTTTAGATAACAACATTTTACAGTGAGAAACATCTTGATAATTATCGAGAAAATATTTGATATGTGATTTATTTTTTTTAGTCCAAAATATATCAGAATTAACAACACATATTTTTTTTCTATTTGTATAGTTGAAAATATTTTTTACTCCTCCACCTGTACCAAGTATTTTTTTTTCATAGATAATCTTAATAGGATATTTTTTAAAATTTTTGTCCAAATACTTTTTAATTTTATTATGTAAATAGTGTGTATTTATTAAGATTTCATCACATCCAATATTAGTAAAAAAATCAATTGTGTTATTTAATAATACTTTATTTTTATATTTTAACAGAGGTTTAGGAGTACTGCGTGTCAAATTCAGCATTCTTGATCCAAAACCTGCACATAAAATCATTAACGTAAAATTCTTCATATATTATAAATACTTTTCATAAATTGATCTTAGTTCATAATTTTTAATATTATTTAAAGTTGCTATTGTTCTAGATTTAGTTATTTTTAAATAATCTAAGTATTGATTATCATTATTTAAACTAAATAATTTTCTCCATCTACCAAGTAATCGGGTCTGTCGAGCTAAACTTAAGACATAATATTGTTGACGAAAAGTATTGAGACTTTCGATAATTGATGTGTTATTATAAAAATATTCGATTAATTTATCATTATAATCTCTTGTAAAATTAATTCTTGGATTTTCTAATAATGATAGAAGGTCCCATCCTATAAACCCAATAAAAGCACTTTGAAAATCAATAATCCCACATTGTAAATGTGATTTATAATTTTCTAAAAAAAATAAATTAACAAATTCAAAGTCTTTGTGAACAAAATTTTTCATATTATAATTTTGAGAATGATATAAACTTTCCCATAATTCATAAAATTTTAAAGTTGGAAAATTTGAATTTTTGTTGATAGGAATAAAATAAGAAACAAACTCTTTGAGTTCAAATTTTAAATCTTCAAATGTATACTCTTTTAAATTATTTATATTTTTTAATTGTAATTCATTTTGGATAACAATTAGATTATCTACAGCTAGTTTTAAAAGTTTATAAAGGTTATTTTTATTATATATTTTATTAAATCTATCATTTCCAAAATCTTGCATATATATTTTGTATTGTTGTTTACTAACTTCATATATCTTAGGAATTGATACATTAGCCTTTAGTAATATTTCATAGACATTAAGGAAATTTTTAAACTCTTGGTTATTTCTAGAAAAATCAATTATTATTTTGGTATTATTTTTTTCTGTTTTTCTATAAATTAGTTTTTTAGATAATCCGGACTCAATTTTTTCTAAATCGTTATGATCAGAATTCATTAAACTATTTATTAAAACTAATATTAATTTTTCTTTTAGTTTCAGAAATCATTTCTAAATTTATTAAATAATGTTTTTTATTTAATGGTAAACTAATTAGCATTTCAGGCCATTCTATAAATGTAATATTATTATTTAGATTTTCGAAAAAATCTAATTCCTCTAACTCCTTTAAATTTTGAATTCTATAAAGGTCATAATGATATATTTGTAATGGATTTAAATCGTACGTTATTAAAATAGGAAATGTTGGGCTGGCAATTGAAGCTGGTTTGGGTAAATTATTTAATAAATATAGATTATTAATTAATAATCTTACAAATGTTGTTTTACCTGCACCTAGCTCCCCTTGAAATAAGTAAATATCTCCAACAGATATGTCTTTACACAAATTAGTTGAGAGTTTTTCAAGTTCACGAAGATCTAAAATTTGATTACTTAATTTTTGCAAATTTTGTTATGCAATACCTTTTAATGCTTCAACTAAATCTGTTTTTTCCCAAGTAAAATGGCCCTTGTCACTTGGCTCTCTACCAAAATGACCATAAGCAGAAGTTGGAACATAAATTGCATTTGTTAGTTTTAAATGTCCTCTTATTCCTCTTGGACTTAGATCAAATAAATCTTGCACAGATTTTTCAATTTTCTGTTCATCGACTTTGTTTGTTCCATTAGTATTAACATATACTGATAAAGGTTTTGATACACCTATTGCATAAGATAACTGTATAGTACACTCATCAGCAAGATCAGCTGCAACAACATTTTTTGCTAGGTACCTAGCTGCATATGCTGCAGATCTATCAACTTTAGATGGATCCTTACCAGAGAATGCCCCTCCACCATGGGGTGCTGCTCCACCATAAGTATCAACAATTATTTTTCTACCTGTTAGACCAGAGTCACCATCAGGACCTCCAATTACAAAGTTTCCTGTAGGATTGACATAGAATTCTTCATCTTTAAGACCTTCTAACAAGTTATTAGGTATACACTCATATACGTAAGGTTTAACAATTTCTTTTACGTCCTCGGGAGATAAACCTTCCTTATGTTGTGAAGAAATTACTAGGGATGTAACTTTGCTTGGTTTCCCGTTTTCATAAAGCATTGTAACTTGGCTTTTTGAATCAGGTTCTAGACCAGATGCAGATCCATCTTTACGGGCTTGTGCCATTTTATATAAAATTTGGTGAGAATAATGTATCGGGGCTGGCATCAATGATTCAGTGTCCTTACAAGCAAAACCAAACATGATGCCTTGATCACCTGCACCCTCATCTTTATTGCTTCCAGAATCAACACCCATAGCAATATCTGCCGATTGCTCATGAAGAAAACTTTCAATATCACAATTCTGCCAATGAAAGCCATCTTGTTCATAACCAATATCTTTAATACAATCTCTAACTTGAGATATAATCTGATCTTTAGAAACTGATGGGCCCCTTACTTCTCCTGCTAGAACTACTTTATTAGTAGTAGTCAAAGTCTCACAAGCTACACGTGTTTGTGGATCACCGGATGATAGATAAGTATCAACAACCATATCTGAAATTCTATCACAAACTTTATCTGGATGGCCTTCAGAAACTGATTCACTAGTAAATAAATAAGATCTTTTCATATTAACTCCTAATATCTATATGTATTATCTTTAAATGGACCCTGCTTATTAACACCAATATATTCTGCTTGTTTATCAGTTAATTCTGTAAGTTTTGCTCCAACCTTCTTTAAGTGTAATGATGCAACTTTTTCATCTAAATGTTTTGGTAAAACATAAACTTTATTTTCATAATTTTCTGAATTTTTCCAAAGTTCAAGTTGCGCTAAGACCTGATTAGTAAATGATGCGCTCATAACAAAACTTGGATGACCAGTAGCATTTCCTAGGTTAACAAGCCTTCCCTCTGATAGTAATAATATTTTCTTCCCATCTGGAAATTCAACTTCTCTTACTTGTGGTTTAATCTCATCAGACTTGTAATTTTGAAGAGCTTCTGTTTGTATTTCGTTATCAAAATGCCCAATATTACAAACGATAGCACGATCTCTCATTTGTCTCATATGATCTTGCGTAATAACATCAAGATTACCAGTGGCGGTAACAAATATATCGGCATATTTACAAGCATCGTCCATTGTGACAACTTCGTAACCTTCCATTGCCGCTTGAAGTGCATTAATTGGATCTATTTCAGTCACACAAACACGTGCGCCTGCACCTCTTAAGCTAGCTGCTGAACCTTTACCAACATCTCCATACCCAGCTACAACGGCTATTTTACCAGCCATCATTACATCAGTACCTCTTCTTATTCCATCTACTAAACTTTCCTTACAACCATATAAGTTGTCAAATTTAGACTTAGTAACGGAGTCATTAACATTTATTGCTGGCACCTTTAATGTTCCATTTTTTTCCATTTCTTTTAAACGGTGGACACCTGTAGTTGTTTCTTCGGATAAACCTAAGATTTCTTCCAACATTTTTGGATACTTTTCATGAATTATTTTTGTAGCATCTCCACCATCATCTAAAATCATATTTGGCTTCCAACCATCTGGGCCTTCTAATGTTTTCTCAATACACCACCAAAATTCTTCCTCTGTCATTCCTTTCCAAGCAAATACTGGAATGCCTTTGGCAGCTATTGCTGCAGCAGCGTGATCTTGAGTAGAAAAAATATTACATGAGCTCCATCTAACAGTAGCACCTAAGAATACCAGAGTCTCAATCAAAACAGCAGTCTGTATTGTCATATGTAAACAACCTACAATTCTTGCCCCATCTAGGGGTTTAGATTCACCATACTCTTCTCTTAATGCCATTAAACCAGGCATTTCCGTTTCAGCTATTGCAATTTCTTTATCGCCGAAATCAGCTAAACTTATGTCTTTAACCTTAAAATCTTCACTCATGATTGTATCCTCTAATGATTATTTTAACTTTTTAATGGTAATTTAATTAGAAAACAAGCGCCTCTAAAGTCTAATTTGTCACTTTCTGTTAATTCAATTGAACCATTGAATGAATTGATTATCTCGTAGGATATGGATAGACCAAGACCTGAGTGCTTGTCCCGATCATCTATTCTATCAGTGTAAAATCTATCAAAAATTTTATTTTTTTCTTTGAAATCTATGCCTTTTCCTTGATCATAAATTTTGATTTCAACACAATTTTCATTTCTTTTATTTGATGTAATTAAAATATTTGAATTATTTTTGGCAATTGAAATACTATTATCTATTAAATTTAGTATTACCTGCAAAAATTTATCTTTGTTAAGAAGTACTAAATTTTGATTATTATCAGTTTGAAGTAAAATTTTAATATTTTTCTTATTAGTTGATTTTTCACTAAAATTTTCTTTTAGAAATTTGTTTACATTAATTAGTTCAAAATTTTCTATTTCAATTTCTGCAATAGTTTTTGAAAAATGAGAAATGTCGGAGATCAATCTATTCATTCTGTCGATATCTTTATTAAAATTATTAATTACTTTGGTTCTATTTTCATTAGTTATGTTTTTACTAGTTAATAATTCAATCGAAGATTTTATTGCAGTAAGTGGATTTTTTAGTTCATGGGCAACATCAGAGCTAAATTTTTCTAATTGATTGATTTGTAATTTCAATTCGTTTGACATAAGTTGTATTTGGTTTGATAAAATACCAATTTCATCGGATCTTAGAGGGTATATTAATTTTTTCTTATTTGTTTTATCTCTCTCAAGGACAGTGATTTTAGTTATTTGCCTTAATGGTGTTATCAAGCCTCTCAAAAAAATAAATGATAATAAAATTGTAACTAAAATAAATAATAGAAAAAAATTAAAGAAATTCAAAGATTGTCTAGCTAGTTCATTATTATCTAATAATAATTTATACTTTATTAGAACAACTCCATAGACGTTATTATCTTGGATTATAGGTGATGTTAAAATTCTAGTTATATCATTATTTTCATCTTCGAAAGTTTTAACGAGTTTTTGCTTTTCTTTAATAGTGTCAATAATCAAAATAATTTCATGTACATTTTTGTCTAAATTTTTAGTAAATTTATTTTTAAGAATGTAATTATTAATATAATTAAAATTTTTAATATAAATTTTTTCAAATAAATTTGAGAAATCAGCTATATTTTCACGCATTTCAGATAAATCTATTTCCTCAACATCTGTGCTCAGAAATAAATTAGATGAATCTGCAATTTTAATCCAATTTTCATTATAAATAATAGTGTTAAAATCTTTATCACCAAAGTTTTGAAATATAAATTGTTCAGTTGTAAACTTTTCTAACTCAGGTTCAGACAATTCGATAGGATTAATATTATCTGCCAAGTCACAACTCTGCTTGTATGCTTCAATATCTTGAAGATATCTGCAACGATAATCATACTGAAAAATTGGCACTCTTAATATTGAAGTGTTTTCTAAATATTTTGTTATATTTGATAAATTTAATCTTATTGATTGATCTCTATTATCTATGAATTTATTATTTTGAATTAAGTTGAAATTGAAATAAGATAAAAATACTAAACCTAAAAATACAATAATTAAGTTAATTATAATGAGTTGAAATGTTAGATTATAACTTGATAATGTAAATAATCTCTTAATCACGCCAAGAATATCCAGAGCCATATCTTGTTCTTATTTGATCAAAAGAATTATCATAAGATCTGAATTTTTTTCTTAATCTCTTTATATGGCTATCAATAGTCCTGTCATCAACATATATTGAATCACCATACATTGCGTCCATTAATTGATTTCTATCTTTTACTACCCCAGGATACTGAGCAAGAGATTTAATTAAATTAAACTCTGCAACCGTAAGTTCAATTTCTATACCTTTCCAAAAACATAATTGTTTATCTTCATCTAGTATCAAATCACCTTTTATAAAATTTTGTTTTTTAATATTATTATCTTTTTGTTCTTCATTTCTATTGTTATGAATTCTTAGCACTGTTCTTATGCGCTCATTTAATAATTTTTGTGAAAAAGGTTTTTTTATATAATCTGAAGCGCCCATTCTTAATCCAATTATCTCATCTTGTTCATGATCTTTTGACGTTAAAAAGATAATCGGAAGATCTTTTAGATTTTCAATCTTGCTCGAACGTACTTTTGAAAGAAGTTCATTTCCATCCATTTTTGGCATCTTAATATCAAACAGTCCCAGATCATAAGATTTGCTTTCAAGAGCCTCTAAGGCTTCAACTCCATTAAGAAATGTATCTACTGTAAATCCTTCACTTTGCAGAGAAAGAGATACTGATGTGAGAATCGACTGCTCGTCATCAACTAATGCTATCTTCGGCATACTCGTTTTTATTAATAATTTATGGCAGATTTAAGTTCAAAGAAAAAATGATTCAGTTAACAAAATGTGACTTAAGTTGATAAGTAAATGTAAATATTTCAATAACTTGTTTGCCTCATAAAAATATGAATTAAGTAAGGGATTGACATGATAAAAAAAATATTTATGTTCTTATTTTGTTCTTATTGCGATATTGAGCAAATGTTGTATTGTCCCTTTCGGGCGGCACTACATATTGTGTTTTTCGACAATAATTTTTTAAAAATGGATAGAATTTAAATGGCAGACAATCTACAGGTATCAGCAAAAATCTCAGAAGAAAAAAGTGTAAATATTTTAACATTAAGTGTCGTGCGTCGTGACGGAGCTATTACTCCTTTCAAATCAGACAAAATTTCAAATGCTATAAAAAAAGCATTCCTAGCACAAACAAAAATTAGAAATGATAAAAATAAGGAAAAAGAACAACAAGATGGAATTCATAAAACTGTTGAAGCATTAACACATAAAGTTGTCTCGGCTCTAACAAGAAGGATTGCTGATGGAGACATGATTCACATTGAGGATATTCAAGATCAAGTGGAGTTAGCGCTTATGAGGGATGAACATCATAAAGTTGCTAGAGCGTATGTTTTGTATAGAGAACAAAGAGCGGCTTCACGATATCACACTAAAAAACTAAAAGAGCAAGTTGGAGAAAAAGCTTCTTCAATGATGGTAACCAAAAGAGATGGAAGTAAAGAGCCAATTTCACTTGATAAAATAACCAATAGAGTATCTGTTCTATCTACTGGTTTAAATATTGATCCAATTGTCGTTGTTCAAAAAGCTGTTCCAGGCCTATATAGTGATATTAGTTCCGTTGAAATTGATACTTATCTTGCTGAAACTGCTGCTGCTTTAACAGTTGAACATCCTGATTATTCTTATCTTGCAGCAAGAATAAAAGTAAACTCTCTTCATAAAGAAACACCAGGTTTCATCATAGCAACAAAAAATTTATACGACGATGGATTGCTAAGAGAAGAATATTACAAAAAGGTGATGGAGAATTCAGATTTAATAGAGTCAGTAATTGACTATGACAAAGATTATACTTTTGATTATTTTGCTCTCACAACACTAATAAGAGCATATTTATTAAAGTTTGATAATAAAACAATTGAAAGACCTCAAGACCTTTGGATGAGAGTAACTTTAACAGTTACCGGTAGTGAGTTTAACTTAGACAAAATAAAAGAAACTTATAAAAGTTTATCAACTGGTATGTATACTCATGCTACACCAACATTGTTTAATAGTGGACTAAAAATGCAGCAACTTTCTTCTTGCTTTTTAATAGGTATGGAAGATGACTCTATCGAAGGTATTTTTAATACTATTAAAGATTGCGCACTAATATCCAAAACTGCAGGTGGTATTGGTATGCACGCTCACAATATTAGAGGTAGTGGAAGTAGAATAAAATCAACAAATGGCAAATCTAATGGCCTCATACCATTTTTGAAAATTTTTAATGAAACTGCTAAATCAGTTGATCAAGGCGGCGGTAAAAGAAAAGGTTCTTTTGCAGTTTACTTAGAACCTTGGCACGCTGACATTGAGAAATTTCTAGAACTTAGAAAAAATACAGGTGCTGAAGAATTTAGAGCTAGAGATTTGTTCTACGCCTTATGGATACCAGATTTATTCATGAAGAGAGTAGAAAACGATGAAGAGTGGACACTTATGAGTGAACATGAATGTCCAGGCCTTTCAGATGTATATGGTGACGAATTTGAAAAACTTTACACAAAGTATGAAAATGAAATGAAGCATTTAGAAAAAATTAAAGCAAGAGATTTAATGTCTAAAATCATAGAAGCGCAGATAGAAACAGGACAACCTTATATGCTTTATAAAGACTCTATTAATAATAAGTCTAATCAAAAAAATATTGGTGTCATTAAATCTTCAAACCTGTGTGCAGAGATAGTTGAATATTCAGATAAGAATGAAACATCTGTATGTAACTTGGCTTCTATAGCTCTGCCAAAATTTGTAAAAAAATCAGATAAAAAATTAATATATGACTATGATGCCCTTTACGAAACTGCAAAATTAGCTACAAAAAACTTAGATGAAGTAATTGATATTAATTTTTATCCAACTGATAAAACTGAAAGATCTAATAATAAGCATAGGCCCATAGGTTTAGGGATACAGGGACTTGCAGATGTCTACTTTAAGTTGGGAATAGCTTATGAATCTGAGGAGGCCAAAGAAATAAATAAATTAATTTTTGAGACGATTTACTTTGGAGCCTTAGAAGCTTCATGCGAGTTAGCAAAAGAAAAGGGAGCATACGAAACTTTTAAAAATTCACCAATTTCGAAAGGTAAGTTTCAATTTGATCTGTGGAACGTTAATCCTTCTTCAAAGTGGGATTGGGACTCACTTAGAACTAAAATTAAAGAGCACGGTGTAAGAAATTCTTTAACCACAGCTTGCATGCCAACTGCGTCAACAGGTATTATATTAGGTAATACTGAAACGTTCCAAATACAAACCTCTAATATATATAAAAGACAAACCCTCTCAGGTGAGTTCCTACTCGTAAATAGATATTTAGTGAATGAACTTTCTCAAAGAGGGCTTTGGAATAAAGAAATGAGAGATAAAATAATCTTACAAAATGGATCGGTTGAAAATATTAATGAAATTCCAAGTGAACTAAAAGAAGTTTATAAAACAGTTTGGGAAGTATCACAAAAAACTGTAATTGATATGTCAGCGGATAGAGCACCATTTATTGATCAAACTCAATCAATGAATCTTTGGCTTTCAACACCTACGTTTGGAAAAGTTAATTCCATGCATATGTATGCATGGAAAAAAGGTCTTAAAACAGGAATGTATTATCTAAGAAGTAGATCAGCTGTTGATGCTGTAAAAGTTACAGTTTCATCAGAAAAAGCAGCTAAAGATGCTTATATAAATACTACTATCAATCAAAACAATGAACCAGAAGATTGCGAAACTTGCAGTGCATAAAGAAGGAGTAATAAAATGATATCAAAAGGCGTTAAATCAATATTTCCAATAAAAAACCAAGAAATTTGGGATAGATATAAACAACATATTCAAGCCTTTTGGACAACAGAGGAAGTATCATTACAAGATGACTTAAGAGATCTTGAAACCTTAAATGATGGTGAAAAGCACTTTATAAAACATGTGCTGACTTATTTTGCTAATTCTGAGGCAATGATTAATGAAAACTTAGCAAGTAGGTTCTACAAAGAAATACTAATTCCTGAAGCAAGATGTTTTATCTCAATGCAGATGTTAAATGAATCGATTCATGCAGAAATGTACGGTCTTCAAATAGAAGCTTATGTAAAAGATACAAAAGAAAAAGATATGCTTTTTGATGCAATTCAAAATGTACCATGCATAAACCATAAAGCACAATGGGTATCAAAATGGCTTAATGGTAGTCAAAATTTATTAACAAGACTCATAGGGTTTGGATTAGTTGAAGGTTTGTTTTTTGCGGGATCGTTTTGTGCAATATATTATTTTAGAAAAAGAGGTTTACTACCAGGCTTAGCCTTATCCAATGATTGGATTGCAAGAGACGAAGGAATGCACTTTAGCTTCTCATCATTAATGTTTAGGACTTTAAGAGATAAGTTTAATAATAAAACATTAACTGATGCAGACATTAGTGATTTATCTCTAATTCCTTCAGACGTTCCTCAATCACAATTTGAGGAAATTGTTAGAGAAGCAGTTGCTTTTGAAAAAGAATTCGTAAAAGATGCACTCCCAGTAGATTTGATTGGTATGAATGCTGATTTAATGTGCCAGTATATCGAAGCTGTTGCTGACAGGATTGCTGATCTATTTGAATTTGACAGAGTCTTTAAGACAGAGAATCCTTTTGATTTTATGAGAGCTTTAGATGTTCAAAATGTTACAAACTTTTTCGAAAAAAGAGTGTCTGAGTATCAAAGACCTACAGATAGAGCTTTAAGTTTTGATGAAGCATTTTGATGGAAGCAGAAATATATTCTAAAACTAATTGTGGTTACTGTGATAGAGCTAAACTACGGTTAGCTAAATATAATCCAAAAATTTATATGCTTGACACAGATTATACGAGAGAAGATTTTTTTGAAAAATTTCCAAACGCTAAAACTTTTCCTCAAATAATTTTAAATGGTGAAAAAATTGGAGGGTATCATGAACTTGAAAAATGGTTTGAAATGAATACCTTTGATGACGAATTCTAAATAACCTTTTTTTTCCTTTTCTTGTGTAAGTTTTTTTATTTCTAACAATTCTTTGTTTATATTTAGGGAGTTTTAAATCTTGAGCAGAGGGATTTCTTTTCTTAATTTTTTTTTAATTTCCATAAAATATGTTCTAATGTGCCTGCCCCCAATGATCACCAGCACCAAAATCAACAGTGAGTGGAACTGCAAAATCTTTATATTGTAAATGTACAGACTCCATAATTGTTTTTACATTACTTACTAAATTGTCATATTTTTTACTATCAACTTCAAAAATTAGTTCATCATGTACTTGTAAAAGCATTTCAGCCTCAATATTTTTAAGTTTTATTTCCTTATGAATTTCAATCATTGCTAACTTAATAATGTCTGCTGCACTACCCTGAATTGGCGCATTAATAGCTTGTCTTTCTGCAAAACCTCTAACAGCAAAATTCTTATCAGTAATTCCCTTAATATTAATTTTTCTTTTAAAAATTGTTTCAACGTATTGATTTGTTTTTGCGAAATCAATTTGATGCTCCATATATTTTTTAATTTTTGGATATTTAATAAAATACTCATTTATGTAATCATTTGCTTCTGTATTGGAAATATCAAGTTGTTTAGCTAAACCATATGGACTAATTCCATAAAGAATGCCAAAATTAATTGCTTTTGCTTTTCTTCTATAATCGTTGTTTATTTGACTATCGTTTAGATTAAATATTTCTTTAGCAGTTGATGCATGAATATCTTCATTGTTTTTAAAAGCTTTAATAAAATTTTTATCACTAGAAATTTCTGCAGCTAATCTCAGCTCTATTTGAGAATAATCAAAACTAACTAATTTTTTTCCTTTTCCACTAACAAAAGCTGTTCTTATTTTTTTTCCATTTTCTGTTCTAATTGGGATATTTTGAAGATTTGGATCTGTAGAACTTAATCGACCAGTTAAAGTATTAGCTAAACCAAATGATGTATGAACTCTACTTTTACCATCTGTTAATCTAAATAAAGCATCTGTATAGGTTGATTTAAGTTTTGTTAATTCCCTCCAATCAAGAACAAGTTGTGCAATTTCAAATCCATCTAAGGCTAAATTATTTAAAGTTGAAGAATCAGTTGAATATGATCCTGATTTTGTTTTTTTACCACCAGGTATTTTAAGATTAACAAATAGTATCTCTCCTAATTGTTTAGGTGAGCCAATATTGAACTCTTCTTTTGAAAGTTTATAAATGTTCTTTTCAAGTTTTTTACTTTCATTTTCAAATTCATTACTTAAACTTGTTAAAAACTTTTTATTTACCTCTATGCCATTAGCTTCAATTGAAGATAATACCTCTACAAGAGGCAAGTCGATGTTTTGATAAACAAAATTAGCCTTTTCTTTTATTAAACGAGGATAAAGATTTTGAAAAAGCCTGAATGTTAAAAGAGAATCTTCAGCAGCATAATTAATTGCATTATCGATAGTTACTTTATCAAAAGTAATTTCATTTTTTCCTGTGCCTACAACTTCCTTATATTTAATAGTTGTATGATTTAAGTGATTAAAAGATAAATCATCTAAATTGTGCTTATAAATTCCATTATCAATTGAGTAAGAGATTAACATTGTGTCTGCAATTGAATTAAAAGTTACTCCATACTTTTTTAAAATTCTAATGTCATATTTTATGTTTTGACCAATTTTTAAGATTGACTCATTTTCACAAATTTTATTAATATTTTTAATTACATATTTTTCCTCTAACTGGTTATCAATTTTTTTTGACCCATCAGAAGTAGTATGGTTTATAGGAATATAGTAAGAAATATTTTCACTATAACATATTGATATACCAACTAAGCTAGCTTTTTCTATATTGAGTGAGTTAGTTTCAGTATCAATAGCGCATATACCTTTTTTTTCAATTTCGCTTAAAATCTTTTCAAAATTTTTCTTTGAATTAATTAATTGATACTTTGGCACTATTTCTTTTTTTTGAATAATGTTATCATTATTACTAGATATAAAAGAATTAGATTTTAATCTTTCAGATATTGATCTAAAGCCTTGCTCTTTAAGAAACTCATAGATATTATTAATTTCATTTTTTAATTCATTATAAGTTTTTATTTTGTTGATACCTTCAGGTATTTCTACGTCATTTTTAAGTGTTACAAGTTCTAAACTTAATCTAATATCATTTTCTGATTCTTTTAAAATGTTTCTTCTTTTTTCTTGCTTAATTTTATCAAGATTTTTAATTAAACCATCTATGTCGTTAAATTCATTTATTAACTGAGACGCTGTTTTAGGGCCTATACCAGGAGCACCTGGAATGTTATCAACTTTGTCTCCTGTTAGAGCTTGAATGAAAATAACTTTATCTGGGTACACTCCAAATTTTTCTTCTACATCTTTAGTTTCTATTTTTTTATTTTTCATTGGATCAAGCATTGTCACATTATCACTAACAAGCTGCATTAAATCTTTATCTGAGGAAACAATGATAGTTTCAATTTTATCTTTTTCAGCTAATCTTACATAAGTAGCAATTAAATCATCTGCCTCAAATCCCTCTATTTCTAATTGCGGTATATTAAAACTCTTTACACACTCTCTAATTAAAGGAAATTGTGGTATCAAGTCATCAGGAGCTTCTCCTCTATTAGCCTTATATTCTGGATATATTTCATTTCTAAAATTTTCCCTTGCGGCATCAAAAATAACTATCATTTTATCGTCGCTATAATCTTCTATCAGTTTAACAAGCATATTTGTAAAACCAAAAACAGCATTAATTGGAGTTCCATCTGCACGATTCATAGGGGGTAGCCCATAATAAGCTCTAAATATATAAGCAGAGCCATCAACTAATACTAATCTACTCTTTTTATTCATTGTAAATTTAAATATATAAGATTTATATTAAATGTCAGATTATAAATATTCAATTGAAGCAAAAAATGTAAACAAAACCTTCTTAAAAAAGACTCAAGAAGTTAAAGCTCTTGCTGATTTTAGTATCAAAATAAAAAAAGGAACTATTCATGGTTTATTAGGGCCAAATGGTGCAGGAAAATCAACTTTCATAAATATACTAGGCGGTTTAGTTAAAAAAAATTCAGGTGAAGTTAATGTTTGTGGAATCAATATAGATAAATACATAAAATTAAGTAAATTTAAAATTGGGATAGTTCCACAAGAACTTAATATCGATCCTTTCTTTTCTCCAGCAGAATTATTAGAACTTCAAGCAGGTTTATATGGAGTTCCAAAAAAGAAAAGGAAGACTGACGAAATTTTAGAAAACTTAAAGTTAACTGATCAAAGAAATGCGTATGCTAGAACTTTGTCAGGAGGCATGAGAAGAAGGTTATTAATTGGTAAAGCCCTAGTGCATGATCCTGAAATTATTATTTTAGATGAACCAACTGCAGGTGTAGATATTGATATAAGAACATCAGTTTGGAATTATATAAAAAGAATAAGTGGACAAGGTAAAACTGTATGCTTAACTACACATTATCTTGAAGAAGCAGAAAACTTTTGTGACAATATTACTATAATTAATCATGGTAAGAAAATCATTGAAGGATCAAAAAACGATCTTTTAAATATTATTTCAACAAAATCTGTTACCTTTATTTTAAATAAAAATATAGATATCCCTAAAGATTTAAAAGATTTTAACCCAGTTATAGACAATGCAGTATTAAAACTGAGTTATGATAAAAATAAAACAAATATAAAAAAAATAATTGATATTTTAAATATAAATGAAATTTATTTTAAAGAAATTAATACGTTTGAGGGTGATTTAGAAGATGTCTTCTTAAAAGTTGTTAATAAAAAATGATGCAATTATCAGGAAAATTTTTGAGTTTTTTATTTTTACTTATTCCTTTATTTCTTATTACTGGTCCAGCATTACCTGATATTGTAATCACTCTTGGCTTAATATTTGGAATTATTTATTTTGTTTATCATAAAGAATATTCAGAATTAATTAAAATTAATTTTATTAGGATATCATTTATTTTTTGGTTGAGCCTTATAATTATAAGTTTTTTTTCGTATAATAAAACAAATTCATTTCAAGATGCTTTTATTTTCATTAGATTTTTATTTATACCAATTTTATGTTACTTTATTTTTTTTAAAAAAAGTGAATTTTTTAAACTAACCTTATTAGTTATTGCTGTTCTTGTTATATTTGTTTGTATAGATTCATTTTATCAATTTTTAAATTACACTCCAGAAAATGGTTTTGGGAAAGATTTACTAGGTTTTAAATCAGATTGGTATGGAAGATTAACAGGGCCATTTGGCGATGAATTAATACCTGGCTCTTATATATCAAAATTTGGTTTATTAGGTTTTGCATTCCTTATTTCTATTAAAAAATTTGAAAATAAAATTATTTTTCATTCAATATATTTATCTTCAATACTTTTTATTTGTTTTATTTCTGGAGAAAGAATGGCATTTGCGACATTTGGTTTAAGTTTGATATTTTTATTCTTGTTTCTGAATGGGTTTAGAAAATCTATTTTTTTATCAATAATAATTGGTATTTTTTTGATATCTATAACTACTTATTTACATCCTTCTTACAATGATTTTAAAGTAATTGAATCAACACAAAATCATCAAGGTAAAAAAATAGAGAAATTTTTTAATTGTATTAATGATAAAGAACAAATTTGTTCAAAAATTATAGATGTTCAACCAAGTTTTTATGAAATAATAAAAAATTTTAAAACATCTGCCTATGGTGAAATATATTTATTATCATTTAAGATGTTTTTTGATAACCCAGTCACAGGTATTGGAATAAATAATTTTAAATTTTTATGTAATAATAATAAAGATTATCAAAATATGATGATAAACTACGAATGCTCATCTCATCCACACAATATATATATTCAATGGCTAACAGAAGGAGGTTTAACTGTTTTTATTTTATTTATTTTATATTTAAGTTTTTTAATATTTTTTATAAAAAATAACAGTGGTGAAAAAAAATATAAAATAATCTCAATAGCAATAATTATAATTATGTTCTGGCCAATTATGTCTACTGGCAGTTTAATTAAAAATTGGTATGGGGTTAGTACCTTTTTTATTATTGGACTAAGTATGTGCCTCAGTAAATTTAGAAATAATCTCTAAAACTAGTATTAAGAAAATATTTTTTTGTTTTTCTTGCTATAAATATACCTAGAACAAAAAAAAATACTACTGATAAGGTAGTGCCATTACCTTTTCCAAATAAAGAACCAATATATATTAAAAGAAAAATTAATGTAGATGATAATATTTTAAAATGAATACCTAAGATTGAACCTAGAATAGCAAAGATAATTATATATAGTGTATTGCCTACCCCCATCCCAAAATAAGAACCTACATAGCCCATATAAATAGTTGAATATAAAATAGATATGTTGGTTGAAGTAGAATTGTCGAAAAATCTTACTTTTATAAGATAATAAAAAGATTTTAAACCATCAACCCAGGTAATTTTTTTGCCTTCAGCTTTAGATCTAAAAAAATATGATACACCAAATTCGTAAATAAAAAAATTATTTCTAACAATTTGTGAAGCTAAATCAATCTCTATTCCAAAGTCGTTTACACTTAGTTTGATTTTTTCAACTACACTTCTATGAAGAATTTTTAGACCACAATGTACATCACTTAACGTCTGAGAGAAAAAAATATTAAATATTAATGAATTAATTTTACCAACCAAATTATTAAAAAAATAATTATTTTTTTTTAGTTTTCCAGAAAGATATCGACTACCAAATATACATTTAATATCTTTATTGTTAGTTATTATATCAAACATTTCTTTTGCATCTTTAATATCTAGTTCTAAATCTGCATCATGAAGTAAAATATATTCTCCTTTAGAATTTTTGATTCCAGTTTGGATTGCTTTTCCTTTACCAGAATTTATATCTAGTTGAATCAATTTAAATAAGAATTTATAATGTTTTTTTTTCTTTAACTCATTTAATAAATTTGAGGATCCATCAGTTGAACCATCATCTACTATTATAATCTCGATATTTTCTCTATTAAAATACGATTTTATTTGCTCAAATAGTTTGTTAATATAATTTATTTCATTAAAAAGTGGTATAACTATAGATAAGATTTTACTATTCTCTTGGGGCATGTTTATTCAGTATTCTTTGTAATGTACGTCTGTGCATTCTAAGTCTTCTCGCTGTTTCAGATACATTTCTATTACACTGTATAAACACTCTTTGAATATGTTCCCATCTAATTCTATCAGCAGTCATAGGATTTTCAGGCGGAGGTGGTAGTACCTCTTTAGAGTTAGTAAGGGCATCATATATTTGTTCTATTTCTGCTGGTTTAGGTAGATAATCTATTGCTCCTGATTTTATTGCTGCCACTGCAGTTGCTATGTTACCATAACCAGTTAGTAAAAGTGACTTAGTTTGGGGGCTTATTTTCTGCAATTCTTTAATTAATTCTAAGCCAGAACCATCCTCTAATCGCATGTCAACAACTGCATAATCAAAATTCTTTTCAGTTGCTTTCGATAAGGAATCTTTAAAACCTGGCGAAGAAACTACCTCAAATCCCTTTTTTTCCATCGATCTGGTAAGCCTCTCTCTAAAAGGAAGATCATCATCAACAATTAATAAAGTCATATTCATATATTTAAGATAGAGTTTTCAAAGATAATTTCAACAACAGCATTATCATCCTTTGAGTTAAAAAAATTAATTTTGCCACCCATATTTTCTATCAAATTTTTAGCAATAAATATTCCTAACCCCATTCCCTGTTTATTTTTTGAAATATATGGTTCCCCTAATTTATCAATTATATCTTTCGAAAAACCATTACCATCATCTTTTATAAAGATTCTAACTTGTGAATTATTATAATTTAATTCAGCTGTAACATTTTTTTTTGAATAAAATATTGCATTTTGTATTATGTTGCCTAAGGCGTACATGATTTCATCTTTAAAGATAATTTCTGGTTCATCATCAAGTTTGATTTTTTTAATAATTAATATTTTATTTTTATTAAATTTTTCAAAATTTATTTTTATTAGATCTGTAATTTTTACTTTTTCAAGAAAATTGTCTTTTAACTTTAAAGGGTTTTTTGAAAATCTTTGTAATATTTCTCTACATCTTTCAGCTTGAGATTTTAATAATAAAATATCTTTTGCAATATTTTTATCATCAATTAATTTTTTTTCCTTTAATAAATCATTTAAGATTAAAAATATAGTATTTAGAGGGGTACCGAGTTCGTGTGCAGCAGCTGCACTAAGTGAACCTACTTCAGTTATTTTCTTTTGATTTAAAATTTGAAGTTTTGAAATAGACAGTGCATTAGATATTTTTCTAGATGAGCTTGCAAATAAATAAGCATATATAGCAATAAAGATAACAGTTATGATTAATGATGCTACTAAACCAAAACTATATATTTCAGGAAGATAAAATTCTGCTCCCAGATCAAGAGGGATAAAATAGAAATTTAGAATGATAATAATAACAATAGAAATAGTTGATAACACAACTGTCATCAAAGCTGGTAAATAAGATGCTGAAGTAATTACGGGTGCTAAAATCAAAATTGAGAAGGGATTAATTATTCCGCCTGTCAGAAAAAGCAGAAAACCCAATTGTAAGGTATCAAAAAGCAAAAAAGAAAATGCTTTAATATTACTTATTGATTTATTTTTTCTCTCCTCAAAATATGAATAGAAATTCAAAGCAACTGAGAGAAAAATAATAATTAATGTTTCAAAAAAAGGAATTTGAATATTTATAAAATAGAAAACAAAACAAATTGCTAAAATTTGACCAAAAATAGCTATCCATCTTATTTTTATAAGATTTCCAAGTAGTATGGTATTCATTAAATATTAAATATCAAGATTAGCTACTTTTAATGAATTTTCAGCTATGAATCTTTTTCTTGCATCGGTCTCACCACCCATAAGATCCTCAAATGCTTTGTTTGCAGCATCGACTTCATTAATTTTAACAGCTAATAGTACTCTTTCATTATTGTCTAATGTTGTTTCCCATAATTGATCTGGATTCATTTCTCCTAACCCCTTGTATCTATTTATTTGAAGACCAGATTTTCCAAAATCTAATATTTTATCTATTAAGTCTAATGGTCCGAAGATTTTAAATTCCTCATTTTTATGAATAAGTATTCCGCAACCAGTTTCTTTTAAACGATAAAAATTCTCCATTAATTGATCTTTTATTTCATTTAAGGCTTTTGCCTCTGGTGAAACAATGAAATTCTCATCTATAGTATATTTTTCAGTAAAACCTCTGATTGTTCTTTCAAATAACAAGGAATTATTTTTGTGAATTACTTTCCAGTTTTTTTCTGAAATAGTAGAAATTAAATTTAACCGTTGTTGAAGATATTTTGCTATTTCTTTACCAATATTTTTATCTTTAAGGTTTCGTATATCTAGTGCTCTAACAATTGCTGAATGCTCGATTATATCACTATTATCTACTCTTCTTAATAATGGCATGACTAAATTTTTGGTTTTTTTTGAAAGATATATTATTTGTTTTAATTGTTCACCAGCAATCTTAGAAAGTTGAGTATTTTCAAAAATAGTATTTTTTAATCCTTCTTCAATCAAGTAATCTTCTAAATCATTATCATCTTTTTTGTACACAGTTGAATTACCTTTTTTAAGTCTGTATAGAGGTGGTTGAGCTATAAATAATCTTCCTGAGTCTATAATCGGTTTCATATGCCTGTAAAAAAAAGTTAATAGTAGTGTCCTTATATGACTTCCATCTACATCTGCATCTGTCATGATTATTATTTTATGATAGCGCATTTTTGAGACATCAAATTTACCCTCTAATTTATTTTGGTTATTATCATCTGTTGGATTGCCAACACCTGCTCCTATAGCAGTAATTAAAGCTCCAATTTCATTACTTGTTAAAACTTGTTTGTCGTTGGCTCTTTCTACATTTAATATTTTTCCTCTTAATGGAAGTATAGCTTGATTTTTTCTGTCTCTTCCTTGTTTAGCAGATCCTCCGGCTGAGTCTCCCTCAACTATAAATAATTCTGATAATTCAGGGTTTTTCTCTTGACAGTCTGCCAATTTCCCTGGAAGGGAAGTATTTTCTAAACCCGTTTTTCTTCTTGTGAGTTCTCTTGCTTTCCGAGCAGCCTCTCTAGCATTAGAGGCTTCGAGTATTTTATCAATTACTTTTTTTATTTCCGAAGGGTTTTCTTCAATCCATTGTTCTAATTTATTCAAACTTGTTGACTCTATAACTGGTCGAACTTCAGAAGACACAAGCTTGTCTTTTGTTTGACTTGAAAATTTAGGATCTGGTAATTTAACTGATATTATACATGTTAATCCCTCTCTAGCGTCTTCACCTGTAATATTATTAGAATTTTTTGTATTTGTATTTACGTAATTTACAATTGACCTTGTAAGAGCTCCTCTAAATCCAGCTAGATGAGTGCCTCCATCTCTTTGAATGATATTATTAGTAAAACAAATTGTATTTTCATGATAGCTATCAGTCCATTGTAGTGAACATTCAATAGAAATGTTGTTTTTTTCAGCATAGAAAAAAATTGGTTCAGAGTTAATAAGGTTTTTACCCTCATTTAAGTATTTTACATACTCCTTAATACCACCATCATATTTAAAATGTATATTTTTCTCTTCAGATTGTCTCTTATCAGTTAAATAAATGCTGATACCAGTATTTAAGAATGCTAATTCTCTTAATCTTTTTTCTATAGATTTAAAATTAAAATTTATATCTTTAAAAATTTTATTGGTAGGGAGAAATGTAATTTTAGTTCCTGTAAATAGTTTGTTGTTAATTGTTTCAGAGTTTCCAATTGTACTTAATTCTTTAGTAACTAAACCATTCTCAAATTCAATATTATATATTTTGCCATCTCTATTAATTTCTAAAATTAAATTCTCAGATAAAGCGTTAACAACCGAAACACCAACACCATGTAAACCTCCTGATACTTTGTAGCTGTTTTGATCAAATTTACCACCTGCGTGTAATTCTGTCATTATTAGTTGAGCTGCAGGTATTTTTTCAGTTTTGTGTAGGCCTACTGGTATTCCTCTACCATTATCAGTAATAGTTGCTGTCCCATCAGCATTTAAAATTACTTCTATTTTATCACAATAACCGGCCAAAGCTTCATCAATAGAATTATCTAATACTTCATAAATCATTTGATGGAGACCTGATCCATCATCAGTATCTCCAATATACATCCCTGGTCTTTTTCTTACGGCTTCAAGACCTTTTAGAACTTTAATGGAATCAGAAGAATATTCAGAATTCATGCTTCTGTTATATTATAAAATTGTGCATTTGTTGATACAAAAGAAAATAAATCTTTGTCAGTTCCAGTAAGAAAAAATTGTATTTCAAATCTATTAATCATATCTAATAGTATTTGACGATTATTTGAATCTAAATGAGATCCAATCTCATCTAGAAGTAAAATTGGATTTATATTTTTATAACATACTAAATAATTACATTGAGCCAATAGTATCATAAGTACAATTGTTTTTTGTTGTCCTGTAGATAACAATGAAGCTTCAAAATCATTATTAATTATTGCAATAATATCGGATCTGTGAGGACCAATTTTAGTCCCCCCAAATTGGCTATCATGGTTACGTGATTTGATCAAATATGATAGATATTCTTCAAAAGATAAATTTTCATTAAAAAATTGATCTTTGATTTGAAGTTTAAGATTAAATTGAAAATCATGATCTTTTTTTAAAATATTTAAATTATTATTAATAAAGTTTATTTGTGAATGTCTTAATTGATATATCTCTAATCCTAAAGAAGATATATCTCTTTCAATTTTATTCAACCAATGATCATCAATAACATTTTTTTGAAGTATTTTAATTCTTTCAAGTAGAAATTTTTTATATTTATTAATCAAACTATTATAATTGTTTTTGCTAGAAAAAATTAGTCTATCAATAAAATTTCTTCTGTATGATGGTGAAGCTTGAAATAATCTTTCCATCTCTGGTACAAATATAAGATATGATATAAATTTATTTAAAATATCAATTGATTCCTTTGACGAGTCTTCATTTACTCTAATTATTTTTTTTAATTTATCATTCTTATTTTCTGAAAATATTTCAATATCAAAAGAATTATTTTTAATTTCTAAATTATTTTTAATTAGAAAATTATTTTCTTTTTTTTTTATTAAATTAGAAATATTAGAGTTTCTTATTCCTCTTCCTTTACTGTTTAAAGAAATGCCTTCTAAAATATTGGTTTTGCCACAACCATTTTTACCAAAAAATATGTTAAGCTTTTCTTCAAATGAGAGTTTGTAGTTAGTAAAATTTCTAAAATTGTTAAAATGGATATTCTTTATTTTTGCCAAATTTAAACTCTCATTGGCATTAAAACATAAACCAGATTGGTATTTGAATTTTCTTGAGCTGTTATAGGTGATGTATTATCTTTTAGATTTATAGTTATCTCACTATCTTCTAAATTATTTACGATATCCATAATATATTTTGAATTAAAACCTATTTCAATCTCATCTCCAATATAATTAATTTTTAAGTCCTCAGAGGCAGTACTACTTTCATTGTTTATAGTATTAAGGTTCAAGATATTTTCAAGCAATTTAAATTTAACGACTGGTGATTTTTCATTTGCAATTGTACTTACTCTATCGACCGCAGATAACAATTTTTCTCTACTTATTTTTAAAACATTAGTATTGTACTTTGGTATTACTCTTTTATAATCAGGAAAACTCCCATCAATCAATTTAGAAATAAATATAATTTCATCTATAAAAAAAATTATTTTACTAGTGCTTACTGATATTTCAATATCTTTATTAACTTCTGATAATAGTTTAGATAATTCATAAATGGTTTTCTTTGGAATTATAACTCCAGATATTTGATCAACATTGTCATCAATATAATGGCTAAACTTAGCTAATCTATGTCCATCAGTACCCACCAAAGTAACAATACTTTGATTTTCTTCATTACCAACACTAAAATACAAACCGTTTAAAAAATATCTTGTTTCCTCGTTTGATATAGCAAACTTAGTTTTATCTATTAATTTAAATAAAATTTGTGAGTTCAGTTTTATATTTATTCCAGTATTTTCTTGTTCTATAATTGGATAATCTTCCTTAGGTAGAGAAGCTAAAGAGAATCTTGAACCATCAGCTCTTAATGTTAGCAATTTACCATTATTTGATATTATTTCTATCACTGCATTGTCGTCAATTTTCCTCACAATATCATATAATATTTGAGAATTAATAGTAGTTGCTCCATCTTCAGAGACAGTACAATTAATTTTTTCAATTATTGAAATATCCATATCAGTAGAAGATAGAATTAGTTGATTATTTTTTGCTTCAATTAAGATATTTGCTAAAATTGGAAGAGAATTTTTCTTATCAACTATTCCTTGAAGGTGTGAAAGTGTTTTAAAAAGAACAGAACGAGATATTTTAAATTTCATACTTAAACATATGATAAAAAGAATTAAGAATCTATAAGTCTTTTTAGCAATTCCAAATCTTCATTAAAGTTTACATCAGATAGTTTAAGTTCCTCAATTTTTTTAACAGCATGCATAACGGTCGTATGATCTCTTCCGCCAAATTTTCTTCCTATTTCAGGTAAAGATCTTGATGTAATAGATTTAGCTAAATACATTGCTATTTGTCGAGGTCTTGCTACAGATCGAGATCTTCTTGGGGAGTGCATATCGGTTATTCTAATATTAAAATGTTCCGCAACTTTCTTTTGAATTTCTTCAATAGTAATTTTTTTATTTGAAGATTTTAATAAATCTTGAAGGACAAGTTGTGCTGTTTCAACTGTAATTGGAGTTCCGACAAGTGTTGCGTGTGCAACTAATCTGTTTAGTGCTCCCTCCATTTCTCTTACATTTGAGATAATTCTATGTGAAAGAAACTCCAAAACCTTAGGTGGAATTTCCACTCCCCTTTTATGAGCTTTTTCAATCAATATGCCCAATCTTAATTCGTATGTTGTAGGATGAATATCTGCGACTAAACCACAACCAAGTCGTGATTTTAATCTTTCTTGTACACCATCTAGATCGGTTGGTGTTTTATCAGCAGAAATAACTATTTGCTTATTTTGTTCTATTAGAGCATTAAAAGTATGAAAAAACTCTTCTTGAGTATTATCTTTCCCACTTATAAATTGAACATCATCAATCATTAGAACATCTATTGATCTAAATTGTTCTTTAAACGCTGAAGTATCTTTATATCTTAATGCTCTAACAAATTGATACATAAATTTTTCAGCTGAGAGATAAATTACTTTTCTTTCTGGTTGTTGTTGTTTTATCTTCCAGCCTATAGCGTGCATTAGATGTGTTTTTCCTAAACCAACACCTCCACATAAAAAAAGAGGATTGAAAGTAATTTTATTTGCTTCTGATACCCTTTGAGAGGCTGCAAAAGCAAGTTCATTCGGTTTTCCAACAACAAAATTTTCAAACGTGAATCTTGGATCTAGAGGTGCTCCGAATTCATTAGGATATGTTGAAGATTGGTTAGATCTAAGATCCATAGTAGATTTCCAATGATTGTCATTGCTTTTAATAGTTCTTGTAGTACCTGGAACTATTCTGCCACCTGAAGGCTTAACTACAAATTTAATTGTATCAACTTTTTCAATATAATTTTTTGCTTCTGATTTTATTTTATCTGAATAATTATTTACTATCCAATCTCTTAAAAATTTTGTTGGAACAGAGAAAGTAATTGTATTCTCCTCTAAAGAAACAAAATTTAAATGCTTTAACCAGTTATTAAAGGCAGAGTCACCAACATTTTTTTTAAGATTTTTTTTAAAGGATAACCATTTACTTTCATCAAATATAGCAGATGTATTATCCATTTTCCCCCAACACAACGATTTTATATCTTATTAATTTTTACGCAAAAAATCTAAAGTCGTAAAATTAAATCACCAAATTAATTTACTTAATCAACACCCTTTAAGTATTTTTAGCAAGAAGAAAAGTGAAAAAAATAAAAAAAAATTATTTTTTTGAAATTTGTTTTGATAAAGAGGATAACTTTCTGGATATGTATTCTTTTTTAAATATACCTCTTTTTGAAGCTCTGGACATTACTGAATTGACATTACTAAAGGATTTTTGAATTTGTGCCTCGTTTTTTGCTTCCACTGAAGATTTGAATTTATTTAGAGCTTTTCTAAATTTAGATAGGTATTGAGAATTAACAGTATTTCTAGTTTTGTTCTGTCTTGATCTTTTTTTTGCAGAAGCATGGTTTGCCATAAAGGTGCTATAAATTCAAAATAAATTAAGTCAATTAATATTTATAAAAGAATTACTTATTATTTTGAAGTTTTGGACAATAAAATGTAGATCTTCCATACTGAACAATCTTTTTGACCTCGTCACCCCCTATTTTTTTTCCTTCTTTATTATAAACTTTAAAATTAGACTGAAAATTTCCTAATGTACCATCTGTAGACCTATAATCTCTTATACTCGAGCCCCCATATTTAATTGCCTTCTTTAGAATTTTTCTAGTGGACTTAATTAGTTTCACAATGAGACTAATTTCTAAATCTTTACCCAATGCAAGTGGTGAAATTTTAGAATCAAATAGAATTTCCGATGCATATATATTACCTATACCAGCAATTAATTTTTGATTAAGTAAAATCTGCTTTATTGGAACCTCAGATTTTGAAATTTTTTTAAATAACATATGGGCGGTTAGATCTGGACTCAGTGCATCTAAACCTAAACTAAATATATACTTTTGTTTTTGAAGATCTTTTGTTAGTACGATGTCTATAAATCCAAATTTCCTTGGATCATGATAAACAAGTATCCTTTTACTTAAAAAGTACAGTACAAAATGATCATGTTTTATTCGTTTGTAGCTTTTATTAACAGTTTTTAATCTTCCTGACATTCCTAGATGTATTACTAGAGAATAATCTGTATCTAAATCTATGATTATGAACTTTGCTATACGTCTTAGGTTGGATATCTTGGAGTAACGTAGTATATTAGTTATATTATTTGGAATTTTAAAACGAAGTTTTGAAGTATGTATTTTAATATTAGATATTTTTTGATTCAATATTACACTAAGTCCTTTAACTGTAGTTTCAACTTCAGGTAATTCTGGCATAATGAATAAAGATTATAATTTTGGTTATACAAAAGTAAATTCAAAACAAAAGACTAAACTTGTTCAGAATGTATTTTCAAGCGTAGCTCCAAGCTACGATATTATGAATGATTTAATGAGTTTAGGTATGCATCGTTTATGGAAAAAAAGATTTGTAGAGATTGTGAATCTTAACGAAAATGAAATTATCTTGGATGTTGGTTCTGGTTCTGGTGATATTGCCAGCGAAATTTTAAAAAAAAATTTATCAACCAGTCTTTATCTTTTAGATCTAAATGAAGAAATGTTATTAGAAGGAAAAAAAAGATTAAGAAAAGAAAAAAATATAAAATATTTTATTGGTAATGCAGAAAAGTTAAATTTTGAAAATAATTTTTTTGATAAATATATTATTTCTTTCTGCTTAAGAAATGTGACAGAGTATTTATTCTCTATAAAAGAGGCTTACAGAGTTCTTAAACCTGGTGGTAAATATTGTTGTCTAGAATTTAGTACACCTAAGTCATCTTTGGTATCAAATTCATATAAAATTTACAAATCAAAGATTTTACCTCTGTTAGGAGAAATAGTTGCTAAAGATAAAAATGCTTATAAATATTTAAGTGAAAGTATTGATTTGTTTCCATCACAAGAAGAACTTAGCAAAAATTTACGAGATTGCGGATTTACTAAAGTCGAAACGATTAATCTATTTAATGGAATTGTAGCAATACATACTGGCTATAAACTGTAATGAATAAAATTTTATTAATAATAACTGGCTCTATTGCTGCATCCAAATGTAAAGAGATTATTACTTTGCTAAATATTAATGAAGTTAAGATTAGCTGTATTCTAACTAACGAGGCAAAGAAATATGTAAAAATATCAGATATAAAAAAATTGACTAAAAATAGAATGTTTACAGATGAAGATGAGAAAAAAAATAAGATGCTACATATTAATTTATCAAGAGATAATGATTTAATAGTTGTATGTCCAGCTACAGCCAATTCTATTGCAAAGTTTGCTAATGGGTATGGGGATAATTTAGCTTCTAATACGTTACTTGCTTCAAATAAAAAAATTTTATTTGTCCCCGCAATGAATAGCTTTATGTGGCAAAATAAAATTAATAAAAAAAATGTGAGATTATTAAAAGATATTGGTCATGAATTTATTGGCCCTACAGTTGGAAATCTAAAGTGTGGAGAATTTGGTTTAGGCAGAATTGATAACTCAAAAAATATAGTAAATAGAATTTTAAACAGACTAGAAAATGTTAATTTGTTAAAAAATAAAAAATGCCTAGTAACTGCAGGGCCAACAATAGAAATGATTGATCCAGTTAGGTTTATTTCAAATCAATCTTCTGGGAAACAAGGCTATGAAATTGCATCACAATTAGTTTTGTATGGAGCGGATGTAACCTTGATATCTGGACCAACAAATTTAGATCCTCCACCAAATTTAAAATTTATTCAAATAAAATCAGCAGACGAAATGTATCAAAAAATTAGAAAAATTTCTAAAATTGATATAGGAATTTTTACTGCTGCAGTATCTGATTTCAAAAATAAAAATATGAATAAATCCAAAATTAAAAAAAATGGAAAATTAAATATTAGTCTTTATAAAAATATTGATATTTTAGAAAAAATAGGAAAAAACAAAACTCTAAGGCCTAAATTTTTAGTTGGTTTTGCTGCAGAAACGGGGAGCATTGATAATGCCAAAAAAAAATTAGTTGATAAAAAATGTGATATGATAGTTTACAATAAAATCGATAGTAAAAATAAAGTTTTTGGTTCAGATTATAATCGGATATCAATAATTACAAAAAATAAGATAAAAAAATTTAAGAAAATGACAAAGGTAAATTGTGCAAAACAAATTATAAAACAAATTTATAATTCTATATAGAGTTATGAATAACTACACTGAAGAAGAATATAAAATTTTCAGTAGATTATTTATTTTAAAAGAATTTTCCGAAGAAAACCTAAAAAAATTATCAAATATAAAAATTGGTATTGTGGGTATGGGAGGTATAGGATGTCCTTTAAGTCAATATTTAGTCAACTCTGGAATAAAAGAATTGTTAATAGTAGATGGAGACATTGTTGAAAAAAGTAATCTTAATAGACAAATTTTGTTTAATTTAAATGATATTGGAAAAAAAAAGGTTAATGTAGCTAAAAATAGATTACAATTAATCAATACTGAATGTAAAATTCATACTATTGATGAAAATATTAATTCTTTAAATTTAAATTCTTTAAAAGAATGTTCTATAATTGTTGATGCAACTGATGATTGGGTAAGTTCTAAATTATTAAATGAATATTGTCTTAAAAACTCAATCAATTTTTTATATTCATCTGCATTAAGACACGATTTACAAATAATTCTTTTCAATAATTCAAATAAAAATAATCATCTATGTTTAAATTGTATATTTCCTAACAAAGATGATGTTGATCTTCCCAGATGTGATGTAGTAGGTATTTCAGGCATTTCTGCAGGGTTAGCAGGTTTGATTGCTGCTCAAAAAATAATTAATTTCTATTTAAATTTAAAAGATGAAACTAAAATAATGACAATTTCTGATGGAATAAAATTAAGCGTTGATAATATTGTTATTAAAAGTAAACATGCTTGTTATTTAAAATCAGTTTAAGTTAATTGATTAATACATTAAAAAAGTTTAATTTAAATTATGAAACAAAATTCATTTACCTACGATCAATTAATTGATTGTGCAAAAGGTGTTCTTTTTGGGAAAGGGAATGCTCAACTTCCAATGCCTCCTATGTTAATGTTTGACAGAATTACCTCAATAAATGAGAATGGAGGAATATTCGCTAAAGGCGAGGTTATTGCGGAATTAGATATTAAAGAAGACTTATGGTTTTTTGAATGTCATTTTAAAGATGATCCGGTAATGCCAGGTTGTTTAGGTTTGGATGCTATGTGGCAACTACTAGGTTTTTATTTAGGATGGCTTGGTCAACCTGGAAAGGGTAGAGCTTTAGGAGTTGGTGAAGTTAAGTTTACTGGTCAGGTATTACAAAAAGTCAAAAAAGTAACTTATCATATATCTCTTAAAAGACTTATACTAAGAAAATTGATTTTAGGAGTTGGAGATGGTATTTTAAAAGCTGATGGTGAAACAATTTATGAAGCTAAAGATATGAAAGTCGGTTTATTTTCACCTGAGAAATAAGTAATGAATAGAGTAGTAGTAACAGGTTTAGGTATTGTATCATGTATTGGTAATAATCAATTGGATGTTATAGACAGTCTTAAAAATTTAAAATCTGGGATAACAAGTGCAGGAGAGTATGAGGAGTTTTCTTTTAGAAGTCTTGTACACGGTAAACCAAATATAGATATCAGTAACGAAATTGATAGAAGATTACTAAGGTTTATGGGTGATGGAGCTGCCTACAACTATATTGCGATGAAAGATGCTATTGACGACTCAGGGCTGGAGGATAGTGATATTTCAAATGAAATGACTGGTATAATTGTTGGTTCAGGTGGTCCATCTACACAAAATTTATTTAAGTCTTCTGAAATTGGAAAAAATTCAGGTTCAAAAAAAATTGGACCATTTATGGTGCCAAGAGCAATGTCTAGTACAAATTCTGCAACTCTTGCGACACCTTTTAAAATAAAAGGAGTTAACTATTCGATTACTTCAGCATGTTCTACAAGTTCACATTGCATTGGTAATGCGTACGAACTAATTCAGATAGGAAAACAAAACATTGTTTTTGCTGGAGGAGGCGAAGAGCTCCATTGGACGTTATCAATTTTATTTGATGCAATGGGTGCTTTGTCATCAAAATATAATTCTACTCCAAACAAATCTTCAAGGGCATATGATGCAGATAGAGATGGATTTGTAATAGCTGGAGGTGGTGGAACTTTAGTACTTGAAGAATTAGAGCATGCAAAAGCTAGAGGTGCTAAAATATATGGTGAAATAACAGGATATGGAGCAACCTCAGATGGATACGATATGGTACAGCCTTCTGGAGAAGGAGCAGAAAGATGCATGAAGCAAGCATTAAAAAATGTTGATGGTAAAATTGATTATATAAATACACATGGAACAAGTACTCCAATAGGAGATGTAAAAGAATTGGAAGCAATCAAAAATGTTTTTGGTTCAAATATTCCTAAAATGAGCTCAACAAAATCTTTGACTGGTCATTCTTTAGGGGCAACTGGTGTGCATGAAGCAATTTATAGTTTATTAATGATGAAAAATAATTTTATTAGTGGTTCTGCTAATATTGAAAATCTCGATGAAAGTGCAAAAGATTGTAATATTCTTTTAAAAACGGAAAATGAGGTTGAAATTAAGCATGTTATGTCGAATAGTTTTGGATTTGGTGGTACAAATGCAACATTAGTATTTTCAAAATATCATGCTTAAAAATAAAAAAGGTCTAGTATTTGGGATTGCAAATAATCACTCAATTGCATGGGGAATAGCAAAACAACTAGCTGAAAATGGTGCTGAAATAGCCATTGGTTACCAAAATGAAATATTATTGAAGAGGGTGAAACCACTTTCTGAAGAAATTAATTCAAAAATATTAATAGAATGTGATTTTAATAATGATGACTCAATAAACAAATCTGTAGAAATTATAAAAAAAGAATGGGGCACAATTGATTTTATAATTCATGCTGTTGCATTTGCAGATAAGTCAGAGTTAAATGGTAGATATCTTAATACTACTAAGGATAATTTTATTAATTGTTTAGAAATATCATGTTTTTCTTTAACCAGTCTTGCAAGAAATTTTGAACCTATAATGAATGATGGAGGAAGTGTTGTCACCCTTACTTTTTACGGTTCAAATAAAGTAATACCAAATTACAATTTAATGGGAATTGCAAAAGCCGCTTTAGAAACAAGTGTAAAATACTTGAGTGTGGATTTAGGCACAAAAAATATTCGTGTTAATGCAATCTCAGCAGGTCCTATGAGAACAATTGCTGGTGCAGCAATAAATAATGCTAGGGAGGTGTTTAAATTTACAGAAGAACATTCAGCATTGAAACGAAATGCAAAACTAGATGAAATTGGTAAATCTGCTTTATACTTTGTTAGTGATTTATCTTCTGCAGTTACTGGTGAAGTACATTATGTTGACTGTGGTTACCATATTATTGGAATGCCCAATAAATTCTAAAATTTTCCCAATAAATCTAAAGGATTATCAATAAAAATACTATCAACACCTAAGGAGAAAATATCATTAGCGCTAGATAAATTTATATTTTTGCCTGAATAAACAGTTATTGCAATATTGGATTCTTTAATTTTATTTATAATATCAGCTGTAACAATCTCTATATTTAATCCACAAATTTTTAAATCATGATTAATTGATATGTTAATCAAGTCATCAATATTATATTCTTTAAAGTCATCTAATAAAAAACTACGTATAGATTGAGGGTAAAGTTTTGAAATTTCTAAAATAGAAATCATATCAAAAGAGGAGAAAAAAATATCTATTTGATTAATATTTTTTATAATTTTATATATTTGAAAAACATTTTCTTTTTCAAAATTTTTGTTGGGTTTTAATTCAATGTTTAAATTAATGTTATTATTAGTACAGAGACTTAGAACATCTTCTAACTTTGGAACAAAAATATTTGTATTTTCTTTATAAAAAAATTTTCCCGCATCGAGTTTTTTTATGTTCGCATAATCATAGTCAATTGCAAGCCCACTTCCATTAGTAGTTCTATCAAGTGTGTCATCATGTAATAAAATTGGAACTCTGTCTTTAGAAATCTTAACATCTATTTCTACAAAACTTAAACCTAAATCGAATGCCTTTAAGATAGATTCTAAAGTGTTTTCTGGACACAGATCTTTTACACCTCTGTGTCCAATTAATTTAGGTAATTTAAGTGTTTTCTTCTGCGTCAACTGCTTTCATAGAAAGTTTTATTTTTCCTCTTGAGTCGATATCCAATACTTTCACTTTAACGATATCTCCTTCACTAATAACGTCTTCAACTTTCTCTACTCTTTCATTTTTTAATTGACTAATATGAACAAGCCCATCTGTAGACCCCATGAAATTAACAAAAGCTCCGAAGTCCATTATCTTTATAACTTTACCATCATAAATTTTTCCAATCTCTGGCTCTTCAACAATACCTTTGATCCATTCTAATGCATCATTTCCAGATTTTTGATCTACAGCTGCAATACTCACTAAACCTTCATCATTAATTTCAATTTTAGCTCCAGTTGTTTCAGATATTTCTCTAATAACTGCTCCTCCTTTGCCAATAACTTCTCTAATTTTATCCTTGTTTATTTGAAGATTAGTTATTGTTGGTGCGTATTGTGAAATTGATTTTTTTGGTTTATCAATTGCCTTAGCCATTTCCCCTAATATATGGAAACGTCCATCTTTAGCTTGAGCTAAAGCTTCTTCCATTATTTCAGGCGTTATGCTTGTTATCTTAATATCCATTTGAAGAGATGTGATACCTTCTGAAGTTCCGGCTACTTTAAAATCCATATCTCCCAAATGATCTTCATCTCCTAATATATCTGACAAAATTACATACTTATCATCTTCTTTAATTAGCCCCATCGCAATTCCAGCTATTGGTCTTTCTAGTGGTACACCTGCATCCATTAAAGACATAGATGTGCCACACACAGTTGCCATTGAGCTAGATCCGTTTGATTCTGTAATCTCAGAGACAACTCTATAAGTGTATGGGAATTTTTCGTTTGAAGGCAACATTGGATGTATTGCTCTCCATGCTAGTTTCCCATGACCAATTTCTCTTCTGCTAGTTGAACCAACTCTACCGACTTCTCCAACTGAGTATGGTGGAAAATTATAATGAAGCATAAAATTTTCAGTATATTCTCCATCAATAGCATCAATTCTTTGCTCATCTTGACCAGTGCCTAAAGTTGATACAACAATTGCTTGTGTTTCTCCTCTGGTGAATAATGCTGATCCATGTGTGCGTTCTAGAATACTTGTTTCACAAACAATTGGTCGAACAGTTTTTGTATCCCTTCCATCAATTCTTTTGCCAGTATTGATTAGTTCACCTCTAACAATATCTTTCTCTACGTTTTTAATAGCATCAGCTATTATTACTGCTGATAGTGTTTCAGATGCATATTTTTTAGAAATTGAATTTCTAATAGAAGATAATTGATCTGATCTCTTTTGTTTTTCTATTATTTTATATGCTTCTATAAAATCATTACCAAATTCACTACTAATATTTGTTGGTAAATTTTTAATCTCATCTTCTTTTTCTTTTAATTCCCATGGTTCTTTTGCTGCTTTTTTTGCTAGAGCTATAATTGCATCAATTACTGCTTTGTAACTATCTTGCCCAAGAACAACGGCATCTAACATCTGTTTTTCTGAGAGCTCATGTGCTTCAGACTCAATCATTAAGACACCCTCTTTTGTTCCTGCTAACACTAACTCTAGTTTTGTATTAACTAATTGACTTTTTGTTGGGTTAACAACAAACTCATCATCAATAAAACCAATTTTTATAGCTCCTAATGGCCCTAAAAATGGTAATCCAGATAATGTCAATGCTGCACTTGCAGCAACTAGCGCTACTACATCTGAGTCATTTTCTTGATCATGTGATAAAACTGTACATGTAACTTGAGTTTCATTTTTGAAATCTTTGTGAAATAATGGTCTAACAGGTCTATCAATTAGACGAGAGACTAAAGTTTCTTTTTCAGTAGGTCTAGCTTCTCTTTTAAAAAAACCACCTGGAATTTTACCTACTGAGTAATATTTTTCCTGATAGTTTACTGTTAATGGAAAAAAATCAATATCAGGTTTTGCTTCTTTTGCTGCCACTACGTTTGCCATAACTATAGTTCCACCATAAGTGACTAATACCGTTGCATCAGCTTGTCTTGCTATTTTTCCAGTTTCTAGTTTAAGTTTTCTACCTGCCCATTCAATTTCTACATTTTTTACATCAAACATAATTTCTATTCTTCCTCTTTTATTATCCTCTAATATTTAACTTTTTTGTTAACTCTGAGTATTCAGATTTATTTTTTTTAGATAAGTAATTTAATAATTTTTTTCTTTTATTAACCAAAGCAACCAAACCTCTTTTGGAATGATTATCTTTGTTATGTGATTTAAAATGTTCAGTTAAATTTTTTATTCTTTCTGTTAAAACTGCTATCTGAACACCTGCTGATCCAGTATCTTTATCATTTTTAGAAAATTCATTAATGAGATTTTTTTTATTCTGTTTAGTTATCGACATCTGTTCTCCTATATTAATATTTTATTTGGTTTAAACAAATTACCATCTAATTTGCCTATTGAGACTATGTCTCCATTTTTAAATAAAAAAATATTTTTTTTATCTAAGTTGATTGATGAAGAATTAATAATTTTTTTTTCATCAACCTTAATTGATCTCCCAAAAGATAAATTATCAATATCCAGTTGTTCTTCAATTTCATAAGCCAAGATGTCGTCCAGCATAGAAATTGATGGAGATATACAATTAATTTCTTTGTGCCTTTGTCCTATTTTAATAAGATCGTCCAGTAAAATCGATGTTTTTTCAGTAAATTTACCTACTTTTGACCTTTTTAATGAAGAAATATGACCATATGTTTTTAGATCTATTGCAAAATCACGAGCAAAACTTCTAACGTAAAAACCTTTTCCGCACAAAATTTTAAATGATGTTTTGTGTTTATTATGCTCAGTGATACTTAATTTTTCAATAAAAACTTTTTTTGGCTCAATCGTAAATTTTTCGTTTTCTCTAAATAATTTATAAGCTCTTTGACCATTGATTTTTACTGCAGAAACTTTTGGTGGTATCTGATTAATATAACCTAAGTAACTATTAATTTTTTTTTCTATTTCTGTTTTTGTGGGAAGATAATTTGACTCAAATATAATTTTGCCTTGTGAGTCATCTGTTGTTGTTTGGCTCCCCCAAGTTATAGTGAACTCATATTCTTTTTTTTTATTATTGATATATGGAATTAGCTTTGTTGCTTTTCCTATAGCAATAGGCAAAATACCTTCAGCCATAGGATCTAAAGTGCCTGCATGACCAATTTTCTTAATTGAAAATTTCTTTTTAATAGAATTAATAGCTTTAAAAGATGTGATATTTTTGGGTTTATATAAATTTATCCAACCTTGTTTTGAAATCATTACTTAATATCTCTGAGGACATTTTTATTTAATAGAAGGTTTGCAATTTTTTCTGCTTCATCAAATGTATCATCTAAATAAAAAGAGAGTTTTGGTGTAAATTTTGAATTGATTTTTGCTTTTGATAGAAATTTTTGAAATATATATTTCCTATCTTTCAAAACTTCTAAAATTTGGATTTTGTCATTACCGCCAAGAGGCATAAAGTAGACGTTTGCAATTTTTAAATCCTTAGACATTCTAACAAATGATATTGTAATTGATGAAGAATTAATGTTCTCGTCAAAAAAATCTTCTTTTAGTAAACAATCACTCAGTAATGATCTGATAAGTTCACCAAATCTAATTTGCCTCTTTGTATCCATTGTAAAAAAACATTATAATTTTCTACTTGTAGAAACTTCTTCAAATGTTTCTATAATATCACCGACTTTAATGTCACTATAATTATCTAACATTACACCACACTCAAAACCTGACTTAACTTCAGATACTTCTTCTTTAAATCTTTTTAGACTACTAATTTGCCCTTTATGAATTACAATATTGTCTCTTAGAATTCTAATCTGTGATTTTCTTGAAATAAGACCATCCTTAACCATACACCCTGCAATATTTCCTACTTTGGAAATATTAAATACCTCTCTAATTTCAACATTACCTGTAATATTTTCTGAAATATCAGGTTTCAGTAAGCCAGTTAAAAGATTTTTTACATCATCAATAAGTTCATAAATAATTGAATAATATTTTATATCTACGCCATCTCTTTTTGCTATATCTCTTGCATGAGGTAGTGCTCTAACATTAAAACCAACAATAAAACCTTTTCCTGAACCAGCTAACGTAACATCACTTTCAGTAATTGCACCAACACCTTTATAAATAACATTGACCTTAACTTCATCGGTTGAGAGTTTAGTTATTGAATTTTCAATAGCTTCTGCTGAGCCTTGTACATCTGTTTTAATTACTACTGGAAGACTTGTTGCTTCACCTTTGTTAATTTGAGCAAACATTTCTTCAACATTAGATTTTGCAACCGTATTTTTTTGAATTTGAAGTTTACTTGCTCTAAATTCTGCAATTTTTCGAGCAATACCCTCACTTTCAACCACAATAAAATCATCACCAGCTAAAGGGTTGGAGTCAAATCCTAAAACTTCAACTGGAACAGATGGTTCAGCTTGTTTTATATTTTTACCCTTATCATCAATTAAAGCTTTGACCTTACCCCACTCAGAACCAGATACAAATATATCACTTACTTTTAATGTTCCTTTTTGCACTAAAACTGTTGCAACTGAACCTCTACCCTTTTCAAGTTTAGATTCAATTACAGATCCTCTAGCTTTTCTATCAGGATTAGCTTTGAGATTAAGAAGGTCTGCTTGTAAATGAATAGCTTCTTCTAATTTATCTAAATTTGTTCCTTTAGTCGCCGATACTTCTATATCTAAAACTTCGCCGCTTAGTTTTTCAACAATTACTTCATGACTAAGTAGTTCATTTCTAACTTTATCGGGATCGGCTCCAGGGAGATCAATTTTATTAATAGCAACTATTATTGGAACCTCTGCAGTTTTTGCGTGGGCAATTGATTCAACTGTCTGAGGTTTAATTCCATCATCTGCAGCCACAACAAGTATAATTATATCAGTTGTTTTAGAACCTCTAGCTCTCATATTTGAGAAGGCAGCATGACCAGGAGTATCAATAAATGTAATTTTTTTATTATTATTGTTTGTTTGATAAGCACCAATATGCTGTGTAATACCTCCTGCCTCACCAGACACTACATTGCTTTTTCTAAATGCATCAAGTAAAGAGGTTTTGCCATGATCAACATGGCCCATGATCGTTACTACAGGAGCTCTTTTAATAAGACTTCCATCTGGATCTTCAAAATCTTTAATGTCATTTAAAACATCATCATCTTTAACTACTGTTACTTTGTGGCCCAATTCTTCTGCAACTAGTTGAGCTGTATCGGACTCCAATGATTGAGTAGCATTTGCCATGACACCCATTTTCATTAGGACTTTAACTACGTCTGCTGTTTTCTCAGCCATTCTGTTGGCTAAATCTCGAACAGTAATAAAATCAGAAATAGAAACTTCTCTAGAGATTTTAGCATCATCTTCGTCAGTTGCCGATTTTAGTCTTTCTTTTTCTCTCGCTCTTTTTATTTTAGCTAAACTGGGGAATTTATCAAATTCTTGTTCTTCTTGTTCTAGTATTTTTTTAGCATCAGATTTACTAAAATCATCTTCAAGTGGTCTAAGAGTTGATTTTTTTTGTTGTGTTTTTTTATCTACAGTTTTTTTATTTTTATTATCAAAGTTTCTAGTTTTGTTTGGAGAAGAAAAGTTTAGTTGTGGTGATGAATTAATTCCTGGCCTAGGTGTTCTTAGACTAGATGATCCTCTGAAATTAGATTGGGTTGTAGATGAACTTTTCTGTTGATTATTTTTATTTTTAAAAACAATTTGTATTGTTTTTTTGCTACCACTAGTTCTTGCTTTATCACCTGCTGGACCAAGATTTTTTCTTATTTGTAGTCTTCCTGATGAAGATAGTTTTAATGGCTTTTTTTTATTACCTTTATCTTTATCCAATTTTAATCCTTATTTTGTTCTTCAGACCAGAAACTTCTTGCTTCCATTATCATATTGTTAGCAACTTCTTCATCAAGATCTAGTTCTTTTAAGATACCTTCATCTTTATCTATAAGTTCGAATGTAGCTAAATCAGCAAAATCATTAACATTGAGAATATTTGATTTTGCTAGTTTTGCTAAAATACTGTTGTTCATACCCTTCAAGTTCTTTAATTTTTCATCACTAATATTTTCATCTATAAGTTTTTTGTCCGACTCTGCTTTTTCCTTCACAAAGTTTGTGGATCTATCGATTATTTCCTGAGCTAAAGTTGTATCAAAACCTTCTATTTTTTCTAAATTATCTAAAGTTTCAGTAGCTATAGACTCAACAGTTGTATAACCATCAGTAACAAGTAGTTGAGCAATAACGTCTTCAACATCGAGTGTTTCAGCTAATAAAATACTTTTTTCTTTAAATTCTTGTTGTCTTCTTTCAGATTCTTCATCTTCAGTTAAAATATCTATTTCTAAACTTGTTAAGTTAGAAGCTAATTTTACATTTTGACCTTTTCTTCCAATTGCTAAACTTAATTGATCATCAGGTATTACTACTTCAACTTTATTTTTTTCTTCATATAAGAAAATCTTACTAACTTCTGCAGGGGCAAGGGCATTGGCTAAAAAAGTAGCTTGATTATCAGACCATGTAACAATATCTATTTTCTCTCCTTGCAATTCGTTTACAACAGCTTGTACTCTTGAACCTCTCATACCAACACAAGCTCCTACTGGATCTATAGTAGAGTCTTCTGTAAAAACACTAATCTTAGCTCTTGAACCAGGATCTCTTGCAACACTTTTAACGGTAATCACTCCCTCGTATATTTCTGGCACTTCTTGAAAAAATAATTTTGATAAAAATTGAGGATGTGTTCTTGATAAAAAAACTTGGTACCCTTTTACATCATTCTTTACTTCATAAATATAAGCTCTAACTCTATCTCCATTCTTAAATGATTCTCTTAGAATAAGTTCTTCTCTTTTAATTATGGCTTCACTCTTACCCAAATCTATTATTAAATTTCCAAATTCAATTCTTTTAACTATACCAACTGCTATTTCCCCAACCTTATCTTTATATTCTTCATATTGGTTAGATTTATCAGCTTCTCTTACTTTTTGAATTATTACTCCTTTCGCATTTTGTGCTGCAACTCTCCCTAATTCAATAGGTGGAAGCTCTTTAGTAATGAACTCTCCTAAACCAATATCTGGATTAGTTTTTTTTGCATCTTCTAAAAGAATTTGCCTAGATTGAAATTCTTCTTCAATATTTTCCACAACTTCCAAATAAGAATTAAGTTTAATATCCCCTGTACTTCTATCAATAGATATTCTTATATCAATATCTTGACCATATTTTACTCTTGCAGCTTTTTCTAATGCTTGTTCCATTGCTGAAAAAACGGAATCTTGATCAATATTCTTTTCTTGCGCTACATTAGATGCAACTTGAAGCATCTCTTCTCTAATTACATTATATTTTTTTTTAGCCATATTTATAAAAAAAAGGTGGGAAAACCCACCTTAATAATATTGCGTATATTAATATTTTACAGAATTTCAAGCTTATAATTTTCTCAAAATGAATAAAGAAGGAATTCTTTGAGAATTAATTGCTTTTTTATAATATTTTGTCTCGATATCGAAATAATCTTTTATAACTAAGTTCATTTCTGATTGGTTTAACCAGAGAAAATGATCTTTACATTTATAAATTGAATCTAATATAAACCTTACATAAATTGTAGAATCTGTAGCTATATATATTTCACTATTCATTCTTAAACTTTTATGAATTTTTATTAAAAAATCACTAGTTACCAATCTACGCTTTGCGTGTCTATTTTTTGGCCATGGATCAGGGAAGAATATCCATACAAGGTCAAAACATTCTCTATTTATTTTATCTAAAACATCATATGCGTTTCCGTTATATAAACGAATATTTTTTATTTTGTTTTTTTCGATATTTTTTAGTAAAATTATATTTCCATCAATATATTTTTCACAAGATATTATAACTTTATCTAAAAATTGATTTGCAAGGAATATACTAGTTTCACCATAGCCAGTTCCAATATCTAAAATATAATTTATTTTTTCATCACAATTTTGAAACTGATATTTTGCAACTTTTTGATGATATTTTTTTAAATCAATTTTTTTCTTGCTTTTTCCTCTTGTTCTCCCAAATAAGCGATTACTATAATTGTTACTAATCATTTTTTCTTAAATAATAGAAATGAGATAGTGTAAAAATAATAAAGAGATAAATTTTAAATATTAAATGAAAATTTACAAAATTATTATTTTCTTTGAATAATAATTTGTGTTTAAAATTTTGAGTTTTGTTTAATTCAGTTTTATTTAGTACAGCACCATTATTATCTATCACTGCAGATATTCCATTATTAGAAACACGAATAATTGGCTTATTAAACTCTGCAGCTCTGGTTTTAGTAAGATAGAAATGTTGATAAGGACCGATATAATCACCAAACCAAAAATCATTCGTAATATTTACAATAAAATTACCTTTGTTATTCAATTTATTTAAAAGCTTCCAATAAAAAGTAATTTCATAACAAATTACAGGAATAAAACTTATATTAGCAGATAGATTAATTAATCTTTCAATTTTTCCTTTTGAATAATCATTTTGACCCGCAATACTCTCTAAAAAGGTTAGTGAATCTCTTAACGGTAGAAACTCCCCAAAGGGAACAAGTATTTTTTTATCAAAATAAGTAATATTTATTGAATTAATATTTACTAAACTATTATAATATTTATTATTTTCATATCTTGTAGCTCCAATAATTAATTTTTGATTTTCTTTTAAAGAATCTTTTATGATTTTAAGTTGAAGATCATCTAAAAGATAAGGAAAATTATTTTCACCAAAGATAAGCAATTCTGCGGTACTTTCATCTATATGTTTAATTATTCTTTGAAGTTTTTTTTCAGGTGTCAAAAATTGGTCATTATTTTTAAAATTTAATTGGAAAATTTCCATATTAATTGTTTTAATTTTAGAATTATTTTTTTCTAGATTAAAATTTGCAATTAATAAACTAATAATTGGCAGAGAAATAAACAGTGCTAGATATTTCAATTCTTGTTTAAAGTTTTCTTTAGTTAAAAAAATAAAAGGTATGCAAAATATCTGGATAATTAAATAACTTGAAAATAATGTTCCAAATGATTTTAGTGAAAATAGTAAATATTCATTACTAGAAAGTAATAACGAAAATGTGAACCAAGGGAATCCGTAAAAAAATATGGATATTATATATTCACTAGATGTAAACATAAGTGGGATAAGAATGATTATTGGAATTTTTTTTCCTAATTTAAAAATTATTGTAAAGATTAAACCTAAAATTACAGATAAGAATATTATCAGTAGTAAAAAAACCAGAAAAAAATTTTTAGTTTCTTCAAAAACAAAAAAAGGATTTTTAATCCAAAATAAATAACTAATAAAAAAACCAAACCCAAATATTGAGAATTTATTAAAAATGTTTTTATCACTATAATTTTCTTTATTTGATTCTAATAAAAAACAAAGGAATGGAAAAATGATAAAACCTAATGGTAAAAAAAAATATGGTGGAAATAAAAGTGAAGTTAAAAGTCCTAAGATAAAATAAATTAAAATACTCAATTATTTTTATTTACTTGAACAATTTCAATTTTTCTATTGTTTGATTTAACAATCTTGATCCTAAGTTCATCATTAAAAACAATTACTTCATTATTTTTTGGTATCCTATTTATTTTTTCATATACAAGACCGCCTACAGAAGAAGTTTCATCATCTTCATTTCTTGGAATATTAATTGAAAAAAATTCTTCCAAATCTTCCACTCTATAACTAGCATCCACAGTTATTGAATTATCTGATTTTTTATAAACTAATTCTTCATCATCTTCTGCGTCATGTTCATCTTCAATCTCACCAACAATTTCTTCAACTAAGTCTTCTATCGTTACCAATCCATCAACACCTCCAACTCCATCAACAACTAGCCCTATATGAATCCTAGATGATCTCATGGTTTTTAGTAAATCTAAAATCGGAGATTTGGGAGCAACATATAATACATCTCTTATTATTTCACTCATCTGAAATGTATCCCGTGAAGATTTTATAAAATCTTTTATGTGAAAAAAACCAATAACATTATCAATATTTTTTTTAAATACTGGAATTCTAGAATGTCCCTCTTCTTTAATAACTTCTAAAATTTCGTTGTAAGATTTATGATGGTCTAAGGCTACTATTTCACTTCTAGGTATCATTAAATCTTCAACACTTTTTTCATTCAAATTTAAGATGTTTTTAATTAAATTTTTCTCATTATTATCATTTAGATCGACAATATTTTTATTATCTTCATCATTAGCTATAAAATTTAAAATGTCTTCTTTTGTTGAATCATTGGATAGTAATTTTTTAATTATCCAATTTTTCCAGCTTGATGATTTATCAGCGTTATTTGTGTTCATTAAATTGTGTAAGGATTGTTAATTCCAAATAATCCTAAAATTTTTATCTCCTCTCTTTTCATTTTTTTAAATTCTAAATTTTTTTTATGATTATATCCGTTAATATGCAATAAACTATGGATTAATAGATGGTTAAAATGATCATATATGCTAATTT
Organism: uncultured Alphaproteobacteria bacterium; assembly: GCA_902562275.1. Lineage (GTDB taxonomy): Bacteria > Pseudomonadota > Alphaproteobacteria > HIMB59 > CACPNW01. The sequence goes on from CACESS010000002.1 coordinate 93,837, forward strand.
TATTCCAACGTATATATTTTTCAATAGTATCAATTGAGAAAAAAATATCACAATATAAAATTTTTCCAACATTTTTATTTGAGTTCTTTGTAATAAAAGTAAGAACATCAGTATCTGTTTGTTTATTTTTATAGGTTTTATTAAGTTTAATCATTTTAGATTTATCTGTTAAAATTATATTTAGTTCAAATTTATGATCTCTTTTAAAATAAGAGTTCATTCTATTTATAGTCTTTTTTGTAATAGTCTTAATTTTAGGTATTCGCCTTGGCCATTTTTTTGATTCAGAAAAAAAATCAACTTTTATGTTTTTCATATGCATTAATAATTTTTTTGACTAAATCATGTCTAACGACATCCTTTTCTGATAATTCAATAAAACCTATATCATTAACTTTATTTAATTTTTTTAATGCATCCTTAAGCCCGGAATCTTTTTCACTTACAAGATCGATTTGTGTAATATCTCCTACAACCACCATTTGACTATTTTTACCTAATCTAGTTAAAAACATTTTCATTTGTGTTTTTGTTGTATTTTGAGCTTCATCTAAAATTATAAAACAATCTTCAAGAGTTCTTCCTCTCATAAAAGCAATTGGTGCTATTTCTATTGTGTTGTTAAGTAATTTTTTTTCAACCTGTTCATAAGGTAACATTGAATATAAAGCATCGTAAATTGGTCTCAAAAAAGGATCTACTTTTTCTTTAAGATCTCCAGGAAGAAAACCTAATTTTTCTCCGGCTTCAACAGCTGGTCTGGATAAAATAATTTTATTTACTTTGCCATCTTGAAGGGCTGAAACTGCTTTAGCAACTGCAAGATAAGTCTTTCCTGTCCCAGCAGGACCTATAGCAAATGTAATATTTTTGGTATTTAGTAATTGAAGATATTTATTTTGTATTTCAGTTCTTGGTATAATTTTTCTTTTTTTAGTTTGAATAAATAAATCCATCTGTTTTTCTGACTTAATATTCATAGATATTAAACTTTTATTATCTCTAATGCTATCCTCATCTATTTCAGCACCATTTTGTGCTTCTTTAAATAAATTAAGAATAGTTTTCTTAGTTTCAAAAATTGATTTTTTATTACCTGATATTTTAATTTTGTTTCCACGGTATTGGATTTTAACTTGATTAATTTGTTCTATAAGAGATAAGTTTCTATCATTGATACCAAATAAGTTACTTAAAATTGTATTATCTTCTAATTCTAATTCTAAATTTTCGTTTTTATTTACTATATCTGACATTCAAGTGCAAAGTTAGTTGAGTTTGTAATTTTCACATTCATAATCTGATTTAAGAGATCTTTTTTAGAGTTAATAAATGTACTTTGATTGTAGATTGTACGACCTATAAATTGATCTTTATGCCTGCCTACCTTTTCAAATAATACTTCCATCCCTTTATTAACAAATGATTTATTAAAATTTATTTGTTGTTGTGTAAGTAAAGATTGCAAAGCGCTTAACCGTGCTTTTTTATCTAACAAACTAATATTATCTTTGTTTTGAGCAGGTGTTCCTGGTCTTGGACTATAAATAAATGAATAAGCAATAACAAAATTTACTTTTTCAATAAATTTCATTGTATCTTCAAAATCATTATCTGTTTCTTCCGGGAAACCCACAATAAAGTCTGATGAAAGAGCAATATCAGGGCGAACATTTCTTATTTTTTCAACTATTCTTAAATAATCATCAACTGAATGTTTTCTATTCATTTTTTTTAAAATTTTATCTGAGCCAGATTGAATGGGTAGATGAAGAAAAGGCATAAGTTTTGAATTATCAGCATGGGCATTTATAAGAGAATCTTTCATATCGATAGGGTGGGATGTCAGATATCTAATCCTTTTTATTTCTTCAATTTCACTGATTTTATTAATTAAGTAAGCTAGATCTTTTGATTTGCCATCTGATGCTACACCGTGGTAAGCATTAACATTTTGACCTAGCAAAATTATTTCTTTAATATCATTTGATACATATTTTTTTGTTTCTTCTACTATATCATCAACTGGTCTAGAAAATTCAGGTCCTCTTGTATATGGCACTACACAAAAAGAACAAAACTTATCACACCCTTCTTGAATAGATAAAAATTCAGAAGATAAATTAGAAGAATTGAAAATTAAGTTTTTAAATTTTTCATTTTGTAAAAACTCACTATTTTCTATTTCATCGACGTTATCAATCATATCAGGTAATTTGTGATAAGATTGAGGTCCAACGACATAATCGACTGAAGGAGATCTTTTTTTTATTTCAAGACCTTCAGCTTGAGCTACACAACCGGCAACTACTAATTTCATGTTTTGTTTTTTGTCTTTAATTTTTTTTACTCTGCCAATATCAGAATAAACTTTTTCAACTGCCTTTTCTCTAATATGACAAGTATTCAAAACAGTTAAATCTGCTTTAGAAATATCTTTTGTTATTTTATATCCCTTATTTGAAAATAAATCTTTAATACGATTACTATCATATACATTCATCTGACAGCCATAAGATTTTATATAAATATATTTATCACTCATTATTAATATTTTTTATGAAGCATTTAGCATGAATATTTTTGTCATTATACATATAATAGTTATGTCTAAAATTTAAAAAGACAAAGTTGTTTTTTTGATAAAAATTTATTGCTTCTACATTATCTTCAGCGACTTCAATGAAAATCTTTGAAAAATTAAGATTATTTGTTTCAATATAATTTAATAATTTTGTTGCAATTTTTTTTCTTCTTTGATGTTTTGACACAAATAAAATATGCAATTCTAAATCATATTCTTTATCATTTTTAATTGTATCACCAATTAAGACTCCTACAAGATTATTATCCTCAAAATATCCAAGAGAGTAATTATTATTTTTGCTAAAATGACTTTCAATATTTTTTATATTCCATCCTATGTTTTTAAAATAATTAAATTCATCGCTATTATCATTTATAAAATTGATTATTGATAATAAGTGTTCTTTATTTATTAAGCTAATTCTATTCAATTTAGTAATTGATTATTTGATATATATATTGGTTCAATAATAATATTTTTTTTAAAGGTAAAATTATTGTAATTGTTGTAAAATTCTTCAAAAAAAGAAAACTTCATTTGTTCTAATTTATTGTTTTCATTAATTTTACTTTTATTAAAAAGAATCAAATCGATGTTTTTTGGAATTGAATATTTATTATTTTCAATTTTATAGTATTCCATATTGTTATCTTTAGTTTTATAACAGAAAAATTTCTGATTATTAGAAGAGGTTATAAAAACTCCCAATTTTTTTTTGGAATGTTTTATTGCGTTAAAGTTTAAGATATCCTCTATAGTTAGTGGGTAATAAGGAATATTACGAGAAATCATAAGACCAGATATAAATGCAGAACCTACCCTTAAACTTGTATAAGACCCAGGACCAATTGTTGTAGAAATTTTTTTTAAATTTTTAGTTAAATTTAATGTTTTATCTATTTCTATATAGGATTGTATTATATTATCACTCAACTTATCTGTTTCAGATTGAGTAATTTTCTGTTGTAATATAATTTTGTTGTCATCAATTACACAAAACTCTGGTATTGATGATACAATATCTAGATATAACAACATATGAAATTACATAACTACATTCTATTGCTATTTTTAAAAAGTATTTCTTTGATTTTTTTATTAGTAAGTGGAGCTTTTGCTAATGAAGTAAAAAACTCAGCAACTGTATTTATGTATCATAAATTTGGAGTATCTAAATATCCCTCAACAAGTGTAACTATTGAACAACTTAATAGTCATATTGAAGAGTTAACTAAAGAAAAATATACAATTAAATCATTAGATTTTATTGTTGATACAATTATTAATGATGGTGATCTTCCAGCAAATACTATTGGCATAAGTGTAGATGATGCTGATAAGTCTTTTTTAGAGGTTGGGTGGCCTTTATTTAAAGAAAATAATATTCCTGTTACCTTATTTGTAACAACGGGGACAATTTCAAATAATAAAAAATATATTAACTGGGATCAAATAAGGAAACTTAAAGAAGAAGGTGTAGTAATTGGTGCACACTCTCACACACATGCACATATGCCAGACATTGGCATAGATGAAGTAAGAAAAGAAATAGAAACATCTAATAAAATTTTTCTAAAAGAACTCGGTGAAATACCAACTCTGTTTGCCTTTCCTTATGGGGAGACAACAGATAAAATAATTGAATTAGTTAAAGAATTTAAATTTAAAGTTGCGTTTGGTCAGCATTCAGGAATAATTAATGAAACTTCTAACATGTATTATCTCCCAAGATTTTCATTAAATGAAAGATATGGTGAAATAGATAGAGTAAAATTTGCTGCTTCATCAAAAGGATTGGGGGTTTATGATTTTATACCTCAAAGTCCAACTATTAAACAAAACCCACCATTCATCGGCTTTTCTCTTCTTGATGAAAAGAAAGTTCAATCTCTAGATTGTTTTATATTTGATAGTAAAGGTCAGGTGGATAGAGAAATTTATAAATTTAATGAAAGGGTTGAAATAAGACTTTCAAGAGAATTATCACCTGGGAGATCAAGAATGAATTGTACTGTCAAAGATAGTGAGGGAAATTGGAGATGGTTTGGTCACCAATTTTATTTTTGATTAATTAATAAGAAATAATTTTTTGATCAAAAATATTAAAGTTATTAGTTTTAATTACTTGTTTAATTGTTCTAATATAATTTTTATCTTCTGCATAAGTACTTAATCTTTCAACAAGCAAGTTAACATTTGAGAAATTATTTCTTTCTCTCATTATATTTCTGATTTCACGAAAATCTTCATATGCGTAATGAGAATTGATATTATTAAAATATGAGACGACGCTATTATTATATGAATTAAATGCTTTAATTAAATGAGTATCACCGTTTTCTCTTTCCAGTGGAACAACGCCTTTAGTATTATCATACGTGTATTCACCAAATAATGCATTATATTCCTGCGCAAATCTAGATGATCCCCAACCACTTTCAATTGCAGCTTGAGCTAAAACAATAGAATTTGGAATCATTTCGACTCTTAAAAGAAGTCTATCAATAATTTCCATTTTGTGCTCATTATCGAATTTTATTTTATATTTTTTAGAAATTTTTCTTAATTTATTTAGTTCATAATTATTAAGTGAATTGTTTTCAGAAAGCTTAGAACGTAAAACCATTAGATCTTTTCTATTTGATAAGATTTTTTGGTTTTCATTTATAATTAAGGGTAAAACTGTTTTAACAAATTGTTGTTTTTGTTCATTTAAATGCTGAAAGTCTGTTTCAGATAAATTTGTAACTAAATTAACTTGTTCATTATTTTCAATACTGGAATATGACTTTGGATTTAGTGGTTTAGTTTTAATATTAATTAAAAGTTTTTTTTTCTTTAGTTTATTTAGAATATCATTTTTTAAGATATCTTTTTCTGAGTAAAGTTTGTTGATCGTATATGAGTCATAAGTCTTACAATAATTTAAAACAAGTTCATCTAATTCTGCATTTAATTTATATTTAACGTCTAGTGTTGATGGTTTTTCCTCAAAGGCATTGGTTGGAATTGCAGCTGCAAGCCCAATGATGAAGACTGGATATAAAAAAAGTTTATGCATCAATTGGTCTAACTTCTTGTACCTCAGGAACATAATGCTTGAGCATATTTTCTATTCCCATTTTAAGTGTAGCTGTAGAACTAGGGCATCCTGAGCATGCTCCTTGCATATGCAGATAGACGACTCCATCCTTAAAACTGTCATAAACAATATCGCCACCGTCCATTGCTACAGCTGGTCTGACCCTTGTATCAAGTAGTTCTTTAATCTGTTTAACAATATCTGTATCATTTTCATCAACCTTTAACGAAGTATCATCATTCTTTTTTGGACTATTGATTGTTACATCGCCAGAGTTATAGTGATCCATAATAGATCCTAGAATTAATGGCTTCATAACTTGCCAATCTAAAGATTGATTTTTTGTTATGGTAATAAAATCACTACCAAAAAATACACCTTCCACACCATCTAATTCAAACAAACGTTTAGCAAACGGAGAATTTGATCCTTCTTCAACATTCTGAAAAAAAGCTGTTCCTTCTTCCATCACGACTTTACCCGGAAGGAACTTTAAGGTTTGCGGGTTTGGAGTTTGTTCAGTTTGTATAAACATATAGCGTATATATAGTCATTAATATGTCTTTAGTATGAATTTTATAAAAAAAAATATTAAATTTGGGGGTTTTTTTTATGTCAAAAAACCAATAATTTCTTTAGTTTTTTGTAAAACAGGTTCTGCAACTGAAATTGCATTATCTTTTCCGGTAATTAAAACAGAATCGATATACGAAATATCATTCATAAGTTTATTCATTTCACTTGTAATTGGCTCCAATTTTGAGACAGACAAATCAGCTAAATCCCTCTTAAAAATAGAGAATTCTTTTCCAGAATATTCATCAATGACAGTTTCAACTGAGGTATCTTTCAAAGAAGCAAATATGGAAATCAAGTTTTCAGCTTCAGGTCTTTTTTCTAAATCAGTTTTATTTTCAGGTAGTGGTTCTGGATCTGTTTTTGCTTTTCTAATTTTTTGAACAATATTTTCTGCTGTATCAGTTAACATTATCCTCGAATAATCAGAAGGATCAGACTTACTCATTTTTTTTGACCCATCACGAAGACTCATTACTCTAGTTGCCTCCCCTAAAATTAACGGTTCAGGAATAGGAAAAAAATCTGTCTTAAAATCATTATTAAATTTTTGGGCGATATCTCTTGTTAATTCCAAATGTTGTTTTTGATCATCACCAACTGGTACATGAGTAGCCAAATAAATTAAAATATCTGCTGCCATTAAAGTTGGATAGGAAAAAAGACCAACTGAAACATTTTCACTATTCTTTCCTGCCTTATCTTTGAATTGTGTCATACGGTTTAACCAGCCCATTCTTGCAACACAGTTAAATAGCCAACCAAGCTGAGCATGTTGGGGAACTTGTGATTGTACAAAAATATTATTTTTCTTTGGGTCAATACCAGAGGCAATAAAGGCAGCTGTTACTTCTCTAGTTTTATTTGCTAAAACTTTTGGATCTTGCCAAACGGTAATGGCATGCAAATCAACAACACAAAAAAAACATTCATATTCTTTTTGAAGCGTAACGAAATTTTTTATCGCACCAAGATAATTTCCTAAATGAAGATCACCTGAAGGCTGTACTCCTGATAAAATTCTTTTAGTTGGCTTATCCATTTTATTTTTTTAAATATTCTCTTAACTGATTAATGGTTAAGACTTTTAACACAATTACTAAGGCAAAATAAATAATTATAGCTAAAAAGATCATTAGAAGTAAAAGCCCTGAGTTCACCAATACTGAATTCTCAATAATATTATTAAAGAGGGCTCCGTTTAATACATATATTGCTACAAATAATACGGTGGAATTGATAAATATTTTGAATGAATTCTTAACTAAAATATCATCAAATTGGATAAGGTTTCTCGTATATAAAAAGACATAGAGTAACAAAGCATTTATCCATGCGCTAATAGCTGTGGCAAGTGCAATCCCCATTTCTCTCATTGATCCAATTAGAAGTAGCGATAACACAACATTAGTAATCACACTGACAATAGATATATAGAGAGGTGTTTTGGTATCTTCTCTTGCAAAGAAACAGGAAACTAAAACTTTAATTATAATGTAAGCAGGTAGGCCTAAGGCAAAATAACTTAGCACTTTAGCAGTATAAAGAGTATCTTCTGCTACAAATGCACCTCGTTCAAATAAAATATGAATAATGGGTTCAGCTAAAATAAATAATCCTATAGCTGATGGTAAAGAAATTAATAACGAAAATTCAATAGATCTATTTTGAATATTATTAGTTGTTTCTTTATCTGATTGTTTAATTGCTTTTGATAAACTTGGTAAAAGAACAATACCAAGTGCTATTCCAAATATCGCAAGTGGTAATTGATTAAGACGATCTGCATAATAAATATGACTGATAGCACCAACAGGTAAAAAAGAAGCAATGATAGTTCCAATGACAATATTTAATTGAATAACACCTGAGCCAACAACACCGGGTAAAAATAATTTGAAAAACTTTTTTAACTTTTTATTTAAAACTGGAAGGATAATAAGTGGTCGATAAAAAATTAAAACTGCTCTGTATAAATATAGAAATTGTAATATACCACCGATCAATACACCATACGATAATGCGTGACCTGCAGTAGTTACAAAAGGTGTTAAAAAGAATAACGACAGAATAAAACTTATATTCAAAATCGCAGGAGCAAATGCACCAGCGGCGAAACGTTCATGAACATTATTAATTGAGGCAAAGTGAGCAGCTAAAGAAATAAAAATGATATAGGGAAAAATTATTTTTCCAAAATGGACAGCAAGTTCATAGGCTTCTTTGTTATCAGTAAAACCAGGTGCTAAAACTTGAATGATATAAGGCATCCCAAAAAAAAAAAGGATCGTTAGAATGACCGTAGCAAATAGTAAAATTGAGGTCGTGTTTTCAACAAAATCAGAAGCCTCGCGTTCATCTTTTGGATTGAGAACAACACCTGAAAAAACAGGGATTAATGCAGCACTGTATGCTCCTTCTGCTAGGACACGGCGAAAAAAATTAGGAATACGAAATGCTACAAAGAATGCGTCAGCAATTACTGTCGATCCAAGATATCTTGCTATTAATATGTCACGAATAAAACCTAATACTCGACTTAAAAATGTATAAAAGCTGACAGTAAAGAATGATCTAAAAAGACTCTTCATATGGTGGTTTTATAGTTTGGTAAGTGATTTGTATAAGTGAAATTTATGGCTTAATTACGAGCCAAAACAATATCCTGCTGATCTCACGGTTCTTATAAAATCTTCTTTTACGTCATTATTAATAGCCTTTCGCAGTCTTCTTATATGAACATCAACTGTTCGAGGTTCTACATGGGCCTCGTTTTTCCAAACATGATTAAGTAGTTGTTCGCGGCTAAAGACACGACCAATATTTTCCATGAAGAATGCTAATAAATTAAATTCTGTTGGACCAAGATGAAGAGTTTCTCCATCTCGTGATGCTGAGTGAGATACAAGGTCAATTACTATTCCTTTATAAGTTAAAACTTCATCTACAAACATTGGTCTAATTCGTCGAAGAACAGCTTTTACTCTTGCCACTAATTCGTTAATTGAAAAAGGTTTTGTAATGTAATCATCTGCACCAGTTTCTAAGCCGCGAAGTTTATCTTCTTCTTCACCTTTTGCTGTTAACATTATGATAGGAATATTTTTATGTTCTTTATGTTTTCTAATTCTTCGACAGAGTTCAATTCCTGATAACTCTGGTAACATCCAATCAAGAATAATTATGTCAGGTGGTTTATATAATATTTTTTCTAGAGCAGTTTCACCGTCCGTTGCAGTATCTATTTTGTATCCTTCTTTGTTAAAATTAAATTTTAGAAGTTCTAATAATGCTTCTTCATCTTCGACAATAAGCATTTTAAGTTTCATGAAACTCTTCTATTAAATTTTTGTGTCAATTATATTACAATTTATTTTTTTATTGGTAAGATTGCTTCCCAAGTTGGGTCAGGATTTGTATCAATTAATGGTTCGCCTGATACAGCATAATAGATATCTTCCGCTATATTTTGAACATAATCACCAATTCTTTCTAGATCTTTAACCATATATAAAAGATTTGTGCATGAAGCTATTCTCTTTGGATCTTCCATCATGTATGTTAATAATTGTCTTAGAATACCAAGATATTCTTCATCTATTTGTCTATCAGCTAACCATACTTTTTTAGCCTCAGTATCGGAAAAATTTAAAAATGCCTTAATTACATGATCTATCATTTTATGAACAAGTTCACCCATTCTAACAATATCTCTTGTAGGTTTCTCAGGTAAAACTAATTCAGTTAAAGCTGCTCTTTTTGCTATATTTGTTGCGTGGTCTCCCAATCTCTCTAAATCTTTATTCATTTTGATAGCAGAGAAAATTGTTCGCAAATCTGTTGCCATTGGTTGGCGCTTTCCTAAAATTTCAACTAAGCTTTGATCAAGTTTGTTATAAGCATCATCAATTAAATCATCATTTAAAATTACTTTTTCTGCCAGCTCGGTATCTTTGTTTTTTAAGGCATTAAGTGAGTCTTTTAATTGATTTTCAACTAAAGTTCCCATCTCTAAAATTTTACTATTTATGTCTTTGATCTCCTCATCATATGATTTGACAATATGTTTGTCTTGTTCCATTAACCAAACCTCCCTGTTATGTAATCTTGTGTTTTTGAATTATCAGGATTAGTAAATATTTTTTTTGTATCACCTGTTTCAATTAATTCTCCTAGATGAAAAAAACTAGTTTTTTGCGATACCCTTGCTGCTTGCTGCATAGAATGTGTCACTATAACAATTGTATAGTTTAGTCTCAATTCATCAATCAATTCTTCAATTATGGCAGTTGCTATAGGATCAAGAGCGGAACATGGTTCATCCATTAAAATTATTTCAGGATTTACAGCAATCGCTCTTGCAATACATAATCTTTGTTGTTGACCCCCTGATAAGCTTGTTCCAGGTTCATTTAATCGATCTTTTACTTCGTTAAATAGACCTGCCTTTTTTAATGATGAATGTACAATTTCTTCTAAGTCATTTTTTGATTCAACTAGGCCATGTATAGTTGGGCCATAGGCAACATTATCAAAAATAGATTTAGGAAAAGGATTTGGTTTTTGAAATACCATTCCAATTTTAGATCTGAGGCTTACCACATCAGTAGAGGAACTTATAATCTCTTCATTATCAACTTTAATTGATCCAGATACTTTACATATTTCGATTAAATCATTCATTCTGTTTATACATCTTAAGAAAGTTGATTTACCACATCCTGAAGGACCGATTAATGCCGTAACTTCTTTCTCCTTGATATCCATTGAGATTCCAAAAAGAGCTTGTTTGGATCCATAATATACATCTACACCATTTGCCAATATTTTAGAGTTACTCATATTTTACCACTTCCTTTCAAATCTATTTCTTAAGAACACTGCAATGGCGTTCATCATAAACAAAAATATTAAAATTACCATTATGGCTGCAGCTGATTTTTCCTGAAAACCTCTTTCTGCACTTTCCACCCAAAGATATATTTGAACAGGAAGTGCTGCTGAAGGTTCTGTTAAACCAGTTGGAATATTGGGAATAAATGCAATCATACCAATCATTATAAGTGGTGCTGTTTCACCTAATGCTTGTGCTAATCCAATAATAGTCCCTGTTAAAGTCCCTGGTAGTGCAAGGGGTACGACATGATGAAATACCGCTTGTGTTTTTGTTGCTCCAACTGCAAGCGCTCCTTCTTTAATTGAAGGAGGAACAGCTTTCAATGAAGCTCGGCAGGCAATAATAATAGTTGGTAACGTCATTAATGCTAACACGGACCCTCCAACTAACGGTGTGCTCCTTGGAAGACCAAAAACATTAAGCAATACACCTAACCCAAGTAATCCAAAAACTATTGATGGGACTGCAGCAAGATTTGAAATATTTACTTCTATTAATTCAGTTATTCTATTTTTTGGAGCAAATTCCTCAAGATAAACAGACGCTCCTATAGCAATTGGAAAAGATAAAATAAAAACAGTAAAAAGAGTAAATAATGATCCCATAAATGAACCAGCTACACCAGCAATTTCAGGATGCCTTGAATCTGCTTTAGTAAAAAAGAAATTATTAAAAACTTGTTTAACTCTATTTTCTTCAACTAACTGATCTACGTAACTTAATTGAATATCATTTAATTTTCTTCTATCTTCTGGCACATCTCTTCTTGAATTACCTTTTAATAGCTGATCCACATCACTATGGGCAGTAACCCAAATTTGTTGCTTTGTATTAATAACTTCAGGATTATCTAAGAAGTAGTCTTTAATTTCGTTATCTACATTTATAGAAAATAATTTTTTTACTAATTTAATATCTGATTTTGAGAGATCGGGGAAAAAATTTTCAATAGCCTGTTTTTTAACTCTAAAAAATTTTCCTTTTTCCATCTCTTCATCTGAAGAGTCAGGTGTTAGTTTTAAAACCTCTTGATTATAATCAACTTCTAGGAGAACAATTGTTTTTTGGAAAGCAGTGTATCCTTTAGAAAATATTGTATACAAAAGAAAAACTAAAACTACTAAAGATAAACACATAGCTGTAAAGCCATAATACTTAAATCGCATATCTTCTAAACTTCTCTTTTTTCTCAAAGAAACAATTTTTTCTTTAGCAACAGAATTATTCATAACGCTCCCTGTATCTCTTTACTATTTGTAGAGCTATTATGTTAAGAAATAATGTAATAACAAATAAAACTAATCCTAAAGCAAATGCTGATAATGTTCTTGGGTTATCAAATTCTTGATCACCTATTAAGGCCACAACAATTTGAACTGTAACTGTTGTTACATTTTCAAAAGGATTACCTGTAAGATTGGGAGCTGTACCTGCTGCAACTACAACAATCATAGTCTCCCCTATCGCTCTGGATATTGCTAACAAAAATGCTCCTACAATTCCAGGTAAAGCTGCTGGTAAAATTACTTTTTTAATAGTTTCTGCTTTATTAGCGCCAATACCAAATGATCCTTCCCTTAGACTTTGCGGGACAGAGTTTATTACATCATCAGATAAAGAAGAAATAAAAGGAATAATCATAACCCCCATTACCATACCAGCAGCAAGGGCGCTTGTTGGTGAAGCATCAATTCCAATTGATTGTCCAAATGCTTTTACGAAAGGCGCAACACTAACAAAAGCAAAGAACCCATAGACTATTGTTGGTATCCCTGCCAAAATTTCGAGAAGAGGTTTAACTATTTTTCTAACTCTTTGACTTGCGTATTCTGCTAAGTAAATTGCTGTTAATAATCCAAGAGGTGCCGCAACACACATAGCTACTACCATTACTAAAAATGTCCCAGCAAATATTGGTACTGCACCAAAGGATCCCTCTGCAGCTGTTTGACCTTCTCTAATTGGAATAAATGGATACCACTCAGTACTAAATAAAAATTCAAATATTGATACTTCTGCAAAAAAGCGAAGGCTTTCAAATATTAGTGAAAAAACTATTCCTATTGTAGTAAAAATAGCAACAGATGAACAAAATATAAGTATATATTGTATATATCTTTCAATTGTATGTTGAGCATGAAATTCTGGTTTTAATTTTTGTGAAGCGTACAAGGCTCCAAGTAACATTATAATGATTATTGAGGTATAAAAAGATATTTGACTTATTTGTCTTAAGGAAGAATAATGAGATGCAGCATTAATTATTTCTATAGATTTACCCTCAGCAAAAGAAGGGTTATTAGCAACATTTCTAATCTCTGCTATCAATAAACCTTCGTTGTAAGCTGCGCCCTCAATAAATTCAAAGTTACTAATAACTATGTTTTGAATAATCTGTTCTTGAAAAATAGCCCATGAAAAATAAACAATTAGTGCAGGAAACAAACACCACATTAAAACGTATTGTGCGTAATAATTGGGAAGAGATTTGCTTTTCGTACCTTGTTTTTTAGAGTTTAATTTAATTCTTGATCTTCCGTATATAAAGGATGAGAAAATTCCGACTGCAATTAAAACTAAAGACCAAAAGAACATTTATAACTTACTATTAAAAAAAAGGGGGCTTGTATGCCCCCATTTTATAAAAATTAAAGTTTTTTATTTATAATTTGTTTGATTAGAAATAGCATCAAGAACAGCTGCTCTATCCGCAGGACTTAGTTGAACAAGTCCAGCATCTAGTAAGTAACCTTCTGTTGCTTCTTCACTTACAAACTCATTAACATAATCCATTAAACCAGGAATAACGCCAATGTGTGCTTTTTTGATGTAGAAGAATAAAGGTCTTGCTATTGGATATGAATAATCTTGGATACCTTCCATTGAGATTTCAACACCATTAATCATTGATGCTTTTACTTTATCAGAGTTATTAGATACAAAACTGTAACCAAAAATACCAAATGCACCTTGTTCTTTGGTTATATGCTCAACATAAAGTTCATCATTTTCACCACCTTCGATAACGTGGCCATCTTCACGATATGCTGTACAATCACCATCAGCAACTAACATATCTTTAACACAACCCGCTTTCATTACAAGTGAGTCAAATGCATCTCTTGTTCCAGAAGTTGGAGGAGGTGCCATGATAGAAATTTCAACTTTTGGTAATCTTTTATCTATTTCATACCAAGTTGTTGGAGCGTCTGCATTATCTCTAGCCATTGCCTGCCAAATTTCTTCTTTACTTAAATCAATGCCACCTTTCATTGAAGCACCGTTGGTATATTTCCACTCATAATCTGCAGCGTATGCAAAAGCTATACCATCATTACCAACTCTAACTTCGATGATATCGGTTACACCACCATCTTGGCAAAGGTTGAATTCACTATCTTTTTGTGCTCTTGAAGAGTTAGTGATATCTGGGTGTTCAACACCAACACCTGCACAAAATAATTTGTGCCCTCCACCAGAACCAGTTGATTCAATTACAGGTGCTTTCATTCCTTCTGATGCCATTTTTTCAGCAACTAAAGTAGCGAAAGGATAAACTGTAGAAGATCCTACAATTGAAATATAGTCTCTTGCTGAAACTGAAGTAGTTCCAAACAAAGCAAGGACAGCAATTAATTTAATTATATTTTTCATATTTAGCCTCATTTAAAATAAGGTATTACTAAAGATTATATATTAAGGATTTATTACAGTTTGCTGAATTACAGGTAAAGAAATAGTAAATGTTGAACCCTTATCCACCTTGCTTTTTATTGATAATTTACCATTATGCTTATTAGTTATATGTTTAACAATAGATAAACCCAAACCAGTACCGCCTTGATTTCGAGATCTATTTTTATCTACTCTATAAAATCTTTCAGTAAGTCTAGTTAAATGCTCTTTCGATATACCTTCTCCGTTATCTATAAAACTTATTTGGCAAAAGGCGGTATTGTCATCAATGACTCCCTCAATCTCAATACCAATAGTAGAATTTTCTTTACTATATTTTATTGCATTATCAGTTAAGTTTAAAAAAACTTGAATTAGAGCATCTTTATTTGCTGATATTGTAGACTTATCAAAATCATCCTTGATTTGAACTTCAATTTTTTTTGCCATTAACTTGTTTTGTAAATTATCTACTACGCCATCAATTAATTGCCTTATATTCGCTTCTTGAAATTCTATCGGCTTATCTTCAGTTTCATATTTACTTAGTAATAATAAATCTTCGACTAGTCTAGTCATACGCCATGCCTGATCTTCCATTGTGTCTAAAAATTTACCAACCGTTTTGTCTTTGTTCTTATCTTCATTGAGTGAATTTTTAATTGTTTCAACATAACCTAAAATTGAGGAAAGAGGGGTTCTCAATTCATGGCTCACATTGGCCACAAAATCTGTTCGCATTTGTTCGTAGTTTTTAAGAATACTTTGATCATTTAATGATATTAATAATTCATTATAATCTTTCTCAACAAATATTAAGTCAGCAATAAAGTACATGTCACTAAAATTAGATGGGGTGAATTCAAATTTAAAATCTTCTTTCTCCCTAAAGGCTTTATCAATAAATGTATTTAACTCTGTTGATCTAATAATATTATTGAGATTTCTTCCTTCATTGATAAATAAAAATTTTTGTTTAGCTGCATTATTGTAAAAAATTATTTCCTTTTTTGTATCAATTGCAATAATAATCGAAGGTATCTTACTTAGACTTAGTCTTAGTTTTTTTTTCATATTTTTTTAATTTTGGCCAATCATTGTCACTTAAAATATAACCTACACAATTTCTAGAACCACATTTACAGATGTGATCCACAAAATCTGTATCAAAAGGATAACCATAGTTATAGAAAAGTTCATCTCCTTTTTTTATTCGTTTAATGGAAGAAATCCAAATTTCATTATCTATGATGTCTACTTCACAATTAGGATTACATGAATGATTGATAAATTTTGCAAAATTATAATCGACATCACCGTCGATGTCATATCGCTTGTTTAGTTCAAAAACATAGACCATGCCGTTATTTTTATCTTTTTTTGCTTTGCGGATTTGTTTATCTGCTCTTTTGTCACCCTCTCTTTTAGTAACTTTATCACCAATATATTGGATTACTTTCTGGCCTTTTTTAATATTCGTTTTTGCAAATAATCCAGAGCCGTGAAGGGGTGATTTTTTTTTAAACCAAATTTTCTGCGTCATACTGTTATTTTTATACAATACATACATATAATAATAAATTGTATTATAAAATGATACTTTTATGTATAAGAAAAATCTTTAATTAATGAAATTTAAAAGTAATAAAAAATTTTACCGCACAATTTGGATTTCGGATACCCATCTAGGAACTAGTGGTTGTAAAAGCAAGATGCTTTTAGAATTCTTAGAAGAAACAGATTCGGAATATTTATTTTTAGTAGGGGACATTGTTGATGGATGGCGCATGCGTAAGAAAATGTATTGGCCACAAGAACATAATGACATTGTTCAAAAAGTTTTAAAGAAAGCGAAAAACGGAACTAGGGTAGTGCTTATTCCAGGAAATCATGATGAGGTATTAAAAGATTTTACAAATTTTTCTTTTGGAGAAATTTCTATCAAAAATGAAGATACTCATCAATTAGCTGATGGAAGGAAAGTACTGATTACACACGGAGACGAATTTGATGCTGTGATCATTAATGCGAGATGGTTAGCCAAAGTTGGATCAGCACTTTATGAATATTTACTAAAGTTAAATAATGTATTTAATTTTATTCGACGAAAGATGGGCTTGTCTTACTGGTCACTGTCTCAATATTTAAAAAAGAAAACAAAGCATGCAACCAACTTTATTAGTAATTTTGAGTTTGCTGTATCTGATAGAGCTAGAAGAGAAAATGCCGATGTTGTTGTATGTGGGCATATACATAGACCAGAAATAAAAGAATTAAATGGTGTTCTCTATTGTAATGATGGTGACTGGATTGAAAGTTGCACAGCACTTGTTGAAGATGAAATTGGAAATTTATCAATTCTTAATTGGCCCGAAGAAAGAGAAAATTTAAAATTAATTTCTTTAGAAGAAAGACGAAAAATAAAAGAGGATGCAGCCTAAAAAAATCGCATTAATTAGTGATGCGTGGGTCCCTCAGGTAAATGGCGTAGTTACGACATTTCAAAGCGTTATACCTATTCTAGAAAAAAAAGGTTTTGAAATAAAAATATTACATCCTCAGATGTTTAATAATTTTAGTTATCCTAAGTACAAAGAAATAAAGATTTCTTACAACACTAAGAAAGTTACTGAAAAATTTTTTAAAGAATTTAATCCAGATATTGTTCATATAATGACTGAAGGTCCAGTAGGTTTTGCTGGTCGTAAGTACTGTCTTAAAAATAAACTGCAATATACTTCTTCCTTTCACACTCGTTTTCCTGATTATATTAAACAAAGAGCTTTTATCCCAAAGAGATTTACTTATTCCATATTAAGAAAACTACATAGTGACTCTGAAAGAGTTCTTGTTCCATCAGTTTCAATGCTAAATGAGTTAAAAAAATATAATTTTAAAAATTTAGTAGTTTGGAACAGAGGTGTTGATACAGAATTATTTAATCCGAATAAAAGAGATATAAACAGCAAGGATACACAGCTGACTTATGTTGGAAGAGTTGCTATTGAAAAAAATATTGAAGAATTTTTAAAACTTAAAGGAAATTATAATAAAATAGTTGTGGGGGATGGTCCTGAATTAGAAAAATATATTAATAAGTATCCTGAAATAAATTTTGTCGGTGTAAAAACTGGAGAAGAATTAGCGAAATATTATGCAAACGCAGATGTGTTTGTATTTCCTTCTAAAACAGACACATTAGGAAATGTAATACTTGAAGCATTGGCTAGTGGAACACCAGTTGCTGCATATCCAGTAACTGGGCCTATAGATGTATTAACAGATGAGAAGATTAATACTTTAGATAATGACTTATTACAGTCAATTAAGAAAGCACTCAAGGTAAAAAGAGTTGATTGTAGAAATTTTACACTTAAATTAACTTGGGATAAATGCGTGAAAGAATTTTTAGAATACATGGTAAACGTTTAGTTATTTAGGGTAATTTTATAGTGACATTTTCTTTAAGACAAAAAATACTAGCAGAATTTATTGGGACATATTTTCTTGTACTAACAGTTGTGGGTAGTGGAATTATGGGAGAGTTAATGTCAAATGACCTTGGTATAATATTACTAGGAAACACTATCGCAACAGGTGCCATTTTATTTGTAATTATTTCTATGTTTATTAATATCTCAGGGGCATACTTTAATCCTGCTGTTGTATTAAGTGATATTATTCAAAAAAATATTCCTATTAATTATGGAATAATTTTTATTGTTACTCAGATTATTGCTGGTATATTTGGTTGTTTAACTGCAAATTGGTATTTTGAATATCCCATAATTGAATGGTCACTCAATGAAAGAGTTGGTGTATTTAAATTCTTTTCAGAAATAATTGCAACTGTTGGATTATTATTAACTATTTTTATATTAAAAGAGGTAAACAAGGAAAGAATAGCTATTGGTGTCGCTCTATTTATTACTGCAGGATATTGGTTTACATCATCAACAAGTTTTGCAAATCCAGCAGTAACCATAGGAAGAATGTTTACAGATAGTTTTAGTGGAATAAGTCCATCAAGTGTTATAGGTTTTATTTTAGCTCAGATTATTGGGGCTCTTATTGCTACAGTTATTGTTAGATTATTTTTTAAAAATTAATTCAACATATCATATAAATAACCTTCACGGATTCCATATCTTACAAAAATAATACTTTTAATATTATAAAATGAGGCAAGGCTAAATAAAATATATGTAGATAATTTTAATTTATCTAATCGATTGGGTTGAACAACATTCAGTTTTTTAATTTGTTTTTTTTCCATAGAGTATAATTTGTGGTAAAATATTTCTAACTCTGAAAATGGTATCAGGTAGCCATGTAGTTTATTTTTCTTGATGCCATTTAGATGTAAATGTAGTTTTGCAAGATTGCGCCACATGCCTCCAATTACATAAATATTTCCCATGTTTTTAGAAAATTTAAGAGATTGGTTTTTAAATTTCGAAAATAAAAAATTATCAAATTTAATTTTAGTAGTTTTGTACATATCAGATTCACTTCTTAAGATGCCAATTTTTAAACTTTTAGTCTCAAGTATGTTCTTATTTTTTATAGAACTAAGTTCTAAACTTCCACCTCCCAAGTCAGCAACTAAACCGATTGGATTTTTTATTGAACTAATTACACCTAGGGATCCACATTTAGCCTCATTTTTTGGTGAGAGCAATTCTACTCTTACTGATTTTTTTTTCTTGAAAGGCTCAATAATTTCTTTTCCATTTGTTGTTTCACGAATTGCAGCCGTTGCAATAATATGAATATCTAAGGACTCATAATCTTTTGCAATCTTAATATATTCTTCTAGGCATTTTATAGCTTCTTTTATTTTTATCGGTGGGAGTTTACCTGTATTAATACTTTCACCTAATTTTAAAAATTCTCTTTTTTGATAAAGTATTGGAAAAGGATAAATAGCTTGCGCATATATAACCAGTCTAAATGTATTAGAACCTAGATCAATCACCGTTATGGGATTTTTGTTTTTCATTATAGCCATAGAAATGTATACATCTAAAGTATTAAACTCGAATGCTACAAGTTTATTTATTACGTCATGCCAAATCTAGTTGGGATAATTTAGAGCTTGATGACATTGATAGACCTCTCAATA
>CACESS010000003.1 GCA_902562275.1 uncultured Alphaproteobacteria bacterium
ACTTCTAAATTTTCTAGCGTTTTAATCGATGGATTTATAAAAATTGAAACACGAATTTTATTTTTTTTAAATTCACTAACTGTATCTCGAAGAAATTCTTTATTTTCATGACAATTCCAACCAAATGAAGATGTTAATGCACCAGGTGGATCTGGCACTAATGTAACTTGATCTGGTTTAACCTCAATTACTTTTTTAACAAAAAAATCTGAGGGATATCCTTCTATATTGAACTCTTTATTTTCAAATTTTGCCAATAAATTTTTTAATGGCCTTAGGTCAGAAAATTTTGCATGTCTTTCATCTGGGCGAGGGTGCACTGTAATTCCATCAGCGCCAAAGTTTAAACATTTGTTACTAATATCAATCAAATTTGGTAAGTCAGCACCTCTTGCATTTCGCACTAAAGCAAATTTATTCACATTTACACTTAAAGCTGTCATAATTTATTAATTTTTTTATTTAAAGTTAACTTATTATTTTTAGTTATCAATAACATCAAATAGAAAGGAGTAATATGAATAAATTTTATTTAATTGGCAAATTAAGTCCAGAATACATTAAAGGTTATATGAGTAATCCAGATCAAGATAGAGCTGCAATTGTTGGAAGCGCTGCTGAAAAAGCAGGATGTAAATTACATAGTTTAGAATTTGTAAGAGGTGACTTTGACATGATTGCTACAGCAGAAGGCGATTATGAATCAATGCTAGCTATGAAGGTTACAGCTTTACAATCAGGAATGTTAAAAGAATTAATCATTTTAGATACAAAATTTGATATGGTTAGTACCGTAAAAAAAGCAGCGGAAGCTTCTGGAACTTATAAAAAAACTTAAGAATTACTTTAAATTTTTTTTCCATATGTTTTAAGCATCCATTCATTAACTTTTGGATGTTTATATACTTCTTCTCTCAATTTATTTAATTTTTTGTATGGCACTAATATATTAGTAGGTACACCATCTAAAAGTCCTGAACTTAACCATCCGAGTAATCTCCAAATTGCTAAATCAGCAATAGAAATTTTGTTACCAACAAAAAAATTAGAGTCTTTATTTTCTGCAAGTAAATTTTCAAGAAATTGAAACCATTTTGGTAAATGTTTTGTCGCTAATATTTTTCTCGCTAATGCTAATTGATCCTTTTCTTTATCTCTACCAGATAGAGTTACAAGATAGTTAATGTCTTGCGCCGCTTCTATAATTTGATCAATCTGTGCTGCTTCAAATTCATTATTTTTTGGATATAAACCAGATAACTTGCCACAAAATCTTGCAATTGCTCCAGTTTGTGCAAAAATTTTACCATCAACATCTAAAACTGGTAACTGCTTAAATGGTGCTATTAGTCCGTTGGGAAGTCTCCCATCTTTTTTTAGTGCTTCCGTATCTTGACTTTCAAAGCGATAATCTTTGAAAGCAATATCACCAATAAATAGGGCTAAACGTGCAACCTCAGCCCTCCAAAAGGGTATTTTAAAATAGTATAGTGTTATTTCCATATTGATAAATTCTTATAATTATATGATACACACTTAAGATGAAAATAATAGATATTTCCATTATTCTAGTAAACATATTATTTTTTAGTTATTATTCTATTCAATTATTAATTTTTACTGATGAATTTGCTTTAAATAATTTAGGTTTTTTTAATCACGCTGTGGCTGGATTATCAGAAGTATTAGGAATAATTTTTTTAACATTTGTTATTGGATTTATCATTATTTTTTTAAAAGGAATAGAAAAGCAGTTACCATTTATTTTTTCAATTTTTATATTACAACTTCTTGCTTCATTAAATTTTTGGAGATATGTCCTTACAGATAGCCCTGGAGAAACAAGTATTGAAGTAATTACAATAAATGCAATAATTTTTTCTCTAGTTAGTTTTCTTAGTTTAATAATTATAATTAATAATATAAGAAAATTGTAATTAAATAATTTAAATTTTGAATATAATTATTAGATTGTGTAGATATTAAATTAGATGAATTCAAAAATACTAAGTGAAAAAATTCAAAATATTTTTGAAAAATATAAAATTCCATCATTATCTGTAATTATTACAAATAAAGATCAGAATTTATATGAAAACTATTTAGGTTTTAAAAACTCTAAAAATAAAACTCCTTTTGATGAATTATCAATTGTTAGAATTGCATCTATGACGAAGCCTATTACATCGCTATGTATTTTCCAATTAATTGAGCAGAATTTAATTAGTTTAGAAACAAATTTACAAGACATTGATAAACGATTTTCTGATGTAAAAATCATCAAAAAAATAGATAACAAAATTAATTACATAAAACCTAAATCAAATATAAAAATTAAGCACTTATTAAATCATACCTCAGGTTATGGATATCAGTTCTTAAATCCTGAAATTAAATACTTAGTTGATAATAAATTATTACAAGATTTAAAAGATGATGGTGCGGATTTTCTAGATGCTCCAATTTTATTTGAACCGGGAGAAAGATGGAATTACGGTATTGGAATAGACATATTAGGTTATATAATTGAAAAAATTTCGAACAAAAAATTAAACGAATATATGAAAGAAAATTTATTCAATAAACTAGGTATGCATAATACCACTTTTCATTTAGATAATACAAAATTTAAAGATCTTGCATATGTATATAATTACACTCAAGATCAAATTAAAATTGATCAAGAAAGAGCTGATGAGCAAGAAAATAAAATCAATAAAACCTTTCATGCCGGTGGTGGAGGATTACTGTCAACATCTCAAGATTATGCTAAATTTATGAGATTATTTCTAAAAGAACACAATGAAATTATTTCTCAAGAATCAATAAACTTGATGAAAAGAAATCAAATAGGATCATTAGAAGTTAAAAGAATGCCTTCAGTCGACGCTGAGTTATCCGCTACCTTAGACTATGATGATAATATTGAAAAGAAATTTGGTTATGGTTTTATGATTAATAATCAAAAAACAAATGAAGGTCGTCCAAAAGGTAGTATATTTTGGACAGGAATTTTTAATAGTTTTTTTTGGATTGATTTTGAAAATAAAATTGGATGTGCAATATTCATGCAAATGCTCCCTTACTTAAATGAGATTTCCCTCAAAACCTATAATGAAATAGAAACAGCTATTTATCAAAATATTGACACAAAAAAATAATTAACATTTATCACTAATCATTTCTTGTTTTCTCATTGGCATAGAATCAATAACTTCAAAAAGTCTCAACAATATTTTATCATCAGAGCTAAAATCTTTAATTCCCCCATCATAACCTATTAACCAAATACCTTTTTTACTTTCAATAAATTTTGGAGTCTCAAATTTCTCGTTTAAAAATTTTTCAAAATAAATAATATCTAATTTTCTATCATTAATTTTACAATCATTACTTATTATGAATTTTTTAGTTTGTATGAGTAATTCATCCTCTTTATTTTCATAAGATACGATCAGTAGTCTTTTTTGCCAATTAAGTTCTGAGATTTTTTTTGCCATTATTTCAAAATTTGTTAAGATTAATAATAATAAAATTATATATTTCATTATAATGGTGCCACAGGGCAGAATCGAACTGCCGGCTTACTCATTACCAATGAGTTACTCTACCCCTGAGTTACTGCGGCTTAAATTATCAATAACATAAAAACTTAATAAAGTCTTAATTTACTTAAATTTTTTAATACTTTTTTAATGAAACATATTTTTAATAATTAAATAATATTGTTTAAAATTAATATTTAGTTTTTGGTTTTACTACATAAAGATAACACCCATGGATGATATGAAAGTTTACAATCGAGCTTTTATTTCAACTTGTATCGCCATTTCTATTCCTTTTTTTGTGTGGGGTAATACTATTTCGCATTTGCCTTGGATAGCTAGTAAAATTAATATGAGTCACTCAACTATTGGCTACTTTTTTATGATTTTTGCTATTATTAATTTATTCACATCTCAAGTTGTTGGAAGATACATTGCTCCAGTTATAGGTTCAAGAAATACACTAACCATAGGCGCGATAATATTTTCACCTTCACCATATTTCTTTGGTTTTTCAAATTCAGTACCATTTTTTTTACTATCTGCAATCCCATGTGGAATAGGAATTGGATTCCTTTGGTCAACTGCTACAGCTGTTACAAATCTAATAGAAGATAAGACTAATAGAATTTTGCAAACTTATTTAAGCGCTTTTTTCAGTTTAGGTTTTCTATTTGGAGGTTTATGTTCTGGAATCATTCAAAGGTATCAATTTGATACGTATAATTTGTTTTCTCTCTTAATAATAATTGCGATTATTTCACCAATTTTTGTTTTTTATTTAGGTTTATCGAAAAGTAAGGATAATATCCAGAAAACTGAAAAATTTTCTATCCCTGAAAAAGATATTTTAATTTATGGATTGTATCTATTCATTTTTTTTGGATCAATAGGTGCAATTTCTGATTGGTCCCCATTATGGTTTAAAAATGAACTGCTAACATCCAGCACTCTTGCAAGTTTAACAATAGTTGCATGGGGATCAGGTGAGACTATTGGTAAATTTCTTGGATCTTCTTTAATAAAAAAAACTAATGAAAGAATAATTGGTGGTTATCTAAGTTTTTTTGGATGTTCAATTTATTTAATTATTGTATTTTTTGGTGATCCTTACTTAATTTTAATTGGACTCTTTTTAATTGGTTTCTGTTCAGCAAATTTTGTGCCAGTCTTATTTAGACTTGGCCTTAAGAATACTAAAGAAAATGTTAACACTACTTCTGCCAACATATCTACAATAGGTTTCTTTGGTTTTTTAGTTGTTCCAGCTTTAATTGGCTACTCTGCTGAAATTAACAGCATTGGTTTTAATGTAAAACTGATAAGTGTAGTTTGGTTAGTTAATTTTATATTTTTTTTATACACTACAAGAGTTAATTTATCACAATCCATTATAAATACTTAGATTTTTAAGATTAAAAAAATACTTTAAAATTTAAATAAAAAAATCTTAAACTTATAAAACGTAAATAAGTTAGCAGATATTAAATCTGCTAACATTATTGTTAAATAATAGTTTCTGTTTTAGCTCCTGCAATTATTGAAGGTCCATCAATTACACCATGTTCTTTAGTAGTAAAGTTATCAAAGTTTTCATGAGTGGATAAAAATTCAAATATTGGACCATCTTTATATTTTTCCAGACTATCTTCATCTTTAAAAATATAAACTCCTCCAAATACATTATCACTTTCATCACCGATGAAATATTTCGATATTAGTCCTTCAACTCCTCGAAAATCCATAGCATCGATATGCGCTTGAGCTTTGAAATCATCAACACCCAAGTTTTTAAGGTTAAAATTAATAATTAAAATTTTCATTCTTTCCATCCATTTTCAGCTAAAACTCTTCTAAGATTAAATCCATCCCAAATTGTTGAGCTTAGCATTTCCTGGTGATTGTCCCACACTTTATCTCCATTCAACTTATCCGCTGCTTTTCCATAATCAGCCATGTTATTAAATCTGGCACCAAAACCGTATTGACCAAAATCGGCTCCACTTAAAGTCCCAACAGTACAACCTGTTGATCCATTATCCATCCAATATTTAAAGAAACTTTCTGACTCTTTTAAAACCAATTCTCTATTTGGATGAGAAAATTTCCAAATAGCAAAGCAGCTTTTAACACCATTGAATGGCATTTCGTGCAATAAAGGTTCATAGAAATTCATTCTAATATGTTCACTCATTCCAAAATAAGCTTCCATCTCTGAACCAAATTCACTATCTGTACTCCAACTATCATCCATTTCACCAAAGTGTTGATAATTATTATATCCAATATCAATATATACAGATGTATCTGCTCCTTGATGTGTGGCTATTGAAGTTCCTATAGCGCCATATTTTTCTGCATACTTTGATACAATTTTGTAGCCTGACATTGCTCTGTCATTACTAATTTTATATTGCCAACTTCCTACAATCATTTTTACCTCCTTTTTTAATAAATATCTCTTTTAATTACTCGAGAATTGAAATTTAGATGAATATTTAAATCTTTATAATAATCTTTATGACTAGACCAATAATCGGGAGAGGAATAGTTGACGTCCATACATTTTCCCAATTCCTGCATTGAATTAAATCTTGCATAAAAAAGATACTGATTATTTCTATCACCAGATAACCCATGTATTGCTAAGCCTGTTGATCCATTGTTCATATAATGTTTTTCATCTATTTCAAAACTTTTCATTACCGCATCAAAATCTGGATGACTGAAAATAAAATTTGCAAAAACCGGTAACTTTTCAGAAGGTGATTTGATGTTACCAACAAATTCATTCATGTACACTGCTTCTAAAAGTTCATTATTTACAAAATTTGGCTGCATTTTTTGCCACCATTCTGGCGAAGATGACCAAGCGTCATCGTTTTTTCCAAAAGCCTCAAAGTTTTCAAATGCTGCTGCCATTGTAAATGTTCCATCATGTCCACCTATATTTAAAAGCATAGCACTCATTTGAGCGCCGCTTTCTTTAAACCAAGGAGAAACTTTATCAAAAATATCAGTTGCATTTGCATAATCGGTTCTTATTTTCCACGTTGCAATCATATTACCTCCTTTAAAGATTACAATTTTAAGGTATTATGAAATTATTAATAAAATATTAAAAATATTTAATTTTAATAATAACTAATTAAGACTGTGGATAAAATTATACTTGGCTACTGGAGCACTAAAGGTTTGGGATCCACTTCTAGGCAAATGATTATTTATGCTGGAGTTCCACTTATTTCAAAAATTTATAGACTGATACCAAAATTAGAAAATAATTCCCTAACTTATGATGGTAGTGAATGGCACGAAAAAGATAAAATTATTTTAAAGAAAAAAAATAGTTTAATCAATTTACCTTATTTAAAATTTCGTGAAGGAAGAAAAGAAATAATAATTGCTCAATCTATTACTTGCCTATCTTTTCTTGGTAAAAAATTTAATATGTTTGGAGAAAATTCTAAAGAAGAATTAGCATGTAATCAATTACTTCAAGAAACAGTTGATTTAAGGAATATAATTACAAGATTTGCTTATACGCATTTTGAAAATGAAAATGATGAGTTAACTGAAGCATCAACTGTTTTTAATCAAGCATTTGAACATTCAAATGTAGGGAAGTTACAAAAATTTGAACATTGGCTTAGTACAAAAAGTAACGAAGAAACTAAGCTATTTTTAATAGGTAATAATATTTCTTCACCTGATTTTAATTTGTTTGACACACTAGAACTTTATTATGAATTTTTGAAACATTATAAATTTGCAAAAAATATAAACTCTGATAATTTTTTTGAACAATTAGGATTTCCTTTAGTTTCTAAATTTTTTTTAAATTTTAAAACACTTCCTAAGATGCAAAAATATTTTAATTCAATATTATATCAGTTTCCTTTCACAAATAAATCCGCTAAGTTTGGATCTGGTAAAAATGGAATAACGTGGGATCATAAAAAAGAAATAGATTCAACACCTGATGAGATTGTTATTGATTGATAAAATTAAGTTGATAAAACTATATTTATGGAAGAAATAAATTTTTGGTTTTCAATTGGCAGTACTTATACTTACCTAACAGTCAATAGGTTGCATGAAGTTGCAAAAAAAGAAAATATCAAATTTAATTGGCATCCTTTTAGTGTTCGAAAAATTATGATGGACATGGATAATATTCCATTCACACCGCCAGCTAAAAAAATAAAATCAGATTACATGTGGAGAGATATAGAAAGACGAGCAAAATTTTACGGTTTTGAAGCTAAGGTTCCTGCTCCTTATCCTTTAAAAGAATTTGATTTAGCAAATCAAATTGCCATTCTTGGAATGAATGAGGGTTGGGGTGTTGATTACGTTTATAAAACATATCAAAGATGGTTTCAGCAAGGCAAAGAACCAGCGACACAGCCAAATTTAAATGAAATTTTTCAAGAGCTTAATTTAGATGCTGATGAGACCTTAAAAAAAGCAAACGATCAGGAAATAAAAGATAAATACTTAAGCAATACTGAATATGCTTATAAAAAAGGAGTTTTTGGAAGTCCTACATTTATATACGATGGTAAGGAAGTATTCTGGGGAGATGATAGACTTGAAGATTGTATTAAATGGATTAAGTTACGAAGTGAGTAAATTATTATGAAATTTTTAAATTTTATTTTTCCTAAAGGTCAATGGTCTTTAACCAGAGTGGCAATACTATTTATAATATTTATGATCCTTGATTTTATTGTTGTCTATTACAAAATTATATAAGACTTTAATTCGTGGTAAGTGATTTATTATTTTCTCTTAGAGAAGTAGAAATTAAATTTGGGAAAAAAGTAATTTTTCAAGATTTAAACCTAAATTTACACAAGGGTGATATGATTGCGCTCGTTGGTAAGAATGGTGTTGGAAAAACGACCTTAATGAAAACTATTTATGGTGATCAAGATTTAGATGCAGGTGAGTTATGGAATTACCCTGGTCTTAAAGTCGGATATTTTAATCAAAAATTTGAAAAACTAGATAACAAAACTATTGAAGAGAATTTTTCAGACCTACTTAATGAACAGAATAAACATTTTGTTGATATATTTTGCAATAAACTCAATTTAGATAAACTTGCTAATGTTGAAGATCTTTCAGGAGGTCAAAAAAGGAAAGTTTATTTAATTCGATCTTTATTAAAAGACTCAGATGTTTTGTTATTAGATGAGCCAACCAATCATCTAGATTTACAATGCATCGAATGGCTAGAAAGTTATTTACGTAATTTAAATAAGACAATTATATGTGTCAGTCATGATAGAACTTTTCTCAGTAATTTTACGAATAAAGTTTTTTGGATAGATAGAGGAAAATTACGGGTAAGCCCTAGAGGATTTAAGGATTTTGATAAATGGTCAGAGGAGTTACTCGATCAAGAATATAGAGAATTAAGAAATAGAAAGCAATTTGTTAATATTGAACTTGAGTGGGCAAATAAAGGAGTAAAGGCGAGAGTTAAGCGAAATGAAAAAAGATTAAAAAGAGCGAAAGAATTAAAAGCGCAATTAGAAAAGGATGAAGCTTCTTACAGAAGTGCAATTAAATCTTTAAGACCACAAGTTTCTAAAAAATCTAGCGATCAATCTAAATTTATTGCTGAACTTCAAGAAGTGTTTGTAAAATATCCAAATCAAAGTGAATTTGTTTTTAAAAATTTATCCATTAAAATTTCAAAAAATGATCGTATTGGTCTTTTAGGTAATAATGGGAGTGGTAAATCAACTTTTCTTCGCACCATTCTTAATGAAATAAAAATTTCTAAAGGTAAAATTAAGTTGAAAAAAAATTTAGAATTTTCTTATTTTGATCAGATGCGTAATGATCTTAATGGTAGAAAATCTATTAAAGATATTTTAGTTCCCTCTGGGGGAGACTATTTAAAAGTTCAAGGAAAAGATAGGCATGTTTGCAGTTATGTGAAAGATTTTCAGTTTGATCCTAAAAATGTTAACCATACGATACAAACATTATCGGGAGGGGAGCAAAATAGATTACTTTTGGCAAAAGTATTAGCTAATCCAAAGACTGGACTTATTTTAGATGAGCCAACGAATGATCTAGACTTAGAAACGCTAGATCTATTAACTGAAATGCTATCTAATTATAATGGAACGTTACTAATAGTATCGCATGATCGAGATTTTTTAGATCAAACTGTAAATAAAATTTTACATTTCAAAGAGGATGGAAATGTATCATTGTTTTTTGGTGGATACAGTGATTTTCTGAAATCTGAAAATCAACAAGTTACTAAAAATAAAGAAATTAAAAAATCACATACAGAAAACAATAAAGTAAAGAATTTAAATCCTAAATTATCATATAAGTTTCAATATGAATTAGAGCAATTACCAAATCAAATAAAAAATATTCAACAAGAATTAGAAGATATTAAAAATGAATTGAAGGATACAAATTTATATTTGGAAAATTATGAACGCTATCAAGAAATAACTTCCAAAATGGAAGTTCTTAATAGT
This sequence comes from uncultured Alphaproteobacteria bacterium, assembly GCA_902562275.1. Lineage (GTDB taxonomy): Bacteria > Pseudomonadota > Alphaproteobacteria > HIMB59 > CACPNW01. Next base: position 10,061 of record CACESS010000003.1, read on the forward strand.
GATCTCAATACAAAAGAAAGTAGATGGTATGAATTAATTAAAATGGAAGAGGGTCTAGTTAATAACTGAGCGACTATTAATAAGCACTAGTATTATCAGATTTAGTATCTACATCTTTCAATTCTTTTAATAAACTTTCAGCATGTGATGTCATCATTCTAAAATCAGAGAGTAAAGTGGTAAATTGAAAACCGTATTCCATCATTTCTTTCATATACTTAACTGATCCATTATGAATACCAGCAATCTTTCCTTTTTCTTTTGCTTTTTTTGCAATCATTTTTATGTTTGAAAATACCGGATCTTCACGAACATCAAATTTAGGTGGCAAACCATATGAAGAACTCATATCCGCAGGCCCAATATAAATACCAGTTAAGTTTGGAACTGAAAGAATGGCATCTAAATTATCAACTGCTTCTTTCGTTTCTATCATTGCTAAACTTACAATGTTTTTATTAGCATGTTGATAGTAATCTGAACCATAGGCTACTTGAGCTCTCATTGGACCAAAACTTCTTTGACCTATTGGAGGATAATAACAATATGAAACAAATTTTTCACAGTCCTCTTTTGTATTAATCATTGGTGCAATAATTCCTTGAACACCTAAATCTAACATTTTCATAATAATACCAGGTTCGTTCCATGGAACTCTTGTCATTGGAACAGTTTTACTATTTGATAATCCCTGAACCATCGCAATAGCAGTTGAATAGTCATTTTGACCATGTTGCATATCAATTGTAACAGAATCCCATCCCATTTTTCCAAACGCTTCTGCTGTAAATGAATTAGGAATTGATAGCCATGCATTTATAGAAGCTTCATTTCTTTCCCAAATGTCAAAGAGTGTGTTTTTCATAAAATTTATTATTATTATTATTATATTTAAATATAATTACTATTAAAATTAACTCGTAAATACATAATTCTCAAACTTTAGAGGTATTTTGCCCTACTAAATATAATCAACTTGCAGTGATTTTAAAATTCTTTAATGTAATATTATTAAATGGAGGAATTATGATTAGAACATTAATTAGTTTTGTATCTTTAATTATTTTATCTACATCTTATTCTGCGTTAGCAAAAACCAAAGTAACTTGGTCAATGGAATCAAATGCAGATAGAGATCCAATAATGATTGAAAAATTACAAAATGCTTATAACAATTCTCAAGGCAATTACGAACTCGTTATCGAATTTGAAGATAATGAAACAAGATTAACTTCAATGAGAACTGCTATGATTGGTGGTATGGGTCCTGATATCGTCGAGACTCCTGGTCCATCTTATGTAAAAGAGTATCATGCAGCTGGTATGTTAGAAAATTTAGATTCATACGCTGCAGAATTTGGCTGGAAAGACAAGATGATACCTTGGGCTTATAGTTCAGGAGTTTTCGAAGGAAGTTTATACGCAATTCCAAAAACTCATGAATCAATGGTTATGCTTTATAATAAAACTTTATTTGAAGAAAATAATTGGAAAGTGCCAACAACACTGGAAGAACTAGAAGATGTTGCAGGAAAAATTAAAGCAAAAGGGATGAATGTTTTTTCTTATGGATCAGATGGATGGCAACCAACTCATGAACACCTTGTGGGAATTTATCTAAACAACTATGCAGGCCCTCAAGCTGTATATGAAGCAATAATTGGTGAAAGAGAATGGACTGATCCTGTTTTTGTTGAAGCTCTTGAATTACTTAAAAAACATATGGTTGACGAGGGATATTGGTCTGGAAGCCTAGAAAATTATTATGCTATTGGATGGGATGATTTCCATGCTCAATTTGCTAATAGAGGTGCAGCTATGATGACAATTGGTACTTGGACTTTTCAAGCAACACAATTAGGTATTGGTGCGAGCGATGATGAATGGGGTTGGGCTCCACTTCCATCTCTATCTTCGCAATCTCCAGATCCTAATTTTATGATCGCAATTGGTACAACTATGTCAGTTAATGCAAATGGTAAAAATAAAGATGGTGCGATAGATGTTTTAAACTGGATAATGAGCAACAAAGACAAAGTTCTTGATATTGCTAAAGACTTTGAATTTGGAGAAATGGTTGTTCCATTAACTCTATCTAGCAGTGATATTCCAACTGATATTGCTCCTCAAGTTCAAGATTATCTAAGCGAATATGCGAGAATTACCGGCGAAGGTAATTATGGATATTGTACTTGGACTTTTTGGCCTGCTGACCCTGGTGTTCATATTTGGAAAGATATGGAAGTTGTATGGGCTGGCGATATATCAGTTGAAGATTTCTTATATGATCATCAAAAGATGTGGGATAAAGCTAGAAAGAATGGCGACACTTTACCCGTTCCATTAAGGAACTAAAATAAATATAAAACAGTGAAGCTTCAAAGCTTCACTGTATCTAAAAATGAAAATATTTTCTAATAAAAATTTTGTTGCTTGGTATTTTGTATTTCCTGTTGCATTCATTCATTTATTTGTAATAGGCATTCCATCACTTGCAAGTTTAGCTTTATGTTTAACTGACTGGAGAGGGCTCGGTGAAATAAATTATATAGGTTTTGAAAATTTTATAGAACTATTCGATGATAGGTATCTTAAAAAAGCAATTATTAACAATGTAATTTGGACAATTGCTTTTCTAACTGTTCCAGTTGGAATTGCATTAACTTGTGCATATCTACTTACAGGAATTAAAAGAGGACAAATGTTTTTTCGACTTGCATTTTTTTTTCCTTACATGCTTGCAAGTGTAATTAATTGTCAAATTTGGAAATATTTATTTCACCCAATTCATGGTCTTGGCGGTTTTTTTGAGAGGATTGGTTGGGATTTTTTAGCAGTATCTCCATTTACTATGAAATCTACGTCTTTATTTGCAGTAGCATTTGTAGATGGTTGGCATTTTTGGGGTTTTCTTGTGGTTATATATTTAACAGGAATGTATCAAGTTGATAATCATCTTTACGAAGCTGCAGATATTGAGGGTGCAACAAAATTTCAAAAATTTAGATACATAACTTTACCAATGATAAGACCAGTTTTTGTTTTTAGTATTATGATTATAATTATTTGGTCTGTTCCAGTATTTGATTATGTATACATTTTAACAGGCGGGGGTCCTGCATACAGTTCAGAAGTAATAGCAAACTATATGTATTCTCAAGCATTTGAGAGATTTGATGTTGGATACTCTTCAGCAATAGGAACACTAATGTTTTTTTATGTTATGATTATAGTTGCTTTGTTTGGTCTTTTTAGAAAAGCTGGGTGGGATATATAATGATAGTTGCAAAATATAGAAGTAGAGAGGTGATATCCAATTATATAATTCTTATTATATTCGCTTTAATAGCGATTCTTCCATTAGCTGTTCTTATTTTTAATTCAATTAAGCCTCAAATGGAGTTTGGCGTCAATCCACTTGGACCTCCTAGTGAAATAAGATTTGAAAATTTTAGTGAAGCTTGGGTTAAGGGAGAATATGCCAAAGTTTTTTTTAATTCTTTAAAGTTAGTTGTTGGATCAGTATTTTTGTGTCTTGCTGTTTCACTAGCAGCTGGATTTAGTCTTGCAAAGTTAAACCCTAAAGGCTCTGCAATAATTGCTGTTTATCTTTTAGTTGGTATAAGTATTCCTGCACAACTTTATATCGTGCCTTTGTTCTTATTATGGAAGGAGATACATCTTTTAAATACGCATATAGGATTGATTATAATCTACACAGCTTTAAATGCACCATTTGCAACTTTCTTAATTAGATCTTACATGATTAGATTGCCAGATGAGCTATTTGAAGCTGCACGACTAGATGGAGCTAATACTTTTCAACTTTTTTTCAGAGTTGCGCTACCTCTTTCATGGCCAGTTATTTTAACTGCAGGATTAATAATATCTCTTGCAGTTTGGAATGAATTTTTATTTGCTTTAACTTTTATTAGTGAAGAAGGCTTTAAACCAATGGCTACTATATTATTTGCATTTCAGTGGAGATTTGAAAATAACTATGCACTTCAAAGTGCATCAGCGATAATGATGGTTGCACCTGTGGCAATTCTTTTCATGCTATTTCAAAGGAGATTTATTTCTGGATTAACTAGTGGAGGATTAAAAGGTTAAATGGCTTATAAGTTAGATAAAAATTATGAAGAAAAAGTTTATGCAGGTGTTTTGGGAAAAATTATAGGTGTCTTTCTTGGCAGACCATTTGAAAACTGGTCTTATGAAAGAATAATGAAGGAATTGGGACCTATTAATTATTATGTAAATGATAAATTAGATTTTCCACTACCAGTCTCCGATGATGATATTACAGGTACCTTTACTTTTTTACGTGCTTTTAGAGAATGTAATTATAATAAAAATATCACTGCCAAAGATATAGGTAAAACATGGTTGAATAATATTATTGAAGATAAAACAATACTGTGGTGGGGTGGAAAAGGACATTCAGCAGAAGATACAGCTTTCCAAAATCTGAAACAAGGCATAGACGCACCAAAAAGTGGATCCATTCAGACTAACGGTAAAGTTATCGCTGAACAAATTGGAGCACAAATATTTATTGATGGTTGGGCAATGGTATCACCGGGTGATCCAGAAAAAGCAGCACATTATGCAAAACTAGCTGCAAGTGTCAGTCATGATGGAGAAGCGATTTATGGTGCTCAAGTAGTAGCTGCTTTAGAGTCAATGGCATTTATAGAAAATGATTTAACAAAGTTGGTTGAGCAAGCTAAAAAATTTATCCCAAAAAAATCAGTAATATTTAAATTAATATCTGACATACAAGAATGGAGTTCTGGAAATTTAGGATGGGAGCAGGCAAGGGAAAAAATTGTCGAGAATTATGGTTATGATAAATATTTAGGTAATTGTCATATGGTGCCTAATCATGCATTAATAATTATGGCTTTATTATTTGGTGATGATGATTTTCAAAAAACAATGATGATTGTTAATACTGCCGGTTGGGATACAGATTGTAATTCTGGTAATGTGGGATGTATCTTAGGAATAAAAAATGGAATTGATGGTCTTAAAAAAGGACCTGATTATTTGTCACCTATTAATGACATACTATATTGCCCATCTGCTTCAGGAGGTGAAACTCTCACCGATGCATTATCAGAAACTTATAAAATAATTAATACAACAAGAAAAATCAATGGACTTGATGAAATATTACCTAAAAATGGAGCTAGATTTCATTTTGATATTAAGGATTCTACACAAGGTTGGAGAACTGTAAATGGTGATCAATTTTGTGAAACAAAAATAAGCAACATTGAGTATAAATCTAATATAGGTGAAAGAGCTCTTAAGATTTCTTATAAGAATCTCTTAGTAGATCAGATTGCAGAAGTTTATGTTGAGACTTTTTTTCCTGAAGTTATTCTTGAATTAGAGGGAAAAAAAAGAGAAGATTTTTTTCATTATGATTACATTTCTTGCCCTACAATTTTTTCTGGACAAAAAGTAAAAATTGAAATTGAAAACACTTCAACCCATGAAGTATCAATTGCATTATTTTCTAAACATTGGGGTGAAAATGACAAGCTAGAAAAAATTACTTCAGATATTTTTGAATTAAATAGAAATGAAAAAAAAGAAATATCTTGGCAAGTTCCAAGTACTGATGCAAATCCGATTGGCCAAATTGGAATAGATATTATGTCAAAAAATAATCAATCTGGAGAACTTATCCTTAATTATGTTAATTTTGAAGGAGAGCCAAAACAAATATTTAAAAGACCTGAGCACATCGAAAGTTATAAAAGAGGTATAGAAAAAAAAGAAGGTTACTATGGTCAAATCTGGAGAAATGCTTGGGTACAAACTTTAGATAAATGGGAAGAAAGAGGAAAGAATTTTAGAATATGTCAGAACATTGGCAGGGAAATTCTATTTACAGGAACTGATTTATGGAAAGATTATTCAGTTTCGTCAAATATTCTTTTACAGTCATGTAACTCCGGTGGACTAGTCTCAAGAGCCCAGGGAGTTAAAAAATACTACACTCTAGAAATTTGTAGAGATAATAAATTGAGAATAGGTAAGATGAATAATGATTATACAACACTTAAAGAAGTAGATTTTGAAGTAGAATTTTTTAAGGAGTATAATATGAAAATGACTGTTCAAAAAAATAAAATTATAGGACAAATAAATGATAAAACTCTTATTGAAATTGAAGATAATGATAATCCGTTACTTAATGGAGGTTCTGGTTTAGTTGTTGAAAATGGAACTTTGGTTACAGATCAAGTAATGCTAAGTTAAAAATGAAATTTAGAAAATTTGGCTCTCTTGATTGGAATGTTTCTGAAATAGGTTTAGGCTGTTGGCAGATTGGGGCCGATTGGGGTAATGTAAGTGAGGAGAAGGCAAATGAAGTATTGCAATCGTCATATGAAAATGGAGTAAATTTTTTTGATACAGCTGATGTTTATGGTGATGGCAGAAGTGAAAAATTTGTGGGAAATTTTATAAATTCTATTTCTGAAAGAATTTATGTAGTAACAAAAGCTGGTAGACGTATTAACCCACACGTTGCAAATGGTTATTATGATAAAGATTTGATGGAGTCATTTGTAGACCGATCATTATCAAATCTAAATATTGAAACTATTGATCTTTTACAAATGCATTGTCCTCCAACAGAAGTTTATTCATCAGATCATACTTTTGAAATGTTAGATTATTTAGTAGGTAAAGGAAAAATACAAAATTACGGTTTTAGCGTTGAAACAGTTGATCAAGCATTAGAATGTATAAAAAAACCTCAAACAAAGTCTATTCAAGTTATATTTAATATTTTTAGACAAAAACCTGCTGAAAAATTATTTCAAATTGCCAAAGAAAAAAAAATTGGCATAATTGTGCGAGTTCCACTTGCGAGCGGTTTGTTATCAGGAAAATTTGATAAAAATTCTTCCTTTGCCTCTGATGATCATCGAAATTATAATATCAACGGTGATGCATTTGATGTTGGTGAAACATTCTCTGGTGTCAATTATTCAAAAGCTCTGGAAGCAGTCGAAGAACTTAAAAATATTGTTCCTACTGAAGTAACTCTTTCTCAATTATCTCTTAAATGGATTTTAATGCATGAAGCTGTGAGTGTTGTGATTCCAGGTGCAAAAAATAAAGATCATGTAAATTTAAATACCTCTTCTTCAGACGCCAATGAAATTTCATCTTTAATGAGTGAAATTCAAAATATTTATACAAAATATTTTTTTGATGATGTTCATCACCGTTGGTAAAGTACTTTGTGTTAGAAGAAGATAAAATAATATTTAAAAGAGCTACGTTTGCATCGGTAATAACATCTGCTTATCCTATGATAGTTGTGGGTTGTTATTTTGGAATAACCCCATGGAATATGAATAGGCTTTCAATTGATGAAACTGATTTAAGTTATGCTATTTTACTTTTTGGAATATTTTTTATTATTTCTAATCAAATAGCTGGAAGAATATTAGTTCCAAAATTTGGGACAAAGTTAGTTATGAGTTTAGCTTTTCCTATTGTTGCTTTTTCTACTTTTTTATCAATTATTTCTCCAACATATTTCTATTTCTTATTATCTGCTATTCCAACAGGAATTGGATGGGGTGCATCAGGGCCAATAGGGGGTATACATTCACAATTAATTGAACAAAGATTCAAAAAAATTATTACTCCTTATTACGCAATGGGTTTTAGCTTAGGTATTCTTATAGGCGGAGGATTAGCAGGTTTAATAATGAAAAATGAATATGAGCCATATATTTCTTTTATTTTTTTAGCTTTCTTTTCCATATTAGCATCATTTACCGTATATTATTTGGGCCTACCAAGAAATATGGATTTTAAAGGTGAGGCTGAAAAATTCAAAATCCCTGAAGGTAATATTCTTTTATTTGGGCTGCTTTTATTTTTTGTCTTTGGCTCAGGCGGTATAATCATGGATTGGTCAACATTATGGTTGAACAAAGACTTGGGCGCACCATTACATTTAGCAAGTACAGGATTGATATTTTTGAGTATTGGATCAATTTTTGCTAATTTACTTTCTAATACCTTAATAGATATTTTTACTGAAAAGGTTGTTGGTTGTTATTTTATTATGATTGGCGCTATAATTATGTTTATAGTTTTACTTACCAATAATTTTTATATTATTTTAGTAATGTTTGGTATTTATGGTTTTTCTTCAGCAAATTTTGTACCAATAATCATTAGGCAAGCAGTTAAACAATCTAATGAAAGTATACCAATGACTGTAACAAATCTTATTACTATTGGATTATCTTCTACAATGATAATGCCCGCAGGAATTGGTTTTATAGCAGAAACATTTTCACTAACACTAAATATGTATTTATTATCTTTTATAGTATTTACTTGTGGGGTAATTTTTTTATCTAAATATAAATAAATTAATGAATAATTTAAAAACTTCTCAAGTTCAATTTACTGCAAGTCAAATACCTAATTTGAATTCTAAATTTCTAGAGAAATATTTTAATAAAGCATTAAAATTTAAACCTCATTTAATTTGCACACCAGAATGTTCAAACATCATTACCAATGATAAAAATTATTTAAAAAAAAATGCACCATATCAAAATACATGCCCAGTTTTAAAAATGGCTAAAAACTTTGCAAAGAAAAATAAGGTTAATATAAATCTTGGATCTTTGCTTTTAAAAGTAAAAAATCAATCTAAACTAGTCAATAGATCTTTTTTTATTGATGATCATGGAATAATCAAAAAAACATATGATAAAATTCATATGTTTGATGTTCAAATTAATAAAAAAGAAAAACATCAAGAGTCATCTTTGTTTCAAGCTGGTACTGAAATAACATATGCAAAAATTAATAATATTAAATTAGGAATGACAATTTGTTATGATTTACGATTTCCTTCTTTATACAGAAAACTTGCCAAAAAAGATTGTGCAATTATTTTAGTTCCAGCTGCTTTTACAAGACCTACAGGGAAAGATCATTGGGAAATTTTAAATCGATCAAGAGCTATAGAAAATAATATATTTATTGTAGCAACAGGTATGTGTGGAAATCATCATATGAATAGAAAAACTTATGGATATTCTATACTAGTTGACCCATGGGGTAAGATTGTAAATAAAACTAAAGATAAACCTTTCATTCTTAATTCAACAATTAATCTTTTAGAGGTTAAAAGTATAAGAAAAAAAATTCCTTCCTTAAGATATGAGTAATTTTAAATCCTTAGTTTCAGGTGTTGGAAATTTAAAAAAAACTAAAAAATATTATGATGATTGGTCAGAAAAATATGATGAAACACTTAAGTTATGGAATTATCAAGCACCATATAAAAGCATAAAATTTTTAAAAGAAACCATAAGCGTCAAACCAAAAAATATCTTAGATTTAGCTTGTGGGACTGGTTTATTTGGTACTGAGTTAAAAAAAATCTATCCAAAAAGCCACATTTATGGCTCAGATATTTCAAAAAAAAGCTTAAAAATTTCATCTGGTAAAAAAATTTATAAAAAATTACAAATAAAAAACTTTGAACAATTGCATCATTATAAAATAAAATTTGATCTTATTTCTCTAATAGGTTCTATGACGTACTGTAAAAACTTTGATAAACTTTTTGCCAATATTAATAAAAATATTAAAAATAATGGCTTTGTATTATTTACACATAGAATTGATTTATGGCAGCAGCAGGATTTTTTAAGTATTTTAAAAAAACATCAAAAGTCATTAAAAATCAATAAAATTTCTAGACCTTTAAATTATTTACCCTTGAACAATGATTTCAAAAATAAAATAAAAATAAAAATTGTTTTATTACAAAAATATTAAAAATTTAGGCTTTTTAATTAAAAATTTGAGCCAAAACCGAGAATCGGGTATTTATTAATTAGGTTTATTTTCTATCCATAAACCAACGATGAAAAGAAGGGATATTCGCCGTGTCCCTTCTTTTTTTATACACTAGATAAAATTGATTTGGCAATAAATTAAGTTTATTTTTTTGAGTTAAAATTATCCATTTTTCTAAGTGTCTTTTTGCTGACATGATGCTCTATTCCTTCAGCATCTTCAGAGGCCGTATTCTTGTCTAAACCAAGATTTAGTAAAAAATTGAATACAATATTATGCCTTTTTTTTGATTCACTGGCAATTTTTTGACCTTTAAAAGTTAAAAAAATTGATCGATAAGGTTCTCTTTTAACGAAACCCTGTGTTTGTAATCGTTGTATTGTTTTATTGGCTGTGGCTTGTGCAATACCCAAGCTTTCAGCAATATCAACAATACGAGCTTCACCTTTGGAATTTAAAAGTTCTGCAATTAGTTCTAAATAATCTTCAGTATTTTCTGTTTTATGAGCATTTCGGACTTTGCTGAATGACATGCTTTTTTTTAGCATAATTATCAACAAAAATTAACAGAAAATGTAGCCATAGCTATATTTATTAGCTATATATATATTTAATGAATGCACTAATTAACGCTATTAATGAAAAAACAAAGATCATTCTTGAGAATGATGGAAGGTTATTAAAGAAATCTTTCCTTGGTCTATTATTACTTTCTCTTGTTTTTCAAGGAGGTGAATTTGGAGAAGTTATTCGATCATCAATGATAGATGCTTACATACAGGTATCTGTTTTTGTTGGATTTACTCTATTTGTTTTTATTGGTTTGGATAGTTTAACAAAATTTGATGTTAAGAATTTTTTATCTAAAACACAAAAGTTCCATGTCGGTATAGCTGCTTTTTTAGGTGCGATACCTGGCTGTGGTGGAGCTATAATAGTTGTGACACAATATATTCAGGGTCGTATTTCTTTTGGATCCTTAGTTGCTGTGTTAACAGCAACAATGGGTGATGCAGCTTTTTTAATACTTGCTATTGAGCCCGCGACTGGATTGTTAATATTTGGTATTGGAATAATTGTTGGATCAATTTCTGGTTATATAATAGATTTTATTCATGGCATAAACTTCATGCAATCAGAGACAAAAATAAAAGTTGAATTTGAAAAAATAAATAAAACTTTTGTATCGAATTTTAATTTCTTTTGGCTTTTTTTATTTATTCCTGGTTTTGTTTTAGGCATTCTAGTTGCATTTCAGATAGAATTTGTTTCACCAGCTTATAACTCACTTTTAGTTTTCATAGCTTCTGCTGGAGCTATACTTTCAATATTTATGTGGTCATTAAATCCATTAAGTGATTTTCAATGTTCTACTGACAAAAGCAGGGGGTTATTATCAAGAGTAGTAGATACAACTAATTTTGTAACTACTTGGGTCATCAGCGGCTTTCTTGTCTTTGAAATATTTATGTACTTTACAAGTTTAGATTTAAAAATATTTTTTGATTTATGGTTACCTTTTGTTCCATTAGTAGCAATTCTATTTGGCTTCTTACCAGGATGTGGACCGCAAGTTGTTGTGGCAACGTTTTATCTAAATGGTTATATTCCTCTTTCTGCAGAGCTTGGTAATGCTATTTCAAATGACGGTGATGCTTTATTCCCAGCGATTGCTCTTGCTCCAAAAGCTGCGATTTTAGCTACCCTTTATAGTGCAATTCCCGCATTAGTTGTTGCCTACGGATATTTTTATTTATTTGAGTAAAATCTTGAAGAAAAACTTACCATCTAAAATTTGTATTGTTTGTAATAAGCCATTCTCTTGGAGAAAAAAATGGGAAAGAGATTGGAAAAATGTTTTATATTGTTCTAAGAAATGCTCTAAGAATGGATTAAAAAAAAATAAAAACAATAATTAAATCTTATTTGTGACAGATAAATTAAATAAAGAAAAAAATACACATAATTCAAAAGATGATTCTAAAAAAGAAATACGTGTAACGAGATTAAAAAGATTAGAAAAAAAACTTAAATCCAATATTTTAAAAAGAAAAAAAGCTATCAACAAAAATGGATAAATTAATAATAAAAGGAGGTTCTAAAATTTCTGGTTCAGTTAATGTTCATGGATCAAAAAATGCTGCATTACCAATAATTGTATCCTCTCTTTTATCTGAAAAAACTCTAAAACTCTCAAATGTACCTGATGTTGTTGATGTTCTAAATTTAATAAAATTACTAAAAAATTATGGTGTAAAAATTGAACACAAAAAAAATAAATTAAAAATAAATCCCTCAAAAATTAAGAATCTATCAGCAGATTATGATGTTGTACGAAAAATGAGAGCCTCTATATTGATTCTAGGTCCATTACTTTCTCGATTTAGTGAAGCTAGAATATCTTTGCCAGGAGGATGTGCCATTGGAACTAGGCCAATAGATATACATCTTGCTGGTTTATCAAAATTGGGAGCTAATTTTGAAATTCAAAATGGTTTTGTTGTTGGCAGTGTTAAATCACAATTGATTGGTAATAAAATTAAATTACCTTTTCCAAGTGTAGGAGCAACTGAAAATATACTAATGGCCTCAGTACTGGCAAAAGGTGAAACTAAAATTTCTAATGCTGCAAGAGAACCAGAAATAGAAGATTTGTCAAACTGTCTTATAAAAATGGGTGCAAAAATAGAAGGTCATGGAACAAAAACTATTCTTGTACAAGGTGTAACAAATTTAAAAAAAGCAGAGCATGAGATAATTGCAGATAGAATTGTAGCTGGCACATATATAATTGCAGCTTTGATGTTAAATTCAGCTTTAGAAATAAATAACTTTAACACTATTTATTTAAAATCCTTAATTGATATTTTGAAAAAAATGGGTGCTAAATTAAAAGTAAGTAAAAAATCGATAAAAGTCTCTAAAGGATCAAAACTAAAATCTACTAGTCTTTTAACTAGTCCATATCCAGGTTTTCCAACCGATTTACAAGCTCAGTTAATGTCTCTTATGTGTATCTCTGATGGGAAGTCAAAAATTAAAGAAACAATTTTTGAAAATAGATTTATGCACGTTCCTGAACTGAATCGATTAGGTGCGAATATCACAGTAGAAAAAGATACCGCTACAATAATAGGCAATCAATCATTTAAAGGAGCACAGGTAATGGCTAGTGATTTACGAGCTAGTATAAGTTTAGTGTTAGCTGCTATGAATGCGAATGGTCAAACGACACTAAATCGTGTCTATCATCTTGATAGAGGCTATGAAAATATTGAAAAAACATTAGGTAGTTTGGGAGCAAAAATAAAAAGACAGAAAAACTAACTTTTTCTAGTTTTTTCTTTGATCACAATATAAAAGCCTGCAATTTATGAGCAAAATAGTTATTGCAGTACCAAGAGGCAGAATAACAAAAGAATGTAAAAACTTGTTACTTAAAACAAGTTTTGCTCCTGATCCTTTACTATTTGACAAAGACACAAGAAAATTAACTTTTAAATCTAAAAAAAGAAACATTGAGTATATTAAAGTAAGGGCCTTTGATGCGTGCACATTTGTTGCATTTGGAGCTGCACAAATAGGAATAGCTGGTGAGGATGTAATTAATGAATTTGACTACTCAGAAATATATGCTCCGCTTGATTTAAATATTGGTCATTGTCGAATTTCTGTAGCTGCTTTGAAATCTTTATTAAAAAAAGAGGATCCAGAAACTTGGAGTAATATTAGAATTGCTACTAAATACCCAAATATTACTAAAAAATTTTTTTATAATAAGGGAATACAAGTAGAAATTATAAAACTAAGTGGATCTATGGAATTAGCTCCTTCTTTAAATATGTGTAGAAGAATTGTAGATTTAGTTTCTACAGGAAAAACATTGAAAGAAAATGGTTTGACTGAAATTGAAGAAATAATGAAAATTCAATCTAAATTAATTGTCAACAGATCAGCTTATAAGACAAATATGAATGAGGTTTCAAAAATTATTTCTGAACTAGGTACTTTTGTTAAATGAAAATAATAAAATTTAATAAAAATTTTTATAATCAATCTCAGACAAAGATTGAAAAAAGAAATTCATTATCTAGTAAATCAATTCAAGAAGATGTAAAAAAAATTATTAATGATGTAAAAAAAAATGGCGATATATCTCTAATTAAGTATGCAGCAAAATTTGATAAAGTTAAAATTAGTAAACAAGATCTTAGTTTAGATTTATCTAAAATAAAAATACAACCTAAAGTTGAGCAACAAATTTTTAATAGTTTTAAAAAAGCTATAAAAAATATTTCATCATTTCACAAAAAACAATTACCAAAAAATATTACCTATACTAATAATGGTGCAACATTGAAATCTGTATGGAAGCCTATTGATTCAGTTGGCTTGTATGTACCTGGAGGAAGGGCTTTTTATCCCTCATCTTTAATTATGAATGCAGTACCTGCAATCATAGCTGGAGTAAAAAGAATTGTTTGTATCACACCACCAACTAAGTCAATTAATCCATATTTTATAAAATTAATAAAGGAATTAGGTATTAAAGAAACATATTTTGTAGGAGGAGCTCAAGCTATCAGTGCGCTTACTTTTGGGACTAAAACTATTAAGCCAGTCAATAAAATATTTGGACCTGGTAATGCTTATGTAGCAGAGGCAAAAAAACAATTGTATGGAAAAGTAGGTATAGATTTACTAGCAGGACCATCTGAAATAATAGTTGTTGCAAATAACAATAATAATCCAGATTGGGTAGCTTCAGATCTAATAGCTCAAGCAGAACATGATGAAAATGCACAATCAATTTTAATTACGGATAATAAAGATTTTGCAACTAAAGTCTTAAGTTCAATTAAAAAAATTAAAAAAGATTTATCAAAAAAGAAAATAATTGAAAAAAGTTTAAACAATAATGGAATTATTGCTTTGGTTGATAATATAGAATTTGCTTCAGAAATCATAAATTTTGTTGCACCAGAACATTTACATATTCACATTTCTAATAATAAAAAATTATTATCGAATATAAATAATGCTGGCGGTATATTTTTAGGCGAATACTCTGTCGAAGCTTTTGGTGATTATATTGTAGGAACTAACCATGTATTGCCGACATCAGGAGCGGCAAAATTTTCATCAGGTCTAGGTGTTTTAGATTTTATGAAAAGAACCTCTGTTGTTGATATGAATAAAAAATCTTTTAATGCTCTTTCGGAAGATACTGAAAAAATGTCAGGACTTGAAGGTCTAGATGGACATAAATTGTCAGTTAAAATTAGACAAAAGAAATAATTTTTACTATAAGCTTATAAAAATATGCCAAAAGAAGGATCGATTGAATTTCAAGGAGTTGTATTAGAACTTCTTCCAAATGCAATGTTTAAAGTAAAATTAGAAAATGATCATGAAATTCTAGCTCACTCTTCAGGTAAAATGAGAAAAAATAGAATCAGAGTATTAGCTGGTGATAAAGTGACAGTAGAAATGACACCTTATGATTTAACAAAAGGTAGAATTACTTTTAGATGGAAGTAAAAAAATCCAAAAAAAATAATATTATTTCATTAAAAAAAAAATCTAAATGCCCAACATGTAAAAAGGTTTCTAAGGAACCCTTTATACCTTTTTGTTCAAAAAAATGTGCTAGTCTTGATTTAATGAAATGGCTCACTGATGAACATGGATTGCAGATAAAATCTGATTAATTATTCTATTTTTAATTGAATTTAATTATAAATACTTTATCTGATGTCCTGTGCCCAGGTAGCTCAGTTGGTAGAGCAGAGGACTGAAAATCCTCGTGTCGGTGGTTCGATTCCGCCCCTGGGCACCACTTTTTTCTGGTCATGATTTCTTAAATTGTTCATAGACTGTTTTCAGTTTCTATAATTTGTAATTTTAGTTTGGTCTAAAGAACTTTTAAATATTTATATCCTCTTTGTAGCTATTTAGTAATTAAATATTTTAACTCTCCATCGCCCCATATCAGTTTATTTCTTTCAACTATATTATCTTTTAGTTTTTTAAATGATTCCACTTTTAATTTTTTTAAAATTTGTTCTAATTTTCTTTGGGAAGTATATTTTTCAATTGGTGAGTACCAACAATCTTCAAATATAAATCTATTAATTGGAGTATTAATTATTCTTAATACATTTTTAGTATAATCATGTGGAATACTTTTAAATAATTTGTTCATTTTTTTTCTACTATACCAATAAATTCCACCCGAACCATAAACATATAAATATAAGTGTCCTCCTTTTTTTAAAACTCTTAATAATTCTTTTAAACCATTTTCAATATTACAGGTGTGATGAAGAACTCCATAACAGTTTATAAAATTAAACGTTGATGCTTTAAATGGTAAATTTTGAACGTCTGCTTCTCTAAAATAAATATTTTTAGGATATTTAATTTTAAGATTTTTATTTATTGTTATTTTATGATCTATAGCTATTATTTTCTTAGGCTCAAGTTTACTAATTAAAACAGCGTGTCTTCCTGAGCCAGTTCCAGCATCTAAAACTATTTTATTCTTAAAATATTTTTTTTCTAAACCTAAATATTTTAAACTTTTAAAATAACTTATACTATGGTTGTTATTTTTGTTTTTTATAAATATTTTACTAAAAACTTTACTGCTATTTTTCCTTAAATCCTTTTCTATTTTGATACTATTAAAATTGATTTTATAGCTTTTTATGTTTTGTAAAATTTTTAGTAATTTTATTAAATTATCAAGTGTGTTAATTATTCTTTTTTTATGGTTTTTTTGTGAAAATTTTAAGTAAGGATCTTCTCTATACAAGTTTCTAAAATATTCATGTAATATTATAACAACAAAATATGGTTTGGTTTTTACTATTGAATTTAAAAGAATGAAGAAAGAGTTTACTTTTTTATTTATTATTTCCATTAATTAATATTTTTATGACACATAATAGCTTTATTTAATATTCTAGATTTATTTTGCGTTTCTAGAAGGTTATATTTTTATTTGAAACCTAACGTAAAGATTTATGACTGACTAAATGTTGAGTTATAGCTATTATCAATTATCTTCTATATGATCATAGTTTTAAGATTCTTTCAAGATTCTTTTAGCATATAATTTTATGGGATTAAGTGTTATAAGTCAAATCAGAAAGCGAGAGTTAGTCTTGTTTAATTGAACTAGGTTCCATAGCCACTTCGGTAGAGCAAAGGACTGAAAATCCTCGTGTCGGTGGTTCGATTCCGCCCTTGGGCACCACTTTTTTTACTTTTTTGAGGGTAACTTTTTTGCTTTTGCAAAGATAAACTACACAGCTTTTATTAGAGAAAAGTCTAAGTTTTGATAATTTTTGGTTAGTTAATTAGGTTGTAAATGTTACCTTTTATCACCCTCGAAATGTTTTGTTTTATTTACGCTATTTAATCCAACAATTCTTCAAAATTAGACTCTTAAAAAATTTGTGTTAAAGTATTCTAATATGACAAAAAAAATTTTAGTTTTTTCAAATGGTGAAAAAATTGGAGATGGAATAATTAAATTACAACTTCTTCACGAAATTAATACAAGACTTCCAGACTATAAATTATATTGGCTTACTAATAAGGGTAAAACTGTTTATTCAAGTACTCTTAAATTCATTGCAAGTAAATATATTGATGAGATTCTTGATCAAGCAGATCTTAGTCCATTATTTTGGAATAAAATATCTAAAAGATATAAATTAGAAAAAGAATTTTTTGATTATATTTTAGACACACAAAAATCAGTAATTAGAACTGTAGCATTAAAAAGAATAAAACATAAAAATTTTATTTCTGGCTCTGCTAATGGTTATTTTTCTACTATAAAAATTAAAAATAATAACAAAAGAAAGTATTATTTAAACTATATTTTAGATCTATTAGATTTAATAGTAATTAAAAATAATATTAGTAATTTTAAAATTCCAATAAGTGAAAATCTGGAAGGATTAATAAGTAAGATTTTACCAAAAAATAAAAGCTACGTAGGTATTGCACCTGGTGCAGGTGAGAAAAATAAGATTTGGCCTTTTGAGAAATATATCGAGTTATGTAACTATCTTCAAGTAAATAATAAGACTATAGTTTTTTTTATTGGACCTGATGAACTTAATTTAAAAGAAAAATTAAAAAATATCTTTCCTCACTCAATATTTATCGAGGAACATATTACTGGATTTCAAAATATAGAAATTATTATGGCTACTACCAAATATTTACAATTAGCCATATCGAATGATAGCGGTGTTAGTCATATGTTATCAACTGGATATTGCCCATTAATTAAACTCTTTGGGCCCAAAGATTCAAAAAAATTTACTCCTGAAAATCCAAATCTATTTTCAATATCCTCAAGTGATTTTAACTCAAAAAATATCAATAAAATACCTGTCTCTAGAGTGATCAAAGAAATAGAAAAAGTTCTGATCTAAAATTTCATATATTAGAAGGTGGACAAGTATATTTTTCATCATTACTTGTTTTATATTATATGTTCAAATTTGATAAACTAGTATTTGGAGATGCAGGATGGGGCGATGAATTTCTTATAGCAACTCTCATGACTCTACTAGTAAGTATTTTATCAATGGGGTTGGGTCTTTTTTTAGCAATTATTACAGTTTGGGCAAAGTTAATTCAAAACAAAATAACAAGATTTATTGCAAATTTTTATACAACAGTAATTAGAGGGGTTCCTGAATTATTAGTTATTTATCTAATTTTCTTTGGTGGCAATGCTGTTGTTATGAGTATAGCTAAAGTATTTGGATATAATAAATATATAGAACTAAACGCACTTACAATAGCAACAATAGCCATTGCAGTAATATCAGCAACATATTCCAGTGAAGTTTTAAGAGCTTCTTATTTGACTATATCTAAGGGTCAAATAGAAGCAGCAAGAGCACTGGGTATGAATAAATTTAGTATTTTTTTTAAAGTTATTTCACCTCAAGTTATAAGACATGCCTTACCGGGAATAGGGAATGTATGGCAAATAACTCTTAAAGATACTTCGCTCATTTCCGTAACTGGTCTTGTTGAAATTATGCGTCAATCTAGAATATCTTCTAACGTTGAGCATTCACCTTTAACTTTCTTAATAACAGCTGCAATATTGTATTTATGTTTAACAACTATCTCTAGCAGGGTTTTTAAAACGTTAGAACTAAATTATTCAAAAGGATTTTCGACGTGATTGAATTTTTAAATAGTATTCAAAATTCTCTAATTTATAAAAATTTCTTTTTGGTCCTATCTGGCTTAGATAATACAATTTTATTATTATTAATTTCATTACCAGTTGGTTTTGTTTTAGCATTATTATTTGCTCTAGGAAGAGTTTCTAAAATTGCATTATTATCAAGAACAATTGCTAGTTATATTTTTGTCATTAGAGGAACACCTTTACTTGTTCAAATATATTTAATTTATTTTGGTTTAGGTTCTGTAAAATTTATTAGAGAAAGTTTTTTATGGTACGCATTGAAAGAACCTTTTTGGTGTGGAGTAATAGCACTTACAATTAATACTGTTGCATATGGAGCAGAAATTTTTCGAGGTGGTATTCAATCAATTGAGAAAAGTCAGGTTGAATCAGGCCTATCTCTTGGGTTTGGAAAATTTTTACTTTTAAGAAAAATTATTCTACCTATTGCTTTACGAAAAGTTCTGCCGTCTTACGGTAATGAATTAATACTAATGGTTAAAGCAACCTCTTTAGTTAGTCTGACAACCTACATGGAAATGACAGGTATTGCTAGAAAGATAATGGCTAAAACATTTGCACCTGTTGAAGCATTTATTGCTGCAGGAATTCTTTATCTTTTTTTAAATTTTCTAATGGTTCAATTTGTTAAATATTTAGAATGGAAGTATAATCCACACTTAAGATTAAATAATTAATTTCTAAATTTTCTATGACAAGTGCTGCAATTTGCAGCCATTGCTTTAATAGCATCACTTATCATCTCTTTATCTTCTAAATCTATACTTAAAGATATCATTTCGATATCATCTACAAAGTTTTGGTTATACTCATTAAATGTCTCACGATCACTCCAAATATTATCACTAGCTCCTTCTGCTTGACTATTTTCAGGATAAAAATCTTTAAATTCAGATGCTGAGTGAAGAAGAGTTTCATTAAGTTCTAACATTTCCTCATATTGATCTGAATTTATTAATCTGTAAAGTTTCGATGATGTGCTTTTAACTTTTTGCATTATTGCCATTCTTTCGTTAACAATCATTCCTAACGATTTGTCCTCTAAAGTTACTTTGTGAGCTAGAACATATAAGGGAATGAATGAAATTAAAGTACTTATCGTTATTTTAAAAAATATACCCATTTTTTGTTATTATATTATGCAAGTAATTATGTCCTAATTTTGCATATTCAAGAGGATTTGCTTTTTTAGGATCTTGTTCAGCTTCAATAATTAACCATTCCTGATATTTTGCATCATATAGTATCTTAATTAATGGATCGTAATCGATGCAACCATCACCTGGAACAGTGAAAACACCATCTAAAAAAGACTCTCTAAAACTTAAGTCATCTTTAATAGATTTTAAAAAAACATCTTTTCTAATATCTTTACAATGAACATGGTTAATTCGAGAAATATAATTTTTTAATACTCTTTCGTAATTTGCTTCGGCAAACATTAAGTGTCCAGTATCGTAAAGCAAAAATGTATTTTGATTTGTCATATTCATAAATCGATCTACATCTTCCTCCGACTGTACAATAGTTCCCATATGCTCATGATACGACATTGGCATTCCTTCATCCATCAGCATATCAGATAATTCACTGATTTTTTTGCAATAGCTATCCCATTCATCTTTTTCAAGTTTTGGTCTTTTACTAAGAGCTTTTGATTGATCACCTTGGATTGATCCAGATACATCAGCAAAAACAAAAATATCCGCATTAATTAACTTTAATAAATTTAAATGATCTTGGAGTGCTATCCATTCTTCTTTTACACTTCTTTCTCTAAGCATTGCGCCATACCAACCACCTGGCATTTTTAAATTAAATTTTTCTAAAAGATATTTTGTTATTCCAGGATTTCTCGGAAATTTTCCACCTAATTCAATACCTGAAAATCCAGATGTGCTTGCATCCTCTAAACATTTTTCAATAGGAGTGTCGCCTCCTAGTTCTGGCATATCATCATTGCTCCAGGCAATAGGTGCGATACCAAGTTTAATTTTCATGAAGTTTTACATATTTCATGATAGATGAAAAATAAAGATAAATATGAATATATTATTAGTCGATGGAAATGAAAAAGAAGCTTCTGATCGATATACAAAATTGGGTATGGATACTCAATTTCAAGTATATGAAAAAATTTTAAAAAAATATTCTATTTCAACTATCAATATTACAATAATTCATCCTGCTGTTCATAATAATTATCTTCCTTTAGGCATCAGTCTTGACGATTTCGAAGCGGTTGCTTGGACAGGAAGCTTACTTAATATATATAACATGACAAAATCCATAACTAATCAAATAGATTTAGCTAAAGAATTATTTAAAAAAAAGAAT
Source organism: uncultured Alphaproteobacteria bacterium (assembly GCA_902562275.1). GTDB lineage: Bacteria > Pseudomonadota > Alphaproteobacteria > HIMB59 > CACPNW01. Next base: position 31,518 of record CACESS010000003.1, read on the forward strand.
AAAATATTTGGTAGTTGTTGGGGGCTTCAGGTTTTAGTAACTGCCGCAGGAGGTAAAGTAAGAAAAAATCCAAATGGCCTTGAAGCAGTTTTAGCTAAAAATATTACATTAAATCAAGATGGTGAAATTCATCCCATGTATAAAAACAAAAAAAAATCATTTAATGCACTCTGTTGGCATTATGATGAAGCAGAAAAGCTTCCAAAAGAAACTAAGGTATTAGCCTCAAATAAGATCAGTCAATTCCAATCTATAAGCTTTGAAGTAAATCAATCAAGTGTTTGGGCAGTGCAATACCATCCAGAATTTAATTCAAAATGGATGGCCGGACTTATGGAAATGAGAAAAGATATTTTGTTGGAACAAAAAGTATATGAAAATTTATCAGAATTTGAAAAAGAAAAAATGATTTTACAAAACCCTGATAATTTTGAGAAAAATGAATTACATATATATGATGATGTAGTTGATGAAGAAATCCATTCTTTAGAACTTTCAAATTGGTTAAATCTTAATAAAAATTATTGACTACATCTATAATTGATTTCCACTTACTAATACTAGAAGTTGAAATGGATTTGTTAATATTTGCTTTTACTGTTTTATCTTTTTTCCAAAGTTTACTTATTTGGCTTGTATTTTTTAAATATCCAGATTGAATTGCTGCAAGATATGCTGCGCCAAGTGAAGTAGTCTCAACATTACTTGGTCTAATAATTTTAATTTGAGAAATATTTGCTAAACTTTGTAGAAAGCTATTATTTTTAACCATACCTCCATCAACTCTTATTTCACTAATCTTTGTCTTAGAATCTTTTTCCATACACTCAATTAATTCATAAGTTTGAAAAGATAGGCTGTCCAAAGTTGCTTTGATGATATCTTCTTTAGACGTATTTCTAGTGATGCCAAAAAATGTTCCTCTTGCATTAGGGTTCCAATATGGGGCGCCAAGTCCAGTTAAGGCTGGGACAAAAAATAAACTTTCATCTTTATTAGCTTTTTTATACAATTTATCAGTTTCACTAGAATCTTTTATAAATTTTAAATTATCGCGAAGCCATTGTATGGCAGAGCCTGCTACAAAAATACTTCCTTCATAGCAAAACATTTTTTTACCATTTATTTTAAAAGCAACAGTTGTTAGTAATCTATTTTTAGATAATTTAAATTTTTCTCCAATATTCATAAGAATAAAACAGCCTGTACCATATGTACTTTTTGATTGCCCTTTTTTAAAACAAGCTTGACCAATTGTAGCTGACTGTTGGTCTCCTGCCATGCCTCCAATTGGTATAGTATCACCAAATAATTTAGTAGAGCCAAAATCATATGCATTTTCAACTACAGTTGGTAAGATATTTTTTGGAATATTAAATATTTTTAAAATTTTGTCAGACCACTGCTCTTTTTGAGAATCAAAAATCATGGTTCTTGAGGCATTTGATATATCTGTTAGGTGAGATTTTCCCTTGGTTAATTTCCATAATAGCCAGGTGTCTATTGTTCCAAAAAGTAAATTATTATTTTTTAAATTCTTATTTACTTCCTTAACATTATCAATAATCCATTTAATTTTAGTAGCTGAAAAATATGGATCAAGCTCTAGACCAGTTATTTTTTGAATTTTTTTATCAATCCCTTTTCTTTTTAAATTTTCACAAAGATTAGCTGTTCTTCTATCTTGCCAGACTATTGCTCTGTAAACTGGTTTCCCAGTTTTCTTATTCCACAAAACTGTTGTTTCTCTTTGATTGGTAATTCCAATTGAAATTATATTTTTTGAATTTAACTTATTTTTTCTTAATATTTTTGAAATTAAATTTCTAACATCATCCCAAATTTCTGTTGCATTATGTTCTACCCATCCTTCATTGGGAAAATATTGTTTAAATTCTATTTGGACAATATCGAATATTTCAAATTTTTTATTATACAGTACAATTCTTGAACTTGTTGTTCCTTGATCTATTACCAAAAAATATTTTTTCATAAATTAGACGTCTAAATTTTTAATGAAGTTAGCATTATTTTGAATAAATTTAAAACGTAACTCTGCTTGTTTTCCCATTAAGGTTTCGAATAAACTTTCGGTATTCTTCATATCTTTCTTAGCTTTTTCAGAGTTAATCAATATTAGATTTCTTTTGTTTTGATCCATTGTAGTCTCTTTCAATTGATCAGCTGGCATTTCACCCAAACCTTTAAATCTTGTAATATTATAATTGTCAGACTTAAATTCTGATTCAATTAAATTATCTTTCTCTTTTTCATCATATGCGTAAAAAGATTTATTTTTGTTGTAAATTTTAAATAAAGGAGGCATTGCTAGATATATTTTATTTTCATCAATTAAACTTTTCATATATTTATAAAAAAAAGTAATAAGTAGAGTTGCAATATGTGAACCATCTACGTCCGCATCAGTCATTAAAATTATTTTCTCATATCTAAGTTTCGAAATTTCAAAGTTTTTTCCAATACCACAACCTAAAGATTGAATAAGATTTTGTATTTCATTGTTATCAGCAATTTTAGACAGCCCAACATTATAAACATTTAATATTTTCCCCCTTAAAGGAAGTATTGCTTGAAATTCTCTATTTCTTGCTTGCTTAGCAGAACCTCCAGCACTGTCGCCTTCAACAATAAATATTTCAGAATCTTTTATTGATTTACTCGAACAATCTACTAACTTACCTGGAAGACGATTTCTTTCTTTAATACTTTTTCTATCTAACTCTTTAATTTTTGATAAATCAGTTCTTTGAAGTGCTCTTTCAATTAAATTATCTAAAAGTATTTTTGAATTTTTCTTATTAGCATTTAACCATAATAAAAATTCTTGTTGTGTTTTTGTTTCAATTTCTTTTTGTAAATTTGGCATTATTATTCTCTTTTTAGTTTGACCTTCAAAACTTGGATCATTTATAAAGATTGAAATAATAACGTTAGAGTAATCAAAAATATCACTGTGATTGATATTACTGATTTTTGGGAATTGATTTTTTTGGCCATAAAGTTTTATAGCTTTTAGAATTCCATTACGAATACCATTTTCATGAGAGCCGCCATCTGGTGTTTCAATAGTGTTACAATATGACATTAAACTTGAACTTTCATTTGTATTAAATGAAATTAAAGTTTCAAAATTTTCATTATCTTTAATTTTTGATTTTAATAAAAAATTTTTTTCAAATAATTTAGAGTTGTTTGCGTATTCTAATTGAAAATAATCTTCAATACCTTTTTTATAAAAAAGACTTTTTTTGTTAGGGGTTTTATCTTTTATTAATTCTTTATCAATTTCAAAGTTGATGGTTGTACCTCCAACTAATACTGATTTCATATTTATAAAATTATATAATTTTTTTGGAACAAATTGTGTTTCTTCAAATATGCTTTCATCTGGAATAAAAGAAATTTCTGTACCTTTTAATTTTTTGCTACATTTTTCAATTTTTATTTTTGTCTTAACCTTTCCCTTTGAGTAATCTTGTCTATACACTTTTCCATCTTTGAATACCTGAACTTGTAATAAAGAACTTAATGCATTTACAACAGAAATTCCAACCCCGTGTAATCCACCAGAAGTTTTGTAAGCATTACTATTAAATTTACCACCTGCGTGAAGTGTAGTTAAAACTACTTCAAGTGCTCTTTTATTTTTATATTTTGGATGAAAATCAATAGGAATACCTCTTCCATTATCTTTTATTTTTATCGAACCATCTTTTTTATATTGAAAACTTATATCGGTCGCGTGACCAGCTAAAACTTCATCTATACTATTATCTAGTACTTCGTTAACTAAATGATGAAGACCATCTTGATTTGTGCTTCCAATATACATTCCCGGTCTTTTACGAACTGGCTCAAGACCCTCAAGTACTTCAATATCTTTGGCATTATAAGTAGATTTTTTAGCCACAAATATTACTTATCAAAAGTGTTGTTCTAAAAACATAAAAAAAACCGCCCTAAGGCGGTTTTCTTTATAGAGATAAGCATAAATTCTACACGTCGTAGTATAGTTTAAACTCGTGTGGATGAGGTCTAATATTAATAGGGTCAACCTCACTCTCTTTTTTATAGCTAATATAAGTTTCAATTACATCTTTGGTGAATACATCACCCTCTAATAAAAATGCATGATCTTTTTCAAGGGCTTCAAGAGATTCAGCTAAAGATCCAGGTGTAGATTGAATTTTAGACAAAACTTCATCACTAGCAGCATAGAGATTTATATCTGTTGGATCACCAGGATTAATTTTATTTTTAATTCCATCTAACCCTGCCATTAACATTGCTGAGAATGCTAAGTATGGATTTGCACTTGGATCTGGACATCTAAATTCCATTCTTTTTGCTTTAGGGCTTTGAGAATAAGCAGGAATTCTAACAGATGCAGTTCTATTTCTTTGAGAGTAAACAATGTTCACTGGAGCCTCAAAGCCTGGGACCAATCTTTTATAAGAATTAGTAGTAGGAGCACAAAAAGCTAAAAGAGCAGGTGCATGTTTAAGTATACCGCCAATATAATTTAGTGCTAAATCACTTAGGTTAGCATAGTTACCCTCTTTGTACATTAATGTGTCACCGTCTTTCCAAACACTTTGATGCACGTGCATTCCTGAACCATTATCTTCAAATAAAGGTTTAGGCATAAATGTAGCTGTCATTCCATGTTGTCTAGCAACATTTTTAACAACGTACTTATATTTCATCATATCATCAGCCATTTTTAGTAAAGGGGAAAATTCTAAATCAATTTCACATTGTCCACCTGTTGCAACTTCATGGTGATGTGCTTCCACTGTAAGACCAATGTCTTGCATTGTCATTACCATTTCAGTTCTTACATCTTGAAGTGTATCAACTGGCGGTAAAGGAAAATAACCTTCTTTATGTCTAGGCTTATGACCTAAGTTTGGGTTTTCATCAGCACCACTATTCCAAGTACCTTCAACAGAATCAACTTCATGAAATGCAAAATTTGATCCTGAGTCAAACTGAACGTTATTAAACACAAAAAATTCTGCTTCTGGACCAAAAAATGCTGTGTCACCGATACCAGATGATTTTAAATAGGCTTCAGCTTTTTTAGCAATATTTCTTGGGTCACGACTATAGTCAACCAAAGTTACAGGATCTTTAATATTACAATGTAATGCCAAAGTTTTTTCCGAAAAAAATGGATCAATATAGGCTGTTGTTGCATCTGGCAAAACAATCATATCACTGTCTTGAATTTCTTGGAAACCTCTTACTGAAGATCCATCAAAACCAAGTCCATCAGAAAATATATCTTCGTCTAAAAATTTAATTGGTATTGTAAAATGTTGAGTTGTTCCTGGTATATCAGTAAAGCGCATATCAACCATCTTAATGTCCATATCTTTAATTTCAGACATTAAATCTTTTGGAGTCGAGCTTTTTAATTTCATATCTATCTCCTTACTTCAACAAAAGGGTATGCTATCCAGCGTTACCCGGTTAAATCATGCTCTAGTTATGAAATCTGCTTTTTATGCGCGTTCCTTCAGCCTGTGGCTTACTTCCGACCTAAATATAATAGGTTGAACGATTTATAACTTTTGCATGCGTTCCTTCGGCACAATGCCTACTTCCGACTCTAAAAGAGTTGAACGATTATTGTTTAATTACTAGGTTTTATATAAAAGTAAAGAAAAATTAGACAGCATCACTGTCTTTTTCACCAGTCCTTATTCTAATTACCTGCTCAATATTCGATACAAAAATCTTACCATCGCCGATTTTTCCTGAATAAGCGCTAGTTTTTATTGACTCAATAACATCATCTACTTGATTGTCTTCAACGATTACTTCAAGTTTCATTTTTGCTAAAAATTCATCATCATACCCATCATTAGGATCAATTCCGCCAGTTGACCCTCTTTGTCTACCGAAACCTTTTACATCAACTAATGTCATCCCGGATATTCCAAGTTCATGTAAAGCTTCTTTAACTTGAGAAAGTTTAAATGGTTTAATGATTGCTTCTATTTTTTTCATATTGTTGATAACCTATTAATTGCTTCTTTAATGTTTTCTAGAGAATTAGCAAAACTTATTCTAACAAATTCTCCAGCATTATCTCCAAAGCTAGAGCCTGGAACTAATGCAACACCTTTTTCTTCAAGCGCGATTTCTGAAAATTTATTTCCGCTCAATCCAGTTTTTGAAATATTGGGAAATGCATAAAAAGCACCACCTGGTTCAAAACAAGAAATTTTTTCTAATTTATTCAATTCATTAAAAACGTATTCTTTTCTTTTTTGAAATTCACTAACAATTTTTGTTATTTCTTTCTGAGAACCTTTTATTGCTTCCAATCCTGCATATTGCGATATTGAGGTAGCGCAGGAATTGTAATTAACACATATTTTATTAGCATGTTCAATTAAATTTTCTGGCCATATACTCCAACCTAGTCTCCAACCAGTCATACAATATGTTTTGCTCCATCCTTCAAGAACTATCAATCTATCTTTTATACTTTCGTATTCTAATAATGATGGCATTTGTTCATTATTAAAAATAATATTACTATAAATTTCATCACTTAAAATGGAGACGTTTGGATATTGCTCTAATAAATTAACAAGATCAGTAATTTTTTTCTTATTCATATATGATCCTGTTGGATTGTTTGGATTATTTATTATAATCAAACTTGTTTTATCAGAAATTAACTCTTTTAATTGTTCAGTATTAATTTCGAAATTATCTTTTTCGGAAAGTTGTAATGGCACAGCTTTTGCACCACTGTATTTAATCATAGATCTATAAATCGGGAAACCAGGATCGGGAAAAATTATTTCTCTGTCTTCACTACCTAACAATAATGCTGAAATAAAAATTACAGGCTTACCTCCTGGAGTTATTAAAACATTTTCTGATTTAATATTTGCTTTGTATTTGTTGAATACTAGTTCTGAAATTGCTTCTCGTAACTCAGGTATTCCATTTGATGGAGTATATCCATGATAACCATCTTTAATTGCTTTAATAGCAGCTTCCTGAATATTTATTGGCGTTGGAAAATCAGGCTGTCCTATTCCTAAATTAATAATATCTTTACCTTTAGCTGCTAGATTGTTAGCTTTAGCAAGAATAGAGAATGCTGTTTCTGTTTCTAAATTAAATATTCTTTTTGAAACTTTCATATTTTTGATATAGCGATTTAATATAAAAATTAAACTTTAAATTATTCCATATGGCGAGCGTAGCTCAGTTGGTTAGAGCGCAGGCTTGTGGTGCCTGATGCCGTGGGTTCGAATCCCATCGTTCGCCCCATATTTTATTTATTTGATTTTCTCTATTGTTTTTTAATTTATTGTACATAAAAGGCTAATAATAATAGGGCCGGTGGTGGAATTGGTAGACACGCTAGATTTAGGTTCTAGTGCCGCGAGGTGTGAAGGTTCAAGTCCTTTCCGGCCTACCATTAGGTTTGATGAGTTATGAATACAAAAGAATTAAAATCTACAAAACTTTACAAAGAATACTCTTTAGAAATTCCTTATGAAGAAATCGATATTGAAGTAGATAACAAAATAAATCAAATACTACCTACTGTTAATATTCCTGGTTTTAGAAAAGGAAAAGCGCCTCTAAATATTGTCAAAAAAAAATATGAAGATAATGTCTTAAATGAAGTAATTCAAAAAATAATAGATACAAATACAAAAAAATTAATTGATGAAAAAAAGTTTTCTCTTTTTAGAGCTCCTAAAGTTGAGCTTAGTAACTATGAAAAAAATAAGCCAATAACTATAAATTTAAAATTCGATTTAAAGCCTGAAATTAAACTTAAAGATTTTAAAGATCTTAAAATTAATAAGTATGAAATTGAATTAGATAAAAAAGCTGAAGAAAATCAATTTAAGAGTTTTATTGACTCACAAAAAAATTTTAAAAAAATAGAAAGTTCGAGACAAGTTAAAAACTCAGACAAGGTTATAGTTAATTTTGAATCTGATCAACAAGACCTTCCAGAATATTTAAAATCTCAAAAAAATTTTCCCATTGATTTGGGTTTTGATGATGGAATACTCCCAGGTTTAAATAAAGAATTGATTGAGAGAAAAGTAAAAGCTGGAGATAAAATTGATTTACAAATTGACTTATCTAAAATTCTTAAAGATGATAAATTTAAAAAAACGACTTTTCATTTTGAAATAATTTCAATTGAAGAAAAAATTAAATTTGAACTTACAAAAGAGTTTTTAGATAAGAATGATTTCAAAACAGAAAAAGATCTTAAAGATTTTTTAGTGAGTAATATTAAAAATCAATATGAGCAAGGAATAAAACAAATAGAAAAAAAAGAATTGATGGATCTTTTAGATAATATTTATAAATTTGAATTACCTGATGGAGTATTAGAAGATGATTTTAATCAAATATGGAATCGTTTAGAGCAAGCTAAAAAAGAAGGTAGTTTAGATGAAGATGATAAGCTATTAAAAGATGAGGATCTTAAAATAAGATATAAAAAAATTTCAGAAAGAAGAGTCAAACTTGGATTATTAATGCAACATATAGCCTCAGAAGAAAAAGTAGTTATATCTGAAGAAGAGATTAATAAAGGAATATTAGAATATACTAGTCAATATCCAGGTCAAGAAAAGCAGATTATGGAATATTTTGAAAAGAATCCTTCATCATTAGACACTATAAGAGCACCTCTTATTGAGCAAAAAGTAATTGAATCAATTATTTCCAAATCCAAAACAAATGTTATAAAATTAAATGAAGATCAATATAAAAAACTTGAAGTTAAAACATTTGATATTAAAGATATAAAAAAATGAAAGATCCGATAGATAATATTACCAATAATCTCATTCCAATGGTTGTTGAGCAATCATCAAGAGGAGAAAGATCTTATGACATCTATTCGAGATTGTTAAAAGAAAGAATAATTTTTCTTACTGGCCCAATCGATGATAACATTGCAAGTCTAATCTGCGCTCAAATATTATTTTTAGAATCTGAAAATCCGAAAAAAGAAATTTCTTTTTATATTAATTCTCCTGGAGGTATTGTTTGGTCAGGGTTAGCTATTTATGATACCATGCAGTATGTTTCCTCTAAAATTATGACTATTTGTATTGGGCAAGCAGCGTCAGCAGGATCCCTTCTTTTAACTGCTGGTGAAAAAGGAATGAGATTTTCTCTTCCAAATTCAAGAATTATGGTTCATCAACCTAGTGGTGGTATGCAAGGGCAAGTAACAGATATTGAAATTCAAACTAATGAAATTAAGAAAACGAAACTGAAATTAAATGAAATTTATTCAAAGCACACAGGAAAGAAATTATCAGAAATTTCAAGTATTATGGAAAGAGATAAGTATTTTTCCGCAGATGAAGCTATTAAATTTGGATTAATAGATAAAGTTGTAAAGGGTAGAAAATAATGAATAAAAAAAATGATAAAGATTCATTGTTTTGCTCTTTTTGCGGCAAAAATCAAAAAGAAGTAAAAAAATTAATAGCTGGTCCAACTGTCTTTGTCTGTGATGAATGCGTAGAACTATGCATGGATATAATTAAAGAAGATAATAAAAATAATAAATTCAAAATTAAAAAAGATATACCAAAGCCTTCAGAGATAAATAAATTTTTAAACGATTACGTGATTGGTCAAAAAGACTCAAAAAAAATACTTTCAGTGGCAGTTTATAACCATTATAAAAGATTATCATCTAATTTAGAAAATAATAATATTGAGATCTCAAAATCAAATATTCTTTTAGTTGGTCCAACCGGTACGGGCAAAACATTATTAGCACAAACTTTAGCAAAAATATTAGATGTTCCTTTCACAGTTGCCGATGCAACAAGTTTAACTGAAGCAGGATATGTTGGAGAAGATGTAGAGAATATAATTCTAAAACTATTACAAGCATCTGACTACAATGTTGAACGTGCTCAAAAAGGTATAGTTTATATTGATGAAATTGATAAAATTGGAAGAAAAAGTGATAATCCTTCAATAACAAGAGATGTTTCTGGAGAAGGAGTACAACAAGCTCTTCTCAAAATTATGGAAGGCACTATTGCTAGTGTCCCACCACAGGGGGGAAGAAAACATCCTCAACAAGAATTTTTACAAGTCGACACTTCTAATATACTTTTTATATGTGGAGGAGCATTTTCAGGCTTAGAGGAAATTATAAATTATCGTTTAAAGGGAACTGCAATAGGTTTTAATTCTAAATTAGATTTAGAACCTAAAAAAACTGTTGGTGCATCACTTAAAAAACTAGAGAACCAAGATTTATTAAAATTTGGAATGATACCAGAATTTATTGGAAGACTTCCAGTAGTTACTACTTTGAGTGAACTAGATGAAGATATGCTAATTCGAATAATGACTCAGCCAAAAAATGCTATTGTAAAGCAATTTGAATCTTTAATGAAAATGGATGGTGTTAAATTAGAAATTAAAGAAGATGCTTTAAAAGAAATTGCAAAATTAGCAGTATCTCAAAATACGGGTGCTAGAGGACTAAGATCTATAATAGAAGACTCATTAATGGATCTTATGTATAAAGCTCCAGATCAAAAAGATTTATATAAAGTTGTGATAAACAAAGATGTTATTGCAAAAAAAACAGATCCTATTTTAATTTATTCAAATAAAGAAAATAGTCAAAAATTAATGACTAATAACTCTTGAATTTAATTAATATATAGACATTTATAAAATATGGTAAAAAATCAAATCCCTGTTCTTCCACTTAGAGATATAGTGGTATTTCCTAACATGGTAGCTCCATTATTTGTCGGAAGGGAGCAATCAGTAAATGCTCTTAACCATGTTATGAAAAGTGATAAGAAAATTTTTTTACTTTCTCAAAAAAATTCAAAAGTTGATAATCCTAACAAGGAAAACCTATATTCTGTCGGAACTGTAGCTAAAATCATCCAGCTATTAAAACTTCCAGATGGAACACTCAAGGTTTTAGTCGAAGGTATTCAAAGAGCAAAGGTAAACAATATAAGTTTTAATAAAGAATTCATTACTGCATCAATTACCGAAATTACTCAAAAAATTAAAAAAAATTCAAATATACGAGCTTTGCAAAAACTTACAACTGAGCAGTTTGTTGAGTTTCAAAAAATTAATAAAAAAGTTTCTCTCGATGTAATTAACAACGTCAGAACATTTAATGATCCTGATAAAATTGTTGATGTAATTATATCTAATATTTCAATTTCTATATCACAAAAACAAGAAATTTTAGAAATCATAAATACAGAAGATAGGCTAAATAAAGTTTATGGTTATTTAGTATCTGAAATTGATTCTTTTCAAGTTGAGAAAAAAATTAAGGGCCGTGTAAAAAGACAAATGGAGAAAACTCAGAAAGAATATTATTTAAATGAACAAATGAAAGCTATTCAGAAAGAATTAGGTGAAAATGAAGATTTAGATGAAATTGCTGAGTTAGAAAAGAAAGTAAACCATTATAATTTATCAAAAGAAGCTAAAGATAAATGCACAGCTGAAATTAAAAAACTAAAAAATATGAGTCCTATGTCAGCTGAAGCTACTGTTATTAGAAACTATTTAGATTGGGTAATGTCAATTCCATGGAATAATCCTGATCAAATTTCTAAAAATATTAATAAAGCATCAACAATATTAGAGAATGATCATTATGGATTAGAAAAGGTTAAAGAAAGAATTCTTGAATATTTAGCTGTTCAAAAAAGAACTAATAAACTTAAAGGCCCTATATTGTGTTTAGTTGGACCGCCTGGCGTTGGAAAGACATCTCTTGGTAAATCCATTGCGAATTCAACAGGAAGAAGTTTCGTAAGAATGTCACTTGGAGGTGTAAGGGATGAGGCTGAAATAAGAGGTCATAGAAGAACATATATTGGTTCAATGCCTGGGAGATTTATTCAAGCAATGAAAAAATCAAAATCTTCTAACCCACTCATACTGCTTGATGAAATTGATAAACTTGGTTCTGATTGGAGAGGTGATCCATCTTCTGCACTTCTAGAGGTCCTTGATCCTGAACAAAATGGCAAGTTTAATGATCATTATTTAGAACTAGATTATGATCTTTCTGACGTAATGTTTGTATGTACTGCAAATACCCTTAATATTCCTCCAGCTCTTCTTGATAGAATGGAAGTTATAAGAATACCTGGTTATACAGAAAAAGAAAAAAATCAAATTGCAAAAAGATACCTAGTCCCTAAACAAATAAAAAATCATGGAATTAATAATTCTGAGATTTCATTCAATTCTAAAGTTTTAAACTCTATTATTAGAAATTACACCAGAGAAGCCGGAGTCAGAAATCTTGAAAAAGAAATTTCTAAAGTTTGTAGAAAGACAGTAAAAAAATTAGAAACTACTAAAATGAAAAAGATTAAATTAAATGAAAAATCTCTACAAGGTCTACTTGGTATTGCTAAATTTAGATCAAATGAAATTGAAAAAAAGAATTTAGTCGGTGTTACAAATGGTCTGGCTTGGACAGAAGTAGGTGGTGAAATCTTATCAGTCGAAGTTATTTTATCTATAGGTAAAGGTAAACTCACTATCACAGGTAAATTAGGCGAAGTAATGAGAGAATCTATTCAAGCGGCTACGTCATATGTAAAGTCAAAATCTGTTGGTCTAGGAATAAATCCCAAAGATTTTGAAAACTATGATATTCATATACATGTTCCCGAAGGAGCTACACCAAAAGATGGGCCCAGCGCTGGTATAGCGATTTTTAACTCTCTAGTATCATCATTAACAAACAACAAAATTAGAAGAGATGTTGCAATGACAGGTGAAATTACACTTAGAGGCCGTGTTCTTCCAATTGGTGGTTTAAAGGAAAAAATATATGCTGCCAGTAGAGCAGGTATTAAAAAAGTCCTTATACCTCAGGATAATTTTAGAGAAGTATCTGAATTTGATAAAGAAGTCATCAAGGGTATTAAGATTATTCCAGTATCTGACGCATTTTCAATTCTTGAACATACTTTAACAAAATCAGTGATTTCACTAAATTTAACCGAATCTCAATTAAAAAATAATCAAAACACCACTAGTACACACTAATATTTGATAAGAAAAATTCTAGTTTTTAAGCCATTTAATAGATAAATTCCCTTATTTCTGGGAAAATTTTCATAATATTGTTGACTTGTTGGGAAAACAGACAATTATTATTAAAATTTAATAAAGGAGATTCAAAGTGAACAAAAATGATCTTATCGCATCTGTAGCTTCTTCCGCTGGACTATCAAAATCTGACGCAACTAGAGCAATTGAAAGTTTTCTAGATTCAATAACTAATGCTCTTAAAAGAGATGAAAAAGTCAGTATAGTAGGTTTTGGTAATTTTAGCGTTAGTCACAGAAAAGCTACTACTGGTAGAAATCCTAGAACTGGTGAATCTATTCAAATACCAGCATCTAAAAGACCAAAATTTACTGTAGGAAAAGCTTTAAAAGACTCAGTAAACAATTAATTATCTTTTTTTCTTGCACCGGCTGTTAAATAAATTTAACAGCCGTTTTTATTTGGGTGTTTAGCTCAGTTGGTAGAGCATCTCGTTTACACCGAGAGGGTCGGGAGTTCAAGTCTCTCAACACCCACCATGCGCGGGAGTAGTTCAGCTGGTTAGAACGCTGCCCTGTCACGGCAGAGGCCGCGGGTTCGAATCCCGTCTCTCGCGCCACTTATTTCAGTGTTTTTTGTGTACTAAAGTCGCAACGAGACACATTGTTATTGTTGAATAAATCGTTAAATACATTACTAATTTAATTGTGAGATTATAGTGTCAGAGCTTCTATTTGAATATTTACCCATATTAATTTTTATTTTCATAGCTTTGGCATTGGCTGTTGGAATGACTTTATTATCTTTTGTAGTTGGAGACTCTCAGCCAGATCAAGAAAAATTATCTGCTTATGAGTGTGGATTTGAGGCTTTTGATGATGCTCGTGGAAGATTTGATGTAAGATTTTATTTAGTAGCGATCTTGTTTATTATCTTTGATTTGGAAGTTGCTTTCTTGTTTCCATGGGCAATAACACTTGGTAAAATTGGATTGTTTGGTTTTTGGTCAATGATAATTTTCCTGACTGTTTTAACTATTGGTTTTATTTATGAATGGAAAAAAGGAGCTTTAGAATGGGAGTAGATGATGCAAAAAAAATTGTTGATGATACTCTAAACACAGAATTATCCTCTAAAGGTTTCTTAGTTGCTAGCTACGATAAAATTCTCACATGGGCTAGAACTGGTTCTTTATGGCCAATGACTTTTGGTTTGGCATGCTGTGGAGTAGAAATGATACATTCTTACATGGCAAGATACGATCTTGATCGTTACGGAGTAATACCAAGAGGAAGTCCAAGACAATCTGATGTAATGATAGTTGCCGGCACATTAACAAATAAAATGGCTCCAGCTTTAAGAAAAGTTTATGATCAAATGCCTGAACCTCGGTGGGTTATATCAATGGGTTCTTGTGCAAATGGAGGAGGATATTATCATTATTCTTATTCAGTAGTTAGAGGATGTGATCGAATTGTCCCTGTTGATGTTTACGTACCAGGATGTCCTCCAACAGCAGAAGCGTTAGTTTACGGCATATTGCAATTACAGAAGAAAATTAAAAGAGAAAATAAATTTAAAAGATAATTTTATATGATTAAAATTCTTACTAAAATAGATGGTATAAATAACTTTTTAGAAAATAATAATTTGCTAGAAATAGAATTTGAAAAAAATAATATTATAAAAATTTTTAACGAATTAAAAGATAACACTGAGCTTAATTTTAATCAATTATTAGATATTACAGCTGTTGATTATCCTTCAAGAGAATTTAGATTTGATTTGATTTATATTTTGCAAAGTTTAACAAAAAATAAAAAAATTATTCTTAAAACTTTTATTAAAGAAAACGAAAACATAGAATCAATAACCAATATTCACAAATCTGCAGATTGGTATGAAAGAGAATGTTATGATTTATTTGGAATAGAATTCATTAACCATCCTGATTTAAGAAGGATAATGACAGATTACAATTTTGAAGGTTATCCATTGCGCAAAGATTTTCCTTTAACAGGACACACAGAAGTTCGCTATGATGACCTTGAAAAAAAAGTAATATATGAGCCTGTTAAGTTAACTCAAGAATTTAGAAATTTCGATAGTGAATCTCCTTGGGAAGGAATGGAAAACAAACTTTTTGGTGATGACAAATCTACTGGTGAAAATTAAATGAAAGAAGTTGAGCTTAATACAACTACAATTAACTTTGGCCCCCAACATCCTGCTGCGCATGGTGTTTTACGTTTAGTAGTTGAACTAGAAGGTGAAGTAGTTCAAAGGGCAGAACCACATATTGGATTGTTACATAGGGGAACAGAAAAATTAATTGAATATAAAACTTATCTTCAGGCAGTTCCTTATTTTGATAGACTTGATTATGTTTCGCCAATGTGTCAAGAACATGCTTTTGCATTAGCAACTGAAAATCTCCTAGGCATTAATGTACCTGAAAGAGCTAAATATATTCGTGTTATTTTTGCTGAAATTACTAGAATACTAAATCATTTATTAAATATACCTGCCTATGCTGCTGACATTGGTGCAGTAACACCTTTTTTATGGTGTTTTGAAGAAAGGGAAAAGCTTTTGGAGTTTCATGAAGCCGTATCTGGCGCAAGATTTCATGCAGCCTATTTTAGACCTGGCGGCGTCCATCAGGATATGCCAGAAGGAATGGAAGAAAAATTATTCGAGCATTTTAAAACTCTTCCAAAATTTATTGATGATCTTGAAAGCTTGCTGACTAATAATAGAATTTTAAGACAAAGATCAGTTGATATAGGAATAATTTCAAAGTCAGAAGCAATTGAATGGGGGTGTTCGGGTCCTGTATTAAGAAGTGCAGGTGTAGCATGGGATTTAAGAAGATCTCAACCTTATGACGCCTATGATCAAGTTGATTTTGAAGTTCCTGTTGGAAAAAATGGTGATTGTTTTGATCGATATTTGGTTCGCTTAGAGGAAATGAGACAAAGCATTAATATTATTAACCAATGTTTAAATAAAATCAAACCAGGTCCAATATCAATTGAGGATAATAAAATTACTCCTCCTAAAAGAAATCAAATGAAAAAATCAATGGAAGCTTTAATTCATCATTTTAAACTTTTCACTGAAGGCTACCGTGTTCCCGCTGGTCAAGTTTATAGTGCAGTAGAAGCTCCAAAAGGTGAATTTGGTGTTTACCTTGTTTCTGACGGATCCAGTAAACCATATAGATGTAAAATAAGAGCACCAGGCTTTGCACACCTTCAAACATTGGATCATTTATCTAAAGGTCACTTAATGGCAGACATAGCCGCTATACTAGGTAGCTTAGATATTGTTTTTGGAGAGATAGATAGATAATGCATCATCCTGGTACAAACAATAAAGTATATAAAAAAATTAATGATAATTTTGAATGGTCATCAGAAAATTTTAAAAAAATTTCTGAAATAATAAAAAAATATCCATCAAACCGTGTTCAAAGTGCAGTTATCCCTTTACTTGATCTAGCTCAAAGACAAAATAATGGATGGCTAAGTAAAAACTCAATGGAAAAAGTAGCTGAAACTCTAAGTATGTCTTATATAAGAGTGTTGGAAGTTGCCACTTTTTATTCGATGTTTAATTTAGAGCCTATTGGTAAAAATTTTGTCCAAATTTGTAGAACAACACCTTGTTGGTTAAGAGGGAGTGATAAATTGTCTAAAGTTGCACAAGAAGTTTGTGAAACCAATATTGGCGAGACAAGTGAAGATAAAATATTTACAGTTGTTGAAGTTGAATGTTTAGGAGCATGTTGCAATGCTCCTATGGTACAGATCAATGATGATTATTATGAAGATTTAGATGAAGGGGGTTTTAAAAAAATACTTCAAGATTTAAAAGATAATAAATCAATAAAAGTAGGTTCACAAATTGGTAGAAAATCATCACAACCTGAAAGAAAATTTGATGCTTAAGCAAAAAGATAAAATTTTTAAAAATTTATACGGTTTTGAAGACTGGAAATTAGAAGGTGCCAAAAAAAGAGGTGTTTGGTCAAATACTAAAGAACTTATTAAAATGGGTAGTGATAAAATTGTTGAGGAAATTAAAAATAGTCAATTAAGAGGAAGGGGAGGAGCAGGTTTCCCTGCGGGACTTAAGTGGTCATTTATGCCAAAAGACTCTGGAAAAGATCATTACCTAGTTGTTAATGCAGATGAGTCAGAGCCAGGTACATGTAAAGATCGAGAGATTATGAGAAACGACCCGCATCTTCTTTTAGAAGGTTGTTTAGTTGCTGCCTTTGCAATGCATGCACATACTTGTTATATTTATATAAGGGGTGAATATTATTCTGAATCATCTAATTTACAAAAAGCAATAGATGAAGCTTACGCAAATAATTTAATTGGTAAAAATGCATGTGGCACAGGGTGGGATTTTGATATTTATCTTCACAGAGGAGCTGGTGCATATATTTGTGGTGAAGAAACTGCTTTACTTGAAAGTTTAGAGGGTAAAAAAGGTCAGCCCCGATTAAAGCCTCCATTTCCTGCTGGCGCAGGTTTATATGGATGTCCTACAACAGTTACAAATGTTGAAACAATCGCTGTCTCGCCGACTATTTTAAGACGTGGTTCTAAATGGTTTGCTAACTTAGGTAGTACAAATAATACAGGTACAAAAATTTTTAGTATCTCTGGACACGTAAATAACCCATGTAATGTAGAAGAAGAAATGGGTATACCACTGAAAGATCTCATTGAAAAACATGCAGGTGGGGTAATTGGTGGTTGGGAAAATTTATTAGCTGTAATTCCTGGAGGCGCAAGTGTGCCTTTATTACCTAAGTCTATTTGTGATACTGTTAAAATGGATTTTGATAGTCTAAAAGAAGTACAAAGTGGATTAGGCACTGCGGCTGTTATTGTAATGAATAAATCAACAGATATTGTTGAGGCAATAGCCAGATTATCACATTTTTATAAGCATGAAAGTTGTGGTCAATGTACACCTTGCAGAGAAGGCACAGGGTGGATGTACAGAATGATGGAAAAAATGATTCATGGAAATGTTAAACGTAAAGATATTGATAAAATTTTAGATGTAACAAAGCAAATTGAAGGTCATACTATTTGTGCCTTAGGTGATGCTGCTGCTTGGCCTATTCAAGGTTTGTTTAGACATTTTAGACCTGAAATTGAAAAAAGAATTCAAGAAAGAAATAGAAGAGTAGCCTAGTGCCAAAAATAACAATTGATAATAAAGAATACGAATTTGAAAACGGTATGACCGTAATGCAAGCTTGTGAACAAGCAGGAACTGAAATTCCAAGATTTTGTTATCATGAAAAACTCTCAATAGCAGGAAACTGTAGAATGTGTTTAGTAGAAATGGAAAAAGCTCCAAAACCTATTGCTTCATGTGCCATGCCAGCTTCAGATGGAATGGTTATAAAAACCAATACCGAAACAGTTAAAAAAGCTCGTAAAGGCGTAATGGAGTTTCTTCTTATTAATCATCCATTAGATTGTCCTATTTGTGATCAAGGAGGAGAGTGTGATCTTCAAGATCAAGCGATGTATTATGGTTTTGACAAAACTAGATATGAAGAAAATAAAAGAGCAGTTCAAAATAAAAATATGGGACCACTTGTCAAAACAATTATGACAAGATGTATTCATTGCACAAGATGCGTAAGGTTTTCTACAGAAGTTGCTGGAGTTGATGATATAGGATTGCTTGGCAGAGGTGAAAATGCTGAGATAACCACATACTTAGAAAAAACTATTGAGTCCGAATTATCTGGAAATGTAATTGATTTGTGTCCTGTAGGTGCGTTAACAAGTAAGCCATACGCATTTAAATCTAGACCATGGGAACTAACTAAGACAGAAACATTTGATGTGTTTGATGGTATAGGTTCAAGTATAAGAATTGATACAAGAGGAAAAAAAGTTTTAAGAGCTCTTCCTAGAATAAATGAAGAAACCAATGAAGAATGGATAAGTGATAAATCTAGATTTGCAGTTGATGGACTCTCAAGTCAAAGATTGGATAGTGTATATTCCAAATCAAATAAAAAACTCCAAAAATCTTCATGGGATGATGCATTTGAATTAATAAAAAAAGAAATTACAAAAAGAGGTAAAGAAAATACTGTATTTCTATCTGGTAAGTTTACCGATATTGAAACTTTATATTCTGCACAAAAATTTGGCCATTCACTAAAATCAAAAAACTATGATTGCAGATTTGATAATGCACAAATTATTGATAATTCATCTTCAAGTTATAAATTTAATTCAACAATTCAAGAAATTGAAAAAGCTGATGCCATTCTTTTAATCGGATCCAATCCTAGATGGGAAGCTGCGGTACTAAACGCTAGAATTAGGAAGGCATATATTGAAAATAACTGCAAAATTGGTCTTATAGGTCCTAAATTAGATCTTACTTACAATTATCATCATTTATCTGAATCTTTAGATTACCTTAATAAATTATCTAATAATAAATCTGAATTCAATAAAGTTTTAAAATCAGCAAAAAACCCACTTATAATATTAGGCACTTCAGCAATAAATAATGAACATGGAAAAAAAATATTAGAAACTGCAGGATTAATTGCGAAAAAAATTCAAAAAAATAAAAATACAAATCCATTAAATATTCTTAACCAAGATATTTCTAGAGTAGGAGCATTAGATTTGAAATTTCATAATAAAAAATTTGATAATGATTACAATAAACAATTAAAAAAACATATTGATAAAACAAAGCCTGTAGTTTTCTTAATGGGGTTAGATGAGATAAATTTTTCAACATTTGAAAATGCTTTTGTTGTTTATCTTGGTCATCATGGAGATGTTTCAGCATCTATAGCTGATATAATTTTACCAACCCCTGCATATACTGAGAAAAGTTCTACTTATATGAATATAGAAGGTAGAGTTATTCAAACAACTAAGTGTCATAATCCAATAGGTGAAGCAAAAGAGGATTGGAAAATTTTTAGAGTTTTAAGTGACTTATTTGAAAAAAATTTAAATTTTAATAATCTTGGTGAACTTCGAAATGAGCTTACAAGTACCTATGGTCAATTTGCTCTCTTAAATGAAGTTAATTCTAATGGCGAAATAACTTTTGCTAAAAATAATAAAATTGAGAATATTAAAATTAAATATAACATTGAAAATTTTTATATGAATGACTCTATTTCTAGATCTTCTGAGACAATGGCAAAATGTACTAAAGATATTTTAAATAAGGCAGCATAATAATTACATGAATTATGATATATTAATTACAGGGCTAATAATTGTTGCCCAAATATTTGCTGTTGTTGTGCCAGTTTTAATATCTGTAGCTTTTTTAGTTTATGCTGAAAGAAAAGTTTTAGCCCTAATTCAATTAAGAAGAGGTCCAAATATAGTAGGGCCTTTTGGTATATTACAAAGCTTTGCTGATGCATTAAAACTTATTACTAAAGAAAATATTATACCTAGTGGATCAAATAAAATTGTTTTTATTTTAGCACCCATAATAACAATGGTGCTTAGCTTAGCAGGTTGGGCAGTAATACCTTTTGCTCCAGGATGGGTAGTCTCTGATATTAACGTAGGTATCATGTATCTGTTTGCAGTATCATCTCTTGGAGTATACGGAATAATAATGGCTGGTTGGGCTAGTAACTCTCAATATCCTTTTCTAGGAGCATTAAGATCAGCTGCTCAAATGGTTTCATATGAAGTATCTATTGGATTTGTAATAATTACAGTCTTATTATGTGTAGGTTCTTTAAATTTATCAAAGATAGTTTTAGCTCAGCAGACTGTATGGTTTGCAATTCCATTATTACCTATGTTCATTATTTTTTTTATTTCTGCGTTAGCTGAAACAAATAGATTACCTTTTGATCTTCCTGAAGATGAATCAACACTTGTTGCAGGATTTTTTACTGAATATTCATCTGCTTCATTTGTATTATTTTTTTTAGGTGAATACGCGAGTATGATTTTAATGTCTTCTATGACTGTCATTCTTTTTTTAGGTGGATGGCTTCCTCCATTTGATGTATACCCACTAAATGTTGTTCCTGGAGTAATCTGGTTTACTGTGAAAGTAATATTTATATTATTTTTATTTATTTGGGTTAGAGGAACTTTCCCAAGATATAGATATGATCAGTTAATGAGACTTGGATGGAAAGTTTTTTTACCGTTTTCTTTGTTTTGGGTTGTAGCAACTTCTGGTTTTTTAGTATATTTTGACATGCTGCCAAATTAATATGTATAAATTAATTAAATCTTTTACTTTATTTGAATTATTTCAAGGACTATTTTTAACTTTCAAATACATATTTAAATCTAAAGTTACAATAAATTATCCTCATGAAAAAGGTCCATTAAGCCCACGTTTTAGAGGCGAGCATGCTTTGAGAAGATATCCAAGTGGGGAAGAGAGATGTATCGCATGTAAGCTTTGTGAAGCAGTATGTCCTGCTCAGGCAATTACAATTGAAGCAGAGCCAAGAGAGGATGGAAGCAGAAGAACAACAAGATATGATATAGATATGACTAAATGTATTTACTGTGGTTTATGTCAAGAGTCTTGCCCAGTTGATGCAATAGTCGAAGGACCAAATTTTGAATTTGCAACTGAAACGAGAGAAGAATTAATTTATAATAAAGATAAACTTTTAGAAAATGGAGATAGATGGGAGCAAGAAATTGCGCAAAATATTCATCTCGATAGAAAATATAGATAAGAATGTTTCTTTCCTCATTAACATTTTATCTTTTTTCATCTGTTGCAGTTCTTTCTGCTCTAATGGTTATAAGTGCAAAAAATCCAGTTCATTCAGTTTTGTTCTTAATTTTAAGCTTTGTTAATGCTTCAGGACTCTTTGTTTTATTAGGTGCTGAATTTTTGGCAATGATCCTTGTCGTTGTATATGTTGGAGCTGTTGCCGTCCTTTTTTTATTTGTTGTCATGATGCTTGATATAAATTTTGTAAAGTTGAGAGAGGGTTTTTTGCAATATTTACCTTTTGGAGCATTATTAGGGATAGTTCTAGTAATTGAACTTGGAATACTTTTTTTAACAGATAGATCGTCTAATATTTACAACAATCAAACACCATTACAACCTATAGTTAATGAAGTGGAGAATACAAAAATGATTGGGCAAATACTCTACACTGAATATTTTTATTTATTTCAAATATGTGGGATAATTTTATTAGTCGCAATGATTGGCTCTATTACACTTACATTAAGAGATAAAGGTGGTGTTAAAAGGCAAAATATAGATTCTCAAAATACAGTTGATGCATCAACAGCTATAGAAAAGAAAAAAGTAAAAATAGGCGAAGGTATTTAATTAATGATTACTCTTGAGCACTATCTTTTTCTCGGCGCAATTATTTTTACCTTAGGTGTTTTAGGAATATTTTTAAACAAGAAAAATTTAATTATAATTTTAATGTCTATAGAACTCATCTTGTTGTCAGTAAATATTAATTTTATTGCTTTCTCAGCGTATATTAATGATATTTCAGGGCAAATCTTCGCAATGCTTACACTTACTGTTGCAGCAGCTGAAGCAGCAATTGGACTCGCCATACTTGTAGTATTTTTTAGAAATTTAGGATCAATAGAAGTAAATAAAATTAATCAACTTAAGGGATAGTAGATGGCAATCTCAATTATATCTTTACCTCTACTTGGTTTTCTTTTTTGTTTTTTACTAGGTAAACAATTTAATTATAGGGTTTATCAAATATCAACAACTTCAATCCTGTTTCTTTGTACTTTATTTTCTTGGATAATATTCATTCAGTTTATTAATAATAAGGAAACTGAAATAATCTTTATTCTTAACTGGATAACTTCTGGAAACTTTATTGTTGATTGGTCAATTAGATTAGACACTTTAACTGCTGTGATGTTCATTGTGGTTACAACTGTTTCTGCATGTGTTCATTTATATTCAATAGGCTATATGGAAGAAGATCAATCAAAAATAAGATTTATGGGTTATCTAAGCTTATTTACTTTTTTTATGCTTGTTCTTGTATCAAGTAATAACTTGCTACAAATGTTTTTTGGCTGGGAAGGTGTTGGGCTAGCCTCATATTTATTAATTGGTTTTTGGCACCATAAAGATTCAGCAAATAAAGCTGCTATAAAAGCATTTGTCGTAAACAGAGTTGGAGATTTTGGATACGCAATTGGAATTGCTGGGATTTTTTATATTTTTGGCACGATAAGTTTCGACAGTATATTTTCACAAGTGGATCAATTTAGTGAGCATCAAATTCAATTCCTTTCATTCAGTTTTCCAGCTTTAGATTTTTTATGTTTTCTTTTATTCATTGGTGCAATGGGTAAATCTGCCCAATTAGGTTTACACACCTGGTTGCCAGATGCTATGGAGGGGCCTACTCCTGTATCTGCACTAATACATGCAGCAACAATGGTAACAGCTGGTGTATTTTTAGTTGCAAGAATGAGTCCTCTTTATGAATTTGCTACATTTACTAATTTATTCATTACTTTTATTGGTGCGGCCACAGCTATTTTTGCTGCCTCTATAGCCTTAACGCAAAATGATATTAAAAGAGTCATTGCATATTCAACATGCAGTCAATTAGGATATATGTTTTTTGCAGCAGGTGTAGGAGCTTATAATGCATCAATATTTCACTTAACAACTCATGCCTTTTTTAAAGCTCTTCTATTTCTTTCTGCAGGTTCTGTAATCCACGCAATGCATCATGAACAGGATATGAGAAAAATGGGGGGACTTTTCAAAAAAATACCTTTTACTGCTACTATGATGTGGATTGGATCTCTTGCAATTATTGGTTTCCCATATCTATCTGGTTACTATTCAAAAGAAAGTATTTTAGAAAATGCTTTCTATGCATCAAATGGAATAGCATACTTTGCATATTTAGTAGGTATTTTAACTGCTTTACTTACTGCTTTTTATTCATGGAGATTATTATTCCTAACATTTCATGGTGAAAATAGATCAAATAATAAAACATATGATCACGCCCATGAATCACCTTTAGTAATGACAGTTCCATTATTTATTCTTGCAATTGGTTCTATTTTTTCTGGAATATTCTTTGCTGATTATTTTATTGGATATTACAAAAAAGAATTTTGGGATAATGCAATATTATTAACAGAAAGTTCTCATAAATATCTTCCTCTTACACAATCATTAATATCAAAATCAGCTGTTTCAATTGGAATTCTTGTCTGTGTGTTGATATATTCAAATAATTTAAACAGAGCAAAAAATCTTTCCTATAACTTAGATCCTTTATATTCTCTTTCTAAAAATAAATGGTATGTGGATGAGCTATATCATAAAGTATTTGTTTTAACTTTTTTCAAATTGGCAAACTTTTTCTGGAAAAAAGGAGATGAAAAAACTATTGATGGTTTAGGACCAAACGGGGTCTCCTGGATTATTTCAAAATCTTCATCTTATGTAAGTTTATTTCAATCAGGGTATTTGTTTCATTATGCTTTTGCTATGCTTGGTGGCTTAGTAATAATTTTAACCTGGTTTTTATATTACTAAATGATTGATTGGCCATTAGTATCAGTAATAATTTTTTTACCTTTAATAGGTGCTTTAATTATTCTTTTTATTAAAGAAGATGAATTAACATCAATTAATATTAAATGGTCTGCTTTACTAGCAACGTTAGGAACATTTATTTTAAGTTTAATACTCTGGTTACAATTTGATTATTCCAATCCGTCTTATCAATATGAAGAAAAATTTAGATGGTTTGATGATTTTAATTTCTTCTACCATGTTGGAGTTGACGGTATCTCACTTTTTATGATTTTACTAAGCACATTTTTGACCCCACTTTGTATTTTAGCTAGTTGGAATAATATTAAAAAAAGAGTCAAGGAATACATGCTTTCTTTTTTATTTTTAGAGACTGTAATGATTGGAATGTTTGCTTCTATAGACATACTTTTATTTTATATTTTTTTTGAAGCAGTATTAATACCAATGTATTTAATCATAGGTATATGGGGAGGTAATAGAAGAATCTATGCTTCTTTTAAATTCTTTCTCTACACTCTTTTGGGGTCAGTACTCATGTTGATTGCTATTATTGTGATGTATAGAAATACAAGTTCAATGAGTATTGAGTTCTTACAAGGTAATTTTTTTTCCTATAATACTCAATTGTTTCTATGGCTCGCTTTTTTTGCTTCCTTTGCAGTTAAAATTCCTATGTGGCCGTTTCATACATGGTTGCCCGATGCCCATGTTGAAGCTCCAACGGCTGGATCTGTTATTTTAGCCGGAGTACTTTTAAAAATGGGTGGATATGGTTTTATACGTTTCTCTTTAGGCATGCTTCCAGAAGCAACAGAGTTTTTTATTCCTTTAATTATGACATTAAGTATAGTTGCCATAGTATACACTTCTTTAGTAGCACTAGCACAAACTGATATTAAAAAACTAATTGCATATTCATCTGTTGCTCATATGGGAATTGTAACAATCGGAATTTTCTTAGTGAATCAACAAGGTTTAGAAGGAGCAATGATGCAAATGATTAGTCATGGACTAGTTTCAGCGGCTTTATTTTTATGCGTTGGTGTTATTTATGATCGAATGCATACTAGAGAAATTGAATTTTACGGAGGATTAGTTCAAAGAATGCCACTTTATGCAACAGTATTCATGATTTTTATGCTGGGATCAGTTGGATTACCTGGAACTAGTGGTTTTATTGGAGAATTTTTAGTTATTGTTGGTGCATTTAAATTTTCAAGTTACGTTGTTATTGGCGCGGCTTTTGGAATAATATTATCCGCTGTTTACATGCTATACCTTTATAAAAGAATTATTTTTGGCACCATAACTAATAATAAACTTGCAGATATTTTAGATATAAACACAAGAGAGAAAATCATATTAATTCCTTTAGCAATTTCAGTAATATTATTAGGTATATTTCCAAATCTATTTTTAGATCCTATGAGATTATCACTTGAACTAATTATAACAAACTATGAAATAGCCAATGCTAAATAATATTTATAATATTTTTTTTATACCTGAAATTTTTTTAGCATGCTCTTCGTTTGTTTGCTTACTTTTTGGCCTTTTTTTAAAAAAGAATGCATTTAGACAAACTTCCAATCTAGCAGTTTTCGTTTTATTATTAACCATTTTGCTTGTTTACTATGATAGAGAATCAAATTTTGCAAATTATAAAAGTTTATTTAGCCACTCTTCTTTTATAAATTTTTTTAAAATTTTAGCTTTATTAGGATCTATAGCTAGTGTCATCATTTCTAAAGATTATTTCTTAGGCATTAAGCTAAAAAATTTTGAAATTCCAATTTTATTTTTATTTTCAACACTTGGGATGATGTTAATGATTGCTTCAAATAATCTCATGTCCATGTATCTAGCAATAGAACTACAAAGTTTATCTCTGTATGTTGCAGCAGCAATAAAAAGAGATTCAATCTCATCAGCTGAGTCAGGAGTAAAATACTTTATTTTAGGAGCATTATCGTCTGGAATACTTTTGTATGGCTTCTCCTTAATTTATGGATTTACTGGTTCAATGAATTTTGATGATATAAGTTTCTATTTATCAAAATATGATAATTTAAATTTAGGTCTAATATTTGGGCTTGTATTTGTGATGGTAGGCTTGGCTTTTAAAGTTTCAGCCGTACCTTTCCACATGTGGACTCCCGATGTTTATGAAGGAGCTCCAAACTCAATTACAGGTTTTTTTGCTATTGTTCCTAAGATTGCTGCAGTAGCTTTAATTTATCGTTTTTGCTTAGTTCCATTTGAAAATTTTTACTTAGAATGGAGTCAAATAATTTTATTTTTATCAATAGCTTCAATGTTTCTTGGAGCTATAGCGGCTATAGCACAGTCAAATATTAAAAGATTATTAGCTTATAGTTCTATCGGACATATAGGCTATATTTTAATCGCTTTAGTTGCCGCAAATGATGATGGAATTAAAGCAGCATCAATTTATATGTTTTCATACATGATAATGAATGTTGCTATTTTTGCTATTTTACTTTCGTTAAAAGTTAAAAATGAATATTTAATTAATATAAGTGATTTAAAAGGGTTAAGTAAAAGTAATCCAATCGTTAGTCTTTCTATTTCAATAATAATGCTATCTATGGCTGGCATCCCCCCATTTATAGGATTTTTTGGAAAGTTTTATATTTTCATTGCTGCAATTGAACAAGAATTATATGTACTTTCAGTTCTTGGTGTCCTAGCTAGTGTGATTTCTGCTTTTTATTACTTAAGAATTATTAAGATAATGTATTTTGATGAAACTAAAAGTGAAGGAATAATTAATTTTCAAATTTCTTTTCAATCAAAAATTATTTTATCCTTAAGTTTATTTTTAATTATTTGTTTTATATTTTACCCATCTTTATTGATTAATATATCAGCAAGTTTGACCATTTGATAAATGTCATTAGATAAAATTAAAAATCTATTAGATAAAAACAATTTTGATTTTCATTTTATTGAATCTGTAGATTCTACAATGTCAGATGTTAAAAAACTTATTTATAATAGAAATATATGTTTGATGGCAAATGAACAAAAAAAAGGATTTGGAAGACGGGGAACAACTTGGGAAAGTCCAAAAAATAATGTCTATATTTCTATTTTATCTAAAAATATATTGCCAATAGAAAATCATTTTTTAAATAATGCTTTTATTACAAATATGATCTGTTCTGTGATTGAAAATATTTGTAATGTTAAGACTCAAATTAAATGGCCAAATGATATTTTAATTAATAAAGAAAAAATTTCTGGAATAATTTCTGAAATATTTAGTATCAAAAATGATAAATATATAAATACTGGTTTTGGAGTTAATATAGTATCTTCTCCAAAAATTGAAAATTATCCAACAACTAATATTAATAAATACAATAAAGAAATTAACAATTTTTATTTTGTATATGAAATTATGCAAGAGTATTTTAACAATTTTAAACAACAGCTAAATAATCACGAAAAAATTATGACGGAATATAAAAGTAGATTATTATATTTAGGAGGCAATATTAATTTAAAAATCGATGAACAAAATATTAAGCAAGGAATATTTCATAATCTTAACCCAGATGGTTCAATCACTTTAAAAAATAATATTAAATTTGAAAATATATATAATGCTAGAATAATTTAATGATTGTCATAGATGCAGGTAATACTAATATAGTTATAGGTTTTTATACAAAAAATAAATTAATTAAAATTATTAGACTAAAAACAGAAAAAAAAATCAATATTACACAAAAAGAAATAAATAAATTTTTTAAATCTAACAAAAAGTTGATTAATAATCTTAAAGATAGATTTTGTATCTTGTCCTCTGTTGTACCTTCTTTAAATTTAATTTTTAAAAATATTTTTGAAAAAAATAAATTCAAATTTTATGTAATTAATGCAAAAAAAATATCATTTAGAAATAGTATCAATTATAATTTAAATCAAATTGGAAGTGATCGAATAGCAAACTATGCCTATGTATATAGTAAGAAAATCAAAGACTGTATAATTCTCGACTTTGGTACAGCTACTACTTTTGATGTCATTAAAAATAATCAATATTTAGGTGGATTAATTTTTCCAGGTATAAATCTTTCAATGGAAACACTTTTAAAAAATGCTGAGTTAATAAAAACTTCAAAAATCTCAAAATCAAATAAAATTGTTAATAATAATACATCAGCTTCTATTCAATCAGGTTTCTATTTTGGTTATTTACATGCAGTTAATGGCATATTAAAGCAAATTATTAAAGAGAATAACTTTAAGCCTAAAGTCTATATTACGGGTGGTCTAGGTAAAATATTTAGGGATAAAATTATTTATAAACCTATATATATGGAACATTTGACATTAGAAGGAATAAAAGAAATCGGTAACAAATATTTTTATGAGTAATAATTTAAAACTAAATGATTTTAATGAAGGATTACACTTTTTATCTCTTGGGGGTATTGGAGAAATAGGTGCAAATTGTTATCTTTACGGATGTGATGGAAAATGGATAATGATAGACTTAGGGCTTTCATTTGCAGATGAAAAGTTTCCCGGTGTAGATTTATTAGTACCAAAAATAGATCATATTGAAAGTTTAGAAGATAATCTCGAGGCTATTATTATCAGCCATGGTCATGAAGATCATGCAGGAGCTGTCGCGTTCTTAGCAAATAAAATTAAATGTCCTGTATATGCTAGTAAATTTGCAAAATTTCTTATCGAAAATAGGCTTAAAGAATTCAATAAAGTAGAAGGATTTACTTTAGAAGAGATAAATCTAGACAAGAAATTAATACTCAATAATTTTGATATAAGTTTTATTCCAACTACACACTCAATTCCTGAACCAACTGCAATAGTAATTAAAACAAAATATGGATCATTACTTCATACTGCTGATTGGAAAATAGATCATTCACCTACTTTAGGAGACTCATTTTCAAAAGAAAAATTTGAAAAATTAGGAAATGATGGATTACTTGCCTTAATCGGTGACTCTACTAACGCAAATGTCCCTGGTAAATCAGAATCTGAAAGTGATGTTAGAGATGAACTGACAAGTATATTTTCAAGATTTTCAAATAGAATTGTTGTTACCTGTTTTTCTTCAAATATTGCACGAATGAAAAATATTATTCAAGCAGCAAAAAAAAATAAAAGAAAGGTCGCTCTTGTTGGTAGGAGTATGAAAAAAAATATCGAAGTAGCAAGAAAATGTGGTTATGTTTCAGATGATGAAATTTTTATTGGTGAAGATGAAGCCTCTTATATACCAAGAGAAAATTTAGTCATAATTTGTACTGGAAGTCAGGGTGAAAAAAGATCTGCGCTTTTCAGAATAGCTTATAATTCTCATCAACATTTACATTTAGAGCCTGAAGATGTAGTAATTTTTAGCTCTAGAGATATTCCTGGTAATGAAAAATCAATAAATAATTTAAAGAACTTACTTATTAGACAAAGAGTTGAGATAGTAACTGCTGATGATGATTTAGTACATGTTTCAGGTCATGGTTACGCAGATGAAATAAAACAAATGTATAATTGGACAAAACCTTACTTATCTATTCCTGTGCATGGTGAGCCTATGCATCTAGAGGCACATAAACAATTATCTTATTCATCTCAAGTACCATTTACTAAAATTTTAGAAAATGGAAAATGTCTCAAAATCGCACCAGGTGAACCTAAAATTGTAGAAAAATTTGAAACTGGAAAGTTAATTGTTGAGGGTAAAAATCTTTACGACTCTGAATCTGCTTTTATTAAAGAAAGAAGGAAATATTCATTTGAGGGGCTAGTTTTAATTTCTTTAATTATCAATGATGATGACTATTCAATTAATAAAAATATGTTACTTACTTTAAAAGGATTACCGGGAATAGATGAAGAAAATATTAAAAATGATTTTAAAATACTTTTTATAGAAAACTATACAAAACTTAACAAAGATCAAAAATCATCAGATCTTATAGTATCTGACTTAGTTAAAAGTAGTTTTAGAAAGATTATAAAAAATTCAATTCAAAAAAAACCAGAAATTGAAGTTCATTTAATACGATCTTAATGGCACTATTTACTCATGTTCTAATTTTTATCCTTGTTTGGTGGATTTTATTTTTCATACTCCTACCGATTAAGATAAAAGTACCCCAAAAAGTAGAATCTGGACATGCAAAAAGTGCTCCAAGTAAGCCATATCTTCTAATAAAATTTATAGTAACTTCATTAATATCAGCTTTAATTTTATTTTTTTTGATTTTATTTGGATTTGATTTATCAAATATATTTAATAAATGAAATATTCTAACTTTTTTCTTCCCACTATTAAAGATGCGCCATCAGATGCTGAAATAATTTCACATAAATTGATGATCAGAGCTGGCATGATTAAACAATCTAGTGCCGGTATTTATTCGTGGTTACCTCTAGGTCTACTTGTATTAAAAAAAATTGAACAGATTGTTAGAGAGGAACAAAATAATGCAGGAGCAGTAGAACTGCTTATGCCTACGATTCAATCTTCTGATTTATGGATTAAATCAGGAAGATACGATGATTATGGAAAAGAAATGTTAAGGATTACAGATAGAAGTGGAAGGGAAATGCTTTACGGCCCAACAAATGAAGAATTAATTACAGATATATTTCAAGCACATATAAATTCTTACAAAGATCTTCCAAAAAATCTTTATCATATTCAATGGAAATTCCGAGATGAAGTTAGGCCTAGGTTTGGAGTAATGCGAGGAAGAGAATTCTTAATGAAGGATAATTATTCATTTGATCTTGATGAAAACGAAGCAAAAAAATCTTATGACAATATGTTTAAAGCATACATAAAAACTTTTATTAGAATGGGTTTAACACCAATATCCTTAAGAGCGGAAACTGGACCAATTGGCGGTAACTTAAGTCATGAATTTCAAATACTAGCTAAGACTGGTGAAAGTACACTTTATTATGATAAAAAATTAGAAACACTAAACCCTGAAACTATAGACCCAAATGAGTTGCAGTCATTTTATGCTGCAGTTGATGATCAACATGATGAAAAAAATTGCCCAATTTCAAATGAAGATTTAAAAATTTCTAAGGGCATTGAAGTGGGTCATATATTTTATTTTGGAACAAAATATTCTGAGAAATTAAACGCATTTGTTCAAGATAAAAGTGGGAAAAATGTTCCAGTACACATGGGATCATATGGCATTGGTGTTTCAAGACTTGTGGGTGCAAT
Organism: uncultured Alphaproteobacteria bacterium; assembly: GCA_902562275.1. Taxonomy (GTDB): domain Bacteria; phylum Pseudomonadota; class Alphaproteobacteria; order HIMB59; genus CACPNW01. The sequence goes on from CACESS010000003.1 coordinate 63,463, forward strand.
TATAGAAGCTTATCATGATGAAAAAGGAATTAGGTGGCCTTTAGAAGTTGCTCCATTTAAGGTTTCCATAGTTAATTTAATGCCGGAAGATCAAGATTGTGCCATAAAATCATTAGAATATTATGAAAATTTTATGAAAAATAATATTGAAGTCATTTTAGATGATAGAATCTGTAGTGTAGGAAAAAAATTATCAGATAATGAGTTAATTGGTACACCATATCAAATTATTATTGGCAAAAGAGATTTAAAAGATAATTTAGTAGAAATAAAAAAACGCCAAAATAATGAAAGTGAAAAAATTTCATCCAGTAGTGTAATTGATTTTATTAATAATAAGTTAAAAAAATAGATGATTTCTAAATCAGAACGATTACTGATTTTTAGGTTTTTATTTTCTAAGAAATCCGATGGCTATGTGTCTATTTTCGCTTGGTTTTCAATAACAGGTATTAGTTTAGGAGTAGCAGCAATTATTATAGTTATGTCTGTTATGAATGGTTTTAGAATTGATCTAACTAACAGAATAATTGGACTTAATTCGCACCTTAATATTTATAGTTTTGATAATGAGATAACAAATAAGCAAGCTGATGAACTTATATTGAATATTGATAATTCTTTTTTTTACCAACACTACAAATCTATAGAAACAAATGGATTAATTATAAAATCAAATAACTCAAAAGGTGTGATGATCAAAGGCTATGATGCATATGATAAAAATCATTATTTGTTTAATTCAATTAATATGGGTGCATTAATTCAAAATCCAAAAAGTGAAATATTAATTGGTGACTCCTTAGCGAACGAAATGAATTTAAGCGTGGGAGATAAGGTTAAAATTGCAATTCCAAAGACTGATAAAACAATATTAGGAAATATTCCAAGATTTAAAACATTGGAGGTAGTAGGTATATTTGATCTAGGTTTATATGAATATGATTCAAATTTAATTTTTTTATCTTCAGAACTTGTTAGAAAATTGCTCTTATATGATGAAGATATATATAACAAAATTGAATTCTTTACATCATCTCCCAATGAAATTGAATTTTTTAAAAATAAAGTAGAATTAGAAACATCTAATCTTTTATTAAATTTTTATTCAATATCTTGGAAGGATCAAAACAAAACTTTAATAAATGCACTTAAAGTGGAAAAGAATGTTATGTTTATTATCCTTTCTTTAATCATCTTAGTTGCATCATTAAATATTATTTCAGGTTTAATTATTTTTGTAAAAGAAAAAAATAAGGATATTGGCATTTTAAAAACTATTGGAATGAGTAATAAAAGTATTATAAAAATATTTTTTACTATTGGAATCTCAATTGGTTTGATTGGCTCATTAATAGGATTAATAATTGGAATACTTTTCACAATAAATATTAAATCAATTCAAAGTTTTTTAGAATATTTACTTGGGACAAAGCTCTTTTCTGAAGAAGTCTATTATTTATCATCTTTACCTTCAAAGATTAGTATAAATGAGGTTGTTTACGTGCTTTGTGTGGCTATAATCATATCAATTTTGTCAACTATTTTTCCAGCTTTAAGTTCAGCCAGAATAGATCCTATTAAGAGTTTAAGAAGTGAATAACAAATATTTATTAGAGATATCTAGTTTAGGTAAACATTATTCTAATGAAAATAATTTAAAAATTGAGATAATTAAAAATCTGAATTTTAAATTAATGCAAAACACTAAAGTTGCAATTGTTGGACCTTCAGGTTCAGGCAAAACTACTTTTCTTAATATTATTGGTTTACTTGACTCAGAATATGATGGAAAAGTTTATTTTAAGAATAAAGATATTTCTTTATGCTCTAAAGATGAAACAAATAAAATTAGAGGATTATCAATTGGTTTTATTCATCAATTTTTTCATCTGATTCCTGAACTCACAGTTATCGAGAATGTTGTGCTTCCATTATTAATAAATAAAAATGAAAAGAAAAGTTATGAAATATCTAAAAAACTACTTCTCGAATTTGGTTTAGATGAAAGGATTAATTATAAACCCTTAAAGTTATCAGGAGGAGAACAACAAAGAGTCGCTATTGCAAGATCATTAGTTAACAATCCAGATATAATTTTAGCTGATGAGATGACTGGAAATCTTGATGAAGATACTGCTAACAACATTTTTAAATTTTTTATAAATTATATCGAACAAAATAAAAAAACTTTAGTATATGTTACTCATAACAAAACTTATTCTTTACTAGCTGATGAAATTTATTATTTTAAAAACAAGAATATACAATTAAAGAATGAATAATACTTTTATTCATTTACGATCTTTATCTTCGTATTCTTTATCTGAAAGTACTCTAAAAATTACTAATTTAGTAGATCTTGCTAAAAAAAATGAAATGCCTGCAATTGCCATTACAGATAATAACAATATGTTTGGAGTCTTTGAGTTTTCAAAAGAATGTGTAAAAAATAATATTCAACCTATAATTGGAACTTCAATAAATTTATTAGATGTTGTTGTAAATAGTCAAATTTCCCAAGTTACATTTTTAGTCAAAAATGAAGTTGGGTATAGAAATCTATTAGAATTAAGCTCACTTTCTCATCTTAATGAAGGAAATAATGTTGGTATATACTTTTCGCAATTAGAGAAATTTTCTGAGGGTTTATTTTGTTATATAGGTGGTGAGTTTAATCCTTTACTTTTATTAAACAAAGAAAACAAAAAAAAAGATATCATTGAATTAATAGGTAATTTTAAAAAAGTTTTTAAGCAAAATTTTCTTTTTGAAATTCAAAGAATTAATGACCAAAATATCGATTTTTTTGAAAAAGAATTTATTAATTTATCAAAAGAATTTGACATACCCCTTATTGGCTCAAATAATATTAAGTATGCTAATAAAGATGATTATTCAGCTCATGATGCATTACTATGTATTGCTCAAAAATCTACAATTAACAATTCTCAAAGAAATACTTCAAATGAAAATATTTATTTTAAGTCAAATGAAGAAATGTATTTAAATTTTGAAGATATCCCTGAGATAATACAAAATAATTTAAATATTTCTCTATCTTGTAATTATTTTCCTGAATCAACAAAACCACAATTACCTGAATTTAAAAATGATTTAAATTTATCAGCAGAAAATTTTTTATTAAAATCGTCTGAACTGGGACTTGAAAAAAAAATAAAAGAAAAAAATATTAAGAATACACAAATTTATAGTGATAGATTGAAATATGAAAATGAAATAATAATTAGAATGGGTTTCGCAGGATACTTTTTAATAGTAGCAGATTTTGTTAATTGGGCTAAAGAGAAATTCATTCCTGTTGGTCCTGGAAGAGGATCAGGTGCCGGTAGTTTAGTAGCTTGGTGTTTAGGAATTACTGATTTAGATCCATTAGAATATGATTTATTATTTGAAAGATTCTTAAATCCAGAAAGAGTGTCAATGCCAGATTTTGACATAGATTTTTGTCAAACTAGAAGAGATGAAGTAATTGCATATGTAAATAATAAATATGGAAGTGAATGTGTTGCTCATATAATTACATTTGGTACTCTAGCATCAAGAGCTGCAGTAAGAGATATTGGAAGGGTCTTAGAAGTTCCATATGGAGAAGTAGATTCTTTTGCTAAACTAATACCTTTTAATCCATCAAATCCACTTACCTTAAGCGAGTCTATTAAATCTGAAAGAAGTTTACAAGAAAGGATAAGTAGTGATGAAAGAATTTCAAATATCATTGATGTAAGTCTAAAAATTGAAGGAACTCACAGACACGCTTCAACCCATGCTGCTGGAGTGGTAATTGGTCACGAAAAGTTATCTAAAGTAGTTCCTTTATACAAAGATCAAAATACTAATACTAATGCTACACAATTTTCAATGAAGTATGTTGAAGAAGCAGGTTTAATAAAATTTGATTTTCTTGGCTTAACCACATTATCCATTATAGATGATTGCATAAAATTAATAGTTAAAGAAAATAAAAATTTTTTAATAAATAAAATACCTCTTAATGATACAAAAACCTATGATCAGTTAAGTAAGGGTGATACAGTGGGAATATTTCAATTAGAAAGTAATGGTATGGGTAGCGTCCTTCGCCAATTGCAACCTGATAGATTTGAAGAAATAATTGCTGTAGTAGCCTTATTTAGACCAGGGCCAATGGACAATATACCATCTTTTTGTAATAGAAAACATGGACGAGAAGAAATCAAATACCTTCATTCTATGTTAGAAGATGTTTTAAAAGAAACTTATGGAATTATTGTTTATCAAGAACAAGTAATGCAGATTGCACAAGTTTTATCAAATTATTCTTTAGGTGAAGCAGATTTACTAAGAAGAGCAATGGGAAAAAAAATTCAAAAAGAAATGGATATGCAAAAATCAAGATTTATTGAAGGTGCTGTTCAAAATAATATTGATAAAAAAGAAGCTTCAAAAATATTTGATTTAGTTGATAAATTTGCAGGGTATGGTTTTAATAAAAGTCATGCTGCAGCATATGCTTTAATATCTTATCAAACTGCTTATTTAAAAGCAAATTTTCCACATGAATTTCTTACAGCAACTCTAAACTATTCAATAGATAGAACAGACAAAATTATTTTACTTAAACAAGAAATAGAAAGATTAAATATTAATTTTTTAAAGCCAGATATAAATTTTTCTGATCCTTTGTTTTCAATTGAAACAAATGATACATTAAAATCAATAAGATTTGGTTTAGCGGCAATCAAAGGTGTTGGTTTAAAATCAATTTCTAGCATGGTTGATGAAAGAAATAAAAACGGTAAATTTAAAAGTATCGTTGATTTTATGAATAGAGTTTCCAAGGAAGTAATAAACAAAAGACAGCTCGAAAAACTTATTCAGGCTGGAGCTTTTGATAGTATTGAAGCTAACAGATCAAAATTATTCAATAATGTACCAAAATTTGTTGAACTTTTTGGAGGAGAAAAAAATATCAATCAAGATATGCTTTTTGAAGAAGATGAGATTTCTTTTGAGGATACAAACCTGTTCAACCAAAATTATGAAAAATGGAATAATACAGAAATTTTATCTAACGAATTAGAAGTTATTGGATTTTATTTTTCAGATCATCCCTTAAATCTTTATCCAAAAAAGTTTTTTGAATTAGAAAATATTAATCTTTTTAAAGACTATTTAGAAAATAATAATACAAACTCAATTAAAGTTTGTGGTGCAATTTTAGATATTAAAGAAAGATCAAATAAAGATGGAAAAAAATATGCTTTCATCACTGTATCAGAAACTAACTATCAGTTTGAATTAGCTATATTTAGTGAAAATTTATATAAATACAGACCTTTATTAAAAGAAGGTAATTTATTAATTTTTAATGTTGATATTGTTAAAAATAATACCGATACTCGGTTTATAGTAAGAGAAATATCATCACTTGAAAAAACTTTTATTAATAAAAAATATAAATTTAATATTTATGCAAGTATTAAAAATATAGATGAGATAAAATATAATATATTTGAAAAATCAATAAATACTAAAGTTGATAATAATATTGATCTCTTTATTAATGTGGATCAAAAGCTGGTTAATTTTAACTTTAACAAATACTCAATAAAATCTTACAAAAAACTTGACGATTTAAATAAATCAAAAATTTTAGATTATTCATTAGAAATATCTTGAAATAATAACACATTATAATAATAGATCATTCAAATTAAATCTAGCACACAGAAAAAACCGGTGTTTTTGTTTCTGTGGAGGTTAAACCGGGAGTAAATATGAATTTACCAGAAGTTAAAATTGAAGATCTCTTAGAGTCAGGTGTACATTTTGGTCACAATGTAAGAAGATGGAATCCTAAGATGAAAGAATATATTTATGGTGTAAGAAATAATATACATATTTTTGATTTAAGAATTACCTTGGAGTTATTAAATACAGCTCTTACCAAAATACATGAAACTGTATCAAAATCAGGAACAATTCTTTTTGTTGGCACTAAAAAGCAGTGCAGTGATATTGTTAAGGAATTGGCGATTTTAAATAATAATTATTATGTAAATAAAAGATGGTTAGGTGGAACTCTCACTAATTGGAAAACGATATCAAACTCAATTAAAAGACTTGAGGAAATAGAATTATTTTTAAAGAACAATGAGGAATCAAAAAATTTATCTAAAAAAGAATTACTTGATATTTCAAGAGAAAAACAAAAACTTGATTTAAATATTGGTGGTATCAGAACTTTAAATGGTAAACCAGATTTATTAGTAGTTTTTGATGTAATAAAAGATAAAATTGCAGTACGTGAAGCAAATAAGCTTAATATTCCTGTTGTTGCTATAGTAGATTCCAATGCTGACCCTGAAAATATAGATTATGTTATTCCAGGTAATGATGATGCTCTTAGATCTATAAATCTCTACAAAAATTATTTTTCTGAAACTATTCAAGATGCAACTAATTTTCAAAATCAATCTGATGAAAAAGATAATGATAAGAATGAAGATAATTTAAAAAAGGATGAAAAATAATGTCAAGCATTACAGATCTAATTAAAGAATTAAGAGATAAAACAGGCGCTGGTTTTTTGGATTGTAAAAAAACTTTAGAAGAAAACAATAATGATATTGAAAATTCTATAGAAGCTTTAAGAAAAAAGGGTCTTGCTAAAGCATCTAAAAAAAGTGATAGAGCAGCAAACGAAGGTGCTGTAGGTTTTTATTCTAATAAAGATATTACAGTTTTAATTAAAGTTAATAGTGAAACTGATTTTGCAGCAAAAAGTGATACATTCCTTGATTTTCTTGATAATTTAGGTGCACTAGTATTAGAAAATAACACAATAATAGATAAGAATAATCTTTTAAACCTAAAGTATGAAGATGGAACAATTAAAGATTATTTTGATTCAATGATTGCAAAAATAGGAGAAAATTTAATTTTAAGTGATCTTCTAATTAAAGAAAATAAAGATTCTTATTATTCTTATTACATTCATAATAGTTACAGAGGTAATATTGGGAAAATTGTATCATTGTTAGAATTTACGTCTACTAACAAGGAACAAGAAATTGAAATTTTATCTAAAAATTTGTGCATGCATATTGCTGCGATGAAACCTGAATCTTTAGACATTAAAGATTTAGATAAAAATCTAGTTGAGAGAGAAGAAAAAATTCAAAGAGAATTGATCTTAAGTTCCGGAAAACCCTCAAATATAATTGATAAAATTTTAGAAGGGAAAATGAAAAAATTTTACAGTGAAGTAACTTTATTGAACCAATTTTATATTTTAGATCAAGATAAATTAGTAAAAACTGTCATTGAAGAACATTCTAAATATGAATTTAAACTAAAATCTTTTGAAATAATAAGTTTGTAGTATGAGTAAAAGAATTTTACTTAAAATTTCTGGAGAGTCTTTAATGGGTTCTTCTAATTATGGGATAGACGTTTCAACAATTAATAAAATTTCTAATGAAATAAAGAATGTTTATAAAAAAAAATATCAAATATGCCTCATTATAGGTGGCGGTAATATTTTTAGAGGAATTAAAGGTGCATCAGAAGGAATAGATAGATCTACATCCGACTATATGGGCATGTTAGCAACAGTAATGAATGCATTATCACTTCAGAGTAGTTTAGAAAAAAATGGCGTCCCAACGAGAGTTCAATCTGCCATTACAATGTCTCAAATTGCAGAGCCTTACATAAGAAGAAGAGCATTAAGGCATTTAGAACGAAATAGAATAGTTATATTTGCAGCTGGCACAGGCAACCCTTTTTTTTCTACAGATACTGCAGCGACCTTAAGGGCTTCTGAGTTGGATTGTAAATTAATTATCAAAGCAACAAAAGTTAATGGCATTTATAATAAAGATCCAATAAAGCATAAAAATGCCAAACTTATAAAAAATATTTCATATAATGAAGTTATAAATCAGAACTTACAAGTTATGGATCTTACTGCAATTAGTTTGGCAAAAGACACAAAAATACCAATTTTTATAACAAATATATTTAATAAAAATTCTCTAATTAATGTTTTGAATCGTCGAGGTTCCTATAGTAAGATAAGTTGAGTATGATTGATTTTGAAAGTAAAATGAGTTCTGCTGTTTCACATTATGAAAAAGAACTTAATACACTAAGAACATCAAGGGCCAATCCATCAATGTTAGATAGTATATTTGTTGATGCATATGGTTCAAAAACGCCTTTAAATCAATTAGGTAATATTTCAATACAAGATGCATCTTCTATAATTATACAAATTTGGGACACATCATTAATTAAATCAATAGAAAATGCTATCACAGAATCTAATCTAGGAATAAATCCTCAAGTTGATGGTCAAATAATCAGGTTGCCAATACCAAAACTTAGTGAAGAAAGAAGAAAAGAAATAATTAAAGTAGCATCTGAAATTGCAGAGAATTCAAGAATTACAATTAGAAATATAAGAAGAGATTTCATAGAAACTTCTAAAAATGAAAAAAAAAATTCCAACCTTTCTGAAGATGATCTAAAGAGAAAAATTAATGAAATACAAAAAATTACAGATAATAATATAGACAAAATTGACAAAATATTAGAAGCAAAAAAAATTGATATTTTGAAAGTTTAAGATTGAACAACTTAGAACATATAGCATTTATACTTGATGGAAATAAGAGATGGGCAAAAAAAAATAAATTTTCTAATTTTATTGGTTACTCAAAAGGCTTTGAAAATATTAAAAACTTAGTAAATTTTTCTCTAAATATAAAATTAAAAAATCTTACACTTTATGCTTTATCATCAGAAAATTTTCATCGATCTTCAATAGATTTAATTTATGATATAATTTACAAAAATTTTCAAAAATATTTTAATGATTTGGTTTTTAATAATGGTGTTAGAATAAAAATATTTGGTTCTAGAAAAAACTTACCAAAAAAAATTATAGGAATTTTTGAAAATATAGAAAAATTATCTTCAGATAATAACAAATTAAATTTGAATATTGCCTTTAACTATGGTTTCAAAGATGAAATAAAAAAAGTACTTAACAAAGTTAAAGACAACTGTTCAAATATTAATCTTAATAATGAACAAGAAATTAATAAACTATTTGACATAGGCACATTTCCTGATCCTGATATTCTTATTAGAACTGGTGGATATAAAAGATTAAGTAATTTTATTATGTATAATTTGACATATACAGAACTTTTTTTTACAGATACATTATGGCCTGATTTTTCTGAAAAAGAATTTAATGCTATTATTAATGAATATTTAAATATTAGTAGAAAATATGGTTTATAAAAACTTTTTATTAAGATCTTTATTTTCATCAATTTTTTTTTTAATTTATTTCTTTATTTCTTATATTAATTTTACGTTTGTATTTTATTTAATACTTTTAATATATTCTATTATTTTGATAGAAATTATCTTATATTTTAAAAAATATAAATTGATTCCAATTATTTATATTATTTTATCTTTAATGTTTTTTTTTAATATTGATTTTAAAAAAATAGACATCATAGATTTTAACTTTATAATTGTTATCATAATTACTTTTGATATTTTCTCTTATATAATTGGTAAAATTTTTGGGAAAAATAAATTAATTAATATTAGTCCAAATAAAACAATTGAAGGTTTAACCGGTGGTATAATTGCATCTTTTTCTTTTGCAATTACATTTTCTTACTATTTTGACATTTTAATTGATATACAATCAATTATTTTTATTATTTTAATAATTTCTTCTTCATTATCTGGAGATATTATTGAGTCATATTTTAAAAGAAAAAATAATTTAAAAAATTCAAGTAATTTTATTCCTGGTCACGGTGGTGTTTTTGATAGATTTGATAGTTTTTTGTTTTCTATTATTATTTATTCTATATTTATTAATTTTAGATTATGAAAATAAATATATTTGGTAGTACGGGAGTAATAGGAAAAAAAACTTTAGAATTAATAGATAAAGATTTCACAAATATAAAAATTAATTTAATTTGTGCCAAATCTAACTTTAAATTACTCAAAAAACAAATTTATAAATATAATCCAAAATATGCATTTCTTTATGATATAGATAGATTTCCAAAATTTAATTATAAAATTAACAAAACAAAAATTTTAAATTTTAATGAATTAACAAATTATTTATTAGAAAGTAAATCAAATTTAAGTGTTTTAGCAATATCTGGATATAAATCATTATATTTTCTTGAAAGTATAATCCAAAATACTGATAACCTAGGATTAGCAAATAAAGAGTCTATTGTTTCAGCTGGACATCTTTTTAAAAAGAAAAAATATCTTTCTAAGACAAATATTTTCCCTTTAGACTCAGAACACTTTTCTTTATATGAATTTTTTAAGAAAACAAATCAAACTAAAAATAATATAAATAAAATAATCCTTACTGCATCAGGTGGGCCTTTTTATAAAAAAAAATTTAATGATTTAAAAACCATTACATTGTTACAAGCCACAAATCATCCAAAATGGAAAATGGGATATAAAAATAGTATTGATTCTGCTACATTGGTAAACAAATGTTTAGAATTAATTGAGGCCCATTATTTATTCGATATACCTTTTAAAAAAATGGATATTCTTGTTCATCCAGAAGCGATTGTTCATTCTGCAATTGAATATAAAAATTATATAACTCATCTCAATCTTTTCAAAAATGATATGAAAATACCAATTTTAAACTTTTTACTTTCTTCAAAATATAAAAATAATTTGATTAAAAAGAATAAATACTTACTAAACTTTAATAATCTAAATTTTCATAAAGTTAAAAATGATATTTTTCCAATTTATAAATTTTTTAATAAAATTGATAAAGAAATTCCTCAAAACTTAATTAAATTTAATGTTGGAAATGAATTTGCAGTGAATTTATTTAAAAACAATAAAATTAATTACACAGATATTTACAAAATTATTAAAAAAGTTACTTCTTTAAATTTGTATTCTTCTGTAAACAACATTAATGATATTATTAACTATCATGAAGAAATTGAAAAAAATTTATCAAAAACTAAATTATATTCTAATTAGTTTATTTGTTTGTTTCTCTATTTGTAAAGCGGTTATAGCTAGTGATAATTTATTTATAATACAGGGAAATAACTTTACTGACTCCAACGTTATTATTTCATTATTAAAAAATATTCCACAAAATTTAGATGAAGAATACAGTAATGAGATTATAAAAGTTTTAAATGAGTCAAACCTTTTTTCTGATGTTAGGGTAAATTTTATTGATAATAAATACAATATTATTGTTAAGGAATATCCTAACATAAGAAAAATTTATTTTGAAAATAATGAAAGATTAGAAAATGATGAATTACGTCATATTGCAAATGATCTAGGTCTAACAAACTTAAATAGTAAATCCTTAAACTTATTCATCAATGAAACAAAAAAAGTTTATGAATCCTATGGATATAATAATATTGAAATTAAATATTATGAAAAATTTTATGAAAATAATAACACTGCTGATTTATATTTCAATATTAATGAGGGTGAAATTACTAAAATTAAAAAGATTATCATAAATGGCAATAATTCTATTTTAACAGATGATATAAAAGGAATAATTCAATCAAAAACAAAATCAATAGTTAATATTTTTGCTAATAATAATTTTAAGCCAATAAATATTGAAAGAGATAAATTTACAATTGTAAATTATTATAAAAATAATGGATTTCTTGATGTAAATGTCCAAACACAAATTGAATATTTAGAAACTAATAAAGTAAATATCTATTTTAATATTACAGAAGGTGAAATTTATTCATTATCATCTTTAGAAATTATTGATGAAAAAAATATATTAAACTCTAAAACTGTAGATGAAATAAATAAAGAAATAGATTTGTTTTTATTAAATCAAACTTTTTTCTCTATTAAGAGCATTGAAGAATTTGAAAAAGAAATCTCTTCTATAATAATAAATAGTGGTCTAGATTATTTTGAAATAAACTTATATGAAAAAAAAGAAAATAAAAGTATAGGGGTATTATTTCAAGTTAATTCAATTAAGCCAAAATATACTAATCAAATCAATATTATTGGTAACTCAAGAACATTAGATTATGTAATTAGAAGAGAATTAGATATTGTTGAGGGAGATCCAATTTTTAAAAATCAAATACCAAGCATAAGAGATAAATTGACTTCTCTTAATTTATTTGAATCCGTTATAGTTAAAGAAAAAGTTTATGATGATGATAAAGTAGACTTGATAATAGAAGTTGAAGAAAAGCAAACTGGAACTTTGAATGCAGGAGTATCCCTAGGTACTTTAGATGGATTTGCAATTGTAACTGGTCTAAGAGAGAATAATTTTTACGGTACAGGTAGATCATTAGACTTTCTTGTTAATACTTCAGATGATAAAAATCAATTTAAGTTAGTAACATCAGATAGATTATCTTATGAAAATGATGCCAATATTAGCTATAGCATAAATTATAAACAAGAGGATTTTTCAAATGCTAGTTCATATAAATTAGACACACTATCTTCTGGCGTTGGTATTAATTATAAATTAAATAATAATTTCTATCATAACGTAGATTTAGAATATGTATTAAAAGACTATAGTATTACGAATTCCGCTTCTGTATCTAATTCTATATTAAATTCATCTGGTACAAATATTAGTTACTATATTAAAAATAATTTTCGTTTTTCAACACTTAACCGTGGATTTATTTCCAAAAAAGGAAATTATTTAAATTTTAATAATACACTAGAAACGCCAACAAGTTCTAATAATGGCTTTATGAGAAATATTCTAACTTTAAAAAAATATTATAATAAAAATAATCATATTTTTTCTGCGCAAGCAAAATTCGGAAATATTATCTCTTTAAGTAATAATGATATTCTAACTGATGACAAATTTGCTCTTGGAGGTAGATGGTTAAGGGGTTTTGATAGTTACGGTGCTGGTCCACGTAATTCAAGAACCTCTTATGTTGGTGGAAATAATTTAGCTGTAACAAAATTTGATTATTCGTATGAATTAACTAAAAATTCAAACTTTCCAATTTACATAAACTTTTTTAATGATTATGGCCTATTGTGGGAGAATAAAACTACACCCACAAATAGTGATAACAGTTTAAGATCATCTGCTGGATTTGGCTTTAAATATTACTCACCTATTGGGCCAATTGGATTTAGTTGGGGATTTCCTCTTTTAGATGAAGAATATGATATAAAGAGAATGTTCTTATTTTCTCTAGGAAATATAGATTGAAGTTAATATATTTAATTATTTTAACTTGTACTGTTTTTTCATCTAAGATTATTGCTGCTCAAATAATTGCTGTCGTCAATATTCAATCTTTAATTAATAATAATAGTTTTTATAAAGAAATAATGGAGGATATGGAAATTAATCAAATAAAATATCATGAAAAATTCCAATTAAAAGAAATAGCATTAAATGATAAATTAAAAGATTTAGAGCAATCAAAATTAATCTTAAACGAAATAGAAATAAATACTCAAATAGATAACTATAATAAAGAATTAGCAGATTTTACTAATACCGTTGAAAAATTTAATTTACATTACCAAAATCAAGTTATAAATATTAAAGAGACCATTTTAAAGGAAATATTTATATTATTAGAAAAATATGCTATCGAAAATCAGATAGATTTAATTTTAGATTCAGAAAGTTATTTAATAGCTTCTAATTCTATAGATATAACTGATAGTATTAAAGAAAAATTACAAAATATAGATTTAAAACTGGAATATATAAATTTTGAAAAAAATTAAATTTAAAGAAATTAAAGAATTATTAAATAAAAATTCTATTGAAGTATTCTCGAATATATCTGATGATGAGATCTTTTCGGGTGTTAAAACTATTTCAAAAGCATCAGATAAAGATTTATCTTTTTTTTCAAATCAAAGATACTTAGACAGTTTAAAGAATATAAAAGCAAAAGCATGTTTAATAGAGAATCAATATAAAGAACATCTGCCAAAAAATTGTGAGCCAATAATAGTAAAAGATCCTTATTTGGCTTTGGCTTTAATTAGTAATATACAAAGTGAGGATAGTTTTAAGTCAAATGGTATATTATCTAAAAATGCAATCGTAAATTCACAAAGTAATCTGCATAAGAATGTGCAGATAAATCCTTTTTGTGTGATCCATCAAGAAACTGAAATTTTTGAAAATGTATATATCGGTCCTAGCTCTAGTATTGGTCCAAATGTAATAATAAATAAGAATGTAGTAATTCATGATAATGTAACAATTTCAAATTCAATCATTATGGAAAATTGTGTAATTCAGTCAGGTGCAAGAATTGGTGGAACTGGTTTTGGTTTTGAAATGAAAACTAAGCAAAAAATTAATCATACTGGTAATGTAATTATAGGAAAAAATTCATCAATCGGATCTAATACAACAATAGATAGAGCTGTTTTTGATACAACAATTATTGGAGAATTTTCTAATATTGATAATTTAGTCCAAATAGCTCATAATGTTGTTATTGGAGATTTTGCTGTTATTGCCGCTCAGGTTGGTATAGCTGGAAGCACTCAAATAGGTAGCAACATTAAAATTGGTGGTCAAGCTGGTATAGCAGGCCATTTAGTCATTGGAGATAATGTTACAATAGCTGCAAAAAGTGGTGTTACTAAAAATATACCTGATAACAATGTTGTGGCCGGATTTCCTGCAAAAGATATAAATTTATGGAAAAAAGAAGTAATAAGAAATAGTTTAAAAAAATGAAATTAGATATTGAAAACATTAAAAAATTAATACCCCATAGAGATCCTTTTTTATTTGTGGATACATGTGAAATAATAACACCAGGCGAACATGGAAAGTCTGAAAAATTTTTTTCAAATAATGACTATTTTTTTAAAGGACATTTCCCAAATAATCCAATAGTTCCTGGCGTAATAATCGTTGAAGCAATGGCGCAAACAGCTGGTATTGTTGTATCTTATAAACTTAAAGATTATGATGAAAAATCAGTATTATTTATGAGTGTTTATAAAGCAAAATTTAGAAAACCAATTCTTCCAAATGAAAAAGTATCATTTGAAGTAAAGTTTCTTAATAGTGTAAGAGACGTATATAAATTTGAAGGCACATGTTTTAAAGAAAATATTAAAGTAAGTGAGGCTGAGTTTTCTGCTATGATTACTTATAAGTAATAATCAGAAATATTTTATTTATTTTAAGTTACATTTTCATAATTTAATAGAGTTATACATATGATCCATCCTTCAGCTGTTATTGCAAAAAATGCAGAAATTCATGAAACAACATATATTGGCCCTTTCTGTATCATTGGAGATGGGGTTAAAATTGGAGAAAATAATAATTTAATTTCCCATGTTTCTATCGTTGGAGATACAACTATAGAAAATAGTAATACTTTTTATCCATTTTGTTCAATTGGTTCTGAACCTCAAGATTTAAAATATAACAAAGAAAAATCGTATCTAAAAATTGGCAGTAACAATAAATTTAGAGAAAATGTTACCGTAAATCCAGGAACATCTGGTGGAGGCTTAAATACAATTATAGCTGATAATTGTTTATTTATGGTAGGTTCGCATGTGGCACATGATTGTATTATTAAATCAAATGTTATTTTAGCGAATAATGCCACTCTTGCAGGACATGTAGAAATTGATCATAATGCAATTTTAGGAGGTAATTCAGCAATTCATCAATTTGTTAGAATAGGAAAATATGCAATGATTGGTGGTATGAGCGGTGTTGAAAAAGATATCATTCCATATGGTTTGTATACAGGAATAAGAGAAAATTTGAAAAGCTTAAATCTTATTGGTTTAAAAAGAAAAGGCTTAACATCTAATGCAATCAATGAAATTAAAAATCTCATAAATATAATTTTTGATAAAAATGATACAATTGAAAATAATATTAAAAATAATTTTGTTGAAAGTGCTGAAATTTTAGAAATTAAGGAAGTAATTGAATTTCTGAACTTAAATTCAAAAAGAGGTATTACCACTTTTGAAAATGACTAAAATAGGAATTATTGCTGGAGATGGTAATTTGCCTCTATATATTGGTAAATCACTATTAAGTAAAAATTACGATGTTACGTTTTTATCTTTAAATAATAAAAATAATAAATCTTATAATAACCATCATGTTGTAGATTTAGATATCTTGTCAGTAAAAAAAATCTTTAAAGTTTTAGATTCAAATAAAATAAAACATATAATATTTGCAGGAAGTATAAAAAGACCTGGTATTAAAGATTTAGGTTTTGATTTGCCAACATTGTTACTTGCTAAAAGTCTTTTATTAGAAAAAAAAGGAGACAACAATCTTTTAATGAGCTTAAAAAAATACTTTGAAACTAAAGGATATATTTTTTTTAATTGGACTAAATATTGCAAAGAATTATTTTCAACTGAAATAAATTTAACAAAAATCAAGCCTTCTAAAAATGCAATTCTAAATTTAAAAAAAGCAAAATCAATATATCATATTTATAAGAAATTAGATGTTGGTCAGGCTATGATAATTCAAAATCAATTAGTTTTAGGATTAGAAGCTATAGAAGGCACAGATGAATTGTTAAAAAGATGCAAAGAATATAAAAGAAAAGATGATAATGGTGTACTATTTAAATTTTCAAAACAAAACCAGAGTAATCTAATTGATATTCCTTTAATTGGCTTAGATACTATGAAAAATTTAAAAAAATATAATTATGAAGGTGTATTCTTGCAAAAAAATAAGTGTTTAATTTTAGATAAGAAAAAAATTATTGATTATGCTAGTCAAAATAACTTATTTATCTCATCAGTTGATCTAAATTGAAAAAAATAAAAATTTTTGTTTGTTGTACTGAACAATCTGGTGAAAATATTTGTTCAAATATTTTATCAAGAATGAATATTGATAAATACCAATTTGATGGAGTTTGCGGCAAACAATCTGAAAAATATATTTCTAACAAAATTTATGATTTATCAGAATTTAAATCTATTGGGCTTTTTGAAATAATACTTTCAATTTCAAAATATTTAAAAATGATAAGAAGATTAAAAAACTATATTATTAAAAATGATTATGATTTAGTTTTAACCATAGATTCGCCAGATTTTAATTATAATCTTGTAAACCAATTAAGAAAATCAAATTATAAAAATAAAATAATACATGTAGTTGCTCCAACTGTTTGGGCTTGGAGATCATATAGGGCAAGGAAATTTGCAAATATTTTTGATGAAATTTTTCTATTATTTAATTTTGAAAAAAAATATTTTAATTTTGATAATCTAAATAAAACTTTTATTGGGCATCCAATTTTTCATATAAAAAAAAGAGAGAATAAAGGTAAATATAAGTACCTCTCTTTTTTACCAGGTAGCAGACAAAATGAAGTATTGAAACTTATGAAATATTTCAGTTATATTGAAAAATATATATCTAAGAATAATCTTAATTATAAAATATTTATTCCAACTTTGCCTCATCTTGCCTCTTTAATTAAAGAAAATACTAAGCAATGGAAAACTGAGACTATAATCTCAACTGATATGAGTAAATTTGATGAATATTATGAAGATGTTTATATAAGTATAACTTGCTCTGGTACTGCCTCTTTAGAAATTGCCAAAAGAAATATTCCTCAAATAGTAATCTATAAACTTAATTATTTCACAGAAATTTTAATCAAGCCTTTTGTAAGAGTGAAATATGGAAATCTTTTAAATATTATGAGTAACGAGATGATTATTCCAGAAATTGTTAACTCAAATTTAAATGAAAAAAAGTTATTAAATATTTTTCTAAATTTATTTAATGATAGAAAAAAACAAGAAACTCAAATTAACTCAATTAATATACATCTTAAAGAATTTGTTAATGATTTTAGCCCTTATGATGTGAGTGTTAATCGTATAAATAAGTTAATTAATCCTTCTTCCAAAGCCAATTAAAAATTGATTTTTTTTCTCTAGAAGATTCAACTTGATAAGGCCTAGCTTTATAACCAGTGTATAATTGACGAGGTCTGCCAATTTTATTAATAGGATCTT
The DNA here is from genome assembly GCA_902562275.1 of uncultured Alphaproteobacteria bacterium. Classification (GTDB taxonomy): domain Bacteria; phylum Pseudomonadota; class Alphaproteobacteria; order HIMB59; genus CACPNW01. Next base: position 81,574 of record CACESS010000003.1, read on the forward strand.
CTATCATTTCTTTCCATTGTGATATCCATCCTACAGTTCTTCCTATTGCAAATAGCACTGTAAACATACTTGTAGGGAAACCTAATGCTTTTAAAATTATACCTGAATAGAAATCTACATTTGGGAATAATTTTTTGCTAATAAAATATTCATCTTTCAGAGCTATTTTTTCTAATTCTATTGCAATTTTAAGCAATGGATCATCTTGCATATTTAACTCTTCTAAAACCTCATGCGCACTTTCTTTCATCACAGTGGCTCTTGGATCATAGTTTTTATAAACTCTATGCCCAAAACCCATTAATCTAAAAGAGTCATTTTTATCTTTAGCTTTATCTATAAATTTTTGTATATTTGATACATCCCCAATTTCTTCTAACATTTTAATTACTGCTTCATTAGCTCCACCATGAGCTGGTCCCCATAAAGATGCAATACCAGCAGCAATACAAGCAAAAGGATTTGCGCCAGAGGATCCAGCTAATCTTACTGTTGAAGTTGATGCATTTTGTTCATGATCAGCATGCAAAGTAAAAAATCTATCCATTGCTCTGATAATTTTTGGGCTCACTTTGTAATCTTCTGATGGCACAGAAAATGTCATGTATAAAAAATTTTCAGCATAAGAAAGATCATTTCTTGGATAAACAAATGGTTGACCAATGGAATATTTATAAGCCATTGCACCTATTGTGGGAATTTTTGCTATTAATCTATGACAGGCAATCATTCTTTGATTAATGTCTGAAAAATCAGTACTGTCATGATAAAAGGCCGAAAGGGCGCCAACAACACCTACCATAATTGCCATAGGGTGCGCATCTCTTCGAAAACCTCTGTATAAATTTACTAGTTGCTCATGCAACATTGTATGATTGGTTATTACATCTTTAAATTTCTGCTTGTCTTCAGGTGACGGTAATTCACCGTGCAGTAAAAGATAACAAACTTCAAGAAATTCACTTTTTGAGGCTAAATCATGAATATCATATCCCCTATGACGTAAAATTCCTTTTTCACCATCTATGTAAGTTATTCCTGATTCACATGATGCAGTTGAAGTAAAACCTGGATCAAAAGTAAATAAGCCTGTTTCTTGATAAAGTTTACGAATATCCAAAACATTTGGACCATCTTTACTTTCAATAAGTGGAATTTGATACGATTTACCACTCTCATTGTTGAATAGTGTAAACTGTTTATCGTTAACTTTCTTATCTTCGTAATCAGCCATATTTAATTATCTCTATATTGATTTAATCTATCAATAGTATCTTTTTTACCTAATATTACAAAAATATCAGAAATTGAAGGCCCTTGATAGGAATTTATTAATAAAAATCTAATTGGTTTACCTAAAACGGGGAATTTAATTTTATTATTTTTTAAAAAATCATTAATTACATTTTGAATACTATCTCTATTCCAATCATTTATTTCTCTAATTAAATTTAAAAATTCTTT
>CACESS010000004.1 GCA_902562275.1 uncultured Alphaproteobacteria bacterium
AAAACTTACTAATACTGAATTTAGACTTAAACTTTATCAAGTAAATGCAATTACAGCAGGTACTGATGCACAAGGAGAAGTAACAGTAAGATTGGAAGATGATAATCTTTCGTCTCAAGCAAAAGGAAGTGATCCTGATATTATTGTTGCATCAGCAAAAGCTTATATTAATGCATTAAACAGATTGATCTTTAAAAAAACAAAATCTATTAAAGAAAATACTGCAAGTTTAAAAATAGAAGGAGTTTAATGAATGGTAATTGATCGTTTTTTTAGTTTATTTTCTAAAGATATGGCCATTGATTTGGGTACGGCAAATACGCTAGTATATGTAAAAGGGGAAGGTGTTATTCTTAATGAACCTTCAGTTGTCGCAACAATAGAAAATGATGGAAGAACTCAAGTTTTAGCAGTTGGTAACGAAGCAAAACAAATGCTTGGGAGAACACCAGGAAAAATTCAAGCCATACGTCCTATGAAAGATGGTGTAATAGCCGATTTTGATGTCGCTGAACAAATGATCAAGAGTTTTATAAAAAAAGTTCATAAAGGAAGATCTTTATCAAATCCTCAAATTGTTATTTGTGTACCTTCTGGCGCTACAAACGTTGAAAGAAGAGCGATTAGAGAGTCAGCTGATGCAGCAGGAGCTAGAAGAGTTTATTTGATTGAAGAGCCAGTTGCGGCAGCAATAGGAGCTGGTCTTCCAGTTGCAGAACCAACAGGCTCTATGGTTGTAGATATTGGTGGAGGCACAACAGAGGTGGCAGTATTATCTCTTGGAGGTGTTGTTAATTCTACTTCAGTTAAAGCTGCTGGAGATCGATTTGATGAAGCAATAATGGAATATATGAGAACAACTCATAAATTAGCAATTGGAGAGACTACAGCTGAAAGAATGAAAAAAGATATAGGTTCTGCTAGTCCACCAGATGATGGAGATGGTAGAAGTATGAGTGTTAAAGGTAGAGATTTAATAACAGGACTTCCAAAAGAAATTTCTATCTCTCAAAGACAAATTGCAGAAGCTCTAGCTGAGCCAGTTGCTCAAATAATTGATACAATTAAAAGAGCTTTAGAACAAACACCAGCTGAATTATCTGCTGATATTGTTGAAAGAGGAATAATGTTGACTGGAGGTGGTTCTCTCTTACATAGTCTTGATAAAGTATTAAGAAGATCAACAAGTCTCCCGGTTTCAATTGCAGAGGATCCACTATTATGTGTTGTTATGGGTACTGGACAGGCACTAGAAGAAAAATCACGATTGAGCGATGTATTTGCCTCTGATTAAAAACTAAAATGGCACCTAAGTTCCAAATAAAAGTTTTTCAAATTTCAAGTTTCGTTAAGAATTTTACAATCATTTCTATTGTTACCTTATCATTTCTTTTAGTTTTTTTTTCAAAATCTGATTTGTATCTTATCAATGGGATAAAAAATATATCTAGTTCAGTAATTATTCCAATTACAAGAGTGATTTCAGCACCATTAAATGTATTTTCTAATTTTGTTGATGAATACAATAAGTTTACGAGTTTAAAATTTGAAAATAAACTACTTCAAGAAGAGATAATACGCTTAAAAAAATGGCAAACATTAGCAATACAAAATTCAAGAGAGAATAAAGTTTTAAAAAAATTATTAAATGCAACTGATAATAATTTAAGTTTAGTAAAAACAGCATCTCTTATTAACAGAAATGATACAATTTATACTAAGCTAATAAACTTAAATGCTGGTTACGAAGATAAAATTAAGAAAAATATGTCAGCTATTAATGAAAGAGGATTAGTAGGAAAAGTAATTGATACAACTTCAAATAATTCTAGAGTAATTCTATTGACTGATCCAAATTTATCTATTTCAGTAAAATCTATATCAGATGATATTTTTTCCTTACTTACTGGCAATGGAGATGGCAAATATCTGGTAAGTTCTTTTGTTAAGGAAAATAAAATGCCAAGATTAGGAGATATTGTTGTGACAAGTGGTACAGCGCAAATTTTCCCTGTTGATTTATTAGTTGGCAAAGTAGCTAAAGTTGAAAAAAATAGATTTTTTGTATTACCATTTGTTGATTTTGAAAATATTGATTATTTACAAATAGTTACTTCCAAATAAAGGTGTTTACCAAATTATTTAACTCCTCTGTAAAACTAAATATTATTTTAATTATAAGTTTTTCAATTTCTGTAAATTCTTTTACTTTATTTCCCAACGTCAATAATGCATTTTATGTACTTTTTCACTTAACTTTTATTTATCTAATTTTTTACCACTATCACTATTATCTTTATGTAGTTGCTTTAGTATATGGAGTTTTATTTGATATCTTATTATTAAATTATGTAGGTACTCATTTAATTACTTTTTTATCTCTCTTAATCTTTTTTGTTTTACTTAAAAAATATTTAATTAGATTATCTTCCTACCAAATAATTTTTATTTATTTTATAACATTAATAGCTTTTCTTCTATTTGAGCAAATTTTAGCGAACCTTATAAATAATTATAAATTTAATTTATCTTTAATTTTTAATTTCTTTTTAATTTCTTTAATTATATTTATTCCTACTGTATTTTTATTTACTAAATTAGATAAGTGATATGTTCTATTCAGATGACAAAAAACAATATTCAGTACTTAATAGAAGAACTTTTTTTTTATATTTATTAAAGATATCTTTTTTTGGTATTGTAGGATGGAGACTTTATGACATTCAAATAAAAGACTCACAAAAATACAAAACCCTATCAAAAAACAATCAAATAGATATAGAAATTATTTATCCTGTTAGAGGGAGAATATATGATACCAATAAAAAGCTTTTAGCTTCTAATATTAAAGTATTTGATGTTTATATAATTCCTGAAAATGCAAAAAATATAAATAAATCTCTAAACGAATTAAATCAAATTATAAAAATAGATTTTAATCATAGAAGAAAAATAATAGATTTATCTAAAAAAGTAAAAAAATTTCAGAAAATAAAAGTATTAGAAAATATTAATTGGTCACAACTTGAAAAAATAGAATCAAATAAACTTAATATCGAAGGGATATTTATTTCTCAAGATTATATGAGAACTTATCAGTTTAATAATACTGTTTCACATTTAATCGGTTATACAAATAAACCAAATCAAGAAGAAGTAGAATTGCCGTTCATTTCTAATATGCCTAATCTAGAGATAGGAAAAGATGGTATTGAAAAAAGTTTTAACCCTAATTTAATAGGTAAAGCAGGACAAAGGGAGATTGAAGTAAATTCTTATGGAAGAGTAATTCGTGAAATATCAAGAAAAGATAGTCAAAAAGGAAATGATATTCAAATAACTATCGACCTAAGAATTCAACAATATGCTTTGAATTTATTAAAAGAACACAAAGCAGGGTCTGCAGTGCTCGTGGATATAAATAATGGTAATATATTATGTATGGCTTCAACTCCATCTTATAATCCAAATAAAATTATTCAAAAACCCAATAAGGAATATTGGGACTCAATTTTAGAAAATGAACTTTCGCCACTAACTTACAGATGTATTCAGGGTTTGTATGCTCCAGGCTCAACTTTTAAAATGGTTGTTGCTATAGCTGGATTAGTCCATGGGATTATTGATACAAATACAAAACATTTTTGTAGTGGAAAAATTGGTTTAGGTGATAGACTTTATCATTGTTGGAAAAATAATGGTCATGGCTCGATGAATATTAGTGATGCAATCAAAGAATCATGTGATGTTTTTTTCTATGAAATATCAAAAAAAATTGGGATAGATAAAATTGCCAGAGTTGCTGAAGATTTTGGTTTAGGCAAAATATATGATATCCATTTACCTAATCAAAAAAAAGGAATTATCCCATCACGTAATTGGAAAAAGAAAAAATATGATCAAAGTTGGTATCCAGGAGAGACTTTAATCTCAGCAATTGGACAGGGTTATGTATTAACTAATCCACTGCAACTAGCTGTCATGACTTCTATTATTGCTTCTAATGGAAAAAATGTAAAACCAAATATTATAAAACAAAATAATGACATTGAATTTGAAAAGTTAGAAAAATATCAAAATGCAATTAAAATTATTAAAAACTCAATGTTTAAAGTAGTTAACGAAAGTAAAGGTACAGCTTATAATTCAAGATCTGAAACTACTCCTTTTGCAGGTAAGACAGGAACTTCACAAGTTAGAAGAATAACTGTAACTGAAAGAGAAAGTGAAGATTTTAGAAAAAAAGAAGTTGAATGGAAACAAAGAGATCACGCTTTATTTGTTGGATATATGCCAGTTGAAAACCCTAGATATGCTGTTTCGGTTGTTATTGAACATGGAGGTTCAGGTGCATCAACTGCAGCACCTATAGCAAAAGACATTTTTCAATTTACAAAAAAACTAGAAACTTAATGTTGAATAAAATTCAAAACTTAAATTATCTATTGATTTTTTTAGTAATATTAATCTCATTTATTGGAGCAGCAGGTTTATATTCTGCTGCAGGAGGATCATATAGTCCTTGGGCATCAAGACATTTAATAAGATTAGTTTTATTTATTTTTTTAGCGGTTATTGTAGCCTTAATAAATATCAAGTTTATTTATCAATTTGCGTATTTCATTTTTATCTTATCTTTATTACTTTTGCTATCCGTTGAATTAATTGGTGTTTTTGGTAAAGGCGCAACAAGATGGATCAATTTATTTGGTTTTAGTATCCAACCTTCAGAATTAATAAAAATAACTATTATACTAGCACTAGCAAGATTTTATCATAATCTAAAATTTGATGAAATTAAGCGAATAAAAAATTTATTTTTTCCAATTTTTATTTTATTTATACCATTTGTTTTAGTTGTTATACAGCCAGATCTTGGAACTGCTTTAAGTATTGCAATGCTTGGAATTTTGATTTTATTTGCAAGTGGAATAAGAATATGGAAGTTTGTATTGGGATTTTTTGTTTTGATTTTATCAATTCCTTTGTCATTAAATTATTTACAACCATATCAAAAAGATAGAATTTTTTCTTTTTTAAACCCTGAGGCTGATGCACTTGGAATAGGATATCAACTTATACAATCTAAAATTGCTTTAGGATCTGGCGGTCTAACTGGAAAAGGTTTTTTAGAGGGGTCTCAATCTTATCTTCAGTATTTACCCGAAAAACAAACTGATTTTATTTTTACACTAATTGGAGAAGAATTTGGTTTTATTGGTACTATGTTTATAATTTTACTTTTTCTATTATTAATTTCAGTTTGTTTTTATATAAGTGTTAAATCAAACCATATTTTTGGTAGGATTCTCTCTATAGGCGTTGGCAGCAATTTATTTATATATGTGATAATGAACATATCTATGGTATCTGGATTAATGCCTGTTGTTGGAATTCCATTACCTTTAGTTTCTTATGGTGGATCAGCAATGCTTTCCATAATTTTATCTCTAGGACTAGTTCTTAATGCGGGATTGAATGGAAATTTAAAAAAATTACATAATGCTTGAAATAAATAATGTTAATAAATTTTTTGGAGGATTAAAAGCAGTTCATAACGCATCAATGAAAGTTGAAATGGGCTCAATCACGGGTTTAATAGGTCCAAATGGAGCAGGAAAAACTACATTATTTAATACTATTGCAGGATTATATGATCCAGACGAAGGAAATATAATTCTTAATAATGAAGATATTTCTTTTTTAAAACCTCACGAATTATTTGCTAAAGGAGTTCTAAGAACTTTTCAAATTGCCCATGAATTTTCAACTTTAACAGTTCTTGAAAATTTAATGATGGTACCATCAAATCAATTTGGTGAAAAATTATCATACGCTTTATTAAGTAATTCAAAAGTAAAACAACAAGAAGAAAAAATAAGACAAAAAGCTATCGATGTAATAAATTTTTTAAATTTAAGTCACTTAACTCAAGAACTTGCAGGCAATTTATCTGGTGGTCAAAAAAAACTACTTGAGTTAGGGAGAACTATGATGGTTGATCCTCAAATCGTTTTACTTGATGAAGTAGGAGCTGGAGTTAATAGAACACTTCTTAATGAAATTACGGATGCAATATTAAGATTAAATAAAGAAAAAAATTATACATTTTTTGTCATTGAGCATGATATGGACCTCATTGAAAAAATTTGTGATCCTGTAATTGTGATGGCAGAAGGTTCAGTTTTATTTAAAGGTAATTTTAATGAAGTGAAAAATAACGATACAGTTATAGAAGCTTATTTGGGTAAAGGTATTAATAAGAATTAGAATATTATGAATAATTTAATTGGTAAAAATTTAACAGCTGGATACGGAGGGGTCGATATTATTAAAGATATTAATCTTCAAGTAAATGAAGGTGAAATTGTTGTCATCGTTGGTCCAAACGGAGCAGGGAAATCAACAGCAATGAAAGCATTGCTTGGTATGTTAAGTTTAACTTCAGGTTCTGTTGAATACTCAAATGAGGAAATTTCTTCAATGCTACCTCAAAATAGAATTAACTTAGGATTGGCATTTGTTCCTCAAACAAACAATGTGTTTACTGGTATGACAGTAGAAGAAAATTTAGAAATGGGAGGTTTTTTAAGAGAGGATGACATTATTCATACCATTAATGATATTTATGAGCTTTTCCCTATTTTAAAAGAAAAAAGAAATCAAAGTGCAGGAGAATTATCTGGAGGTCAAAGACAACAAGTAGCTTTTGGAAGAGCACTTATGACTAAACCTAAAATTTTAATGTTAGATGAACCAACTGCAGGAGTATCACCAATAGTAATGGATGAGTTATTCTCAAGAATTATAGAAGTTCGCAAAACTGGTGTTGGAATACTTATGGTTGAACAAAATGCAAAACAAGCACTTGGTATTGCTGATAGAGGGTATGTATTAGTAAATGGAAAAAATAGTAGAGAAGGTTCAGGTGAAGAATTATTAAATAATCCAGAAGTTAGAAAGTCATTTTTAGGAGGTTAAAATGATTGATTTTCTAAATTCTATAATTGTACTTCTAAATTTTATAATCATTCCTGGTATTTCTTATGGATCTCAACTTGCACTTGGTGCACTTGGAGTTACATTTGTTTACGCTATACTTCGTTTTGCCAATTTTGCACACGGGGAAATCATGTCATTTGGAGCGATGATAACAATTTTATTTACATGGTTTTTTCAATCACAAAATATTGATTTAGGAATTCTGCCGACTGCCTTGTTAGCTTTACCTATAGGAATTATAGCAACAATTATCTTATGTATTATTTCTGATAAATTTGTTTTTCAATATTACAGATACCAAAAAAGTGTTCCCGTTGTTTTAGCAATGGTTTCAATAGGGGTTATGTTTGTAATAAATGCAATAATAAGAATTATAATTGGAACAGAAACCATAAAATTTTCTGATGGACAGAAATTTATAATGAAAGCGAAACAGTTTAAAGGAATGACAGGCTTAAATGAAGGATTAGCATTAAAATCATCTCAAGTTATTACAATATTAATTACTATAGCTTTATTAACTTTTACTTTTTGGTTTTTACAAAAAACAAAAACGGGAAAATCAATGAGAGCTTTTTCTGATAATGAAGATTTAGCATTATTATCTGGTATTAACCCTGACAGAGTTGTTTTCATCACTTGGGTCATAGTTGGAGTCCTTGCCTGTGTTGCTGGTACTTTGTATGGTTTAGATAAAAGTTACAAACCTTTAATTTATCTTAATTTAGTTTTACCTATTTTTGCCTCAGCAATTGTAGGAGGTATAGGTAATCCTTTTGGTGCTGTTGTTGGGGGTTATATAATCGCTTTTTCAGAAATTATGATAACTTATGCTTACAAGAAATTTTTTATTTATCTTTTACCAACTTCATTAGAACCATCTGGATTAGTACAATTACTTTCTACTGATTATAAATTTGCTGTTTCATTTTCTATTCTAGTTATAGTCTTACTTATAAGACCATCAGGTATATTTAGAGGAAGAGTATTATGATCAAACTGGAGAGACATGAATGGACATCAATTATAATAATGATTTCACTGTTTATCCTTGTTGGTTTTGTTCAAGGTTGGTCTGTTAGTTTAGTTATTTTAAATATGTGCATAGTATCTGCCATTATGACTATGGGTGTAAATATTTCTTGGGGTTACGCAGGTGTTATTAACTTTGGTGTAATGGGTTTTTTGGCAATGGGAGGTCTTGCTGCTGTTCTTGTTTCTTATCCTCCTATTACGGAAGCATGGAAAGCAGGCGGAACAGGCATTGGGATAAGCTTTGTACTTCTTATAATTTTGATTACAGCAGTCGTTTATATTAACAAAATTGTCAAAAAAAAAACTAATCGTTATATAATTAATGCTCTTATAATTTTTTTTGGTACTTTAATTATCAGACATTTTTATTTAAATGCAACAGCTAGTATTGAAGATGTGAATCCAGCAATTGAGGGTTTTTTAGGAGGTCTTGGTTTACCTATAATATTTTCTTGGATTGTAGGTGGTTTTTTTGCTGCTGGTGTTGCTTTTGTTATTGGTAAAGTAGCACTTGGTTTAAGATCAGATTACTTAGCTATTGTTACTTTAGGTATTTCAGAAATTGTTGTTAGTGTTTTAAAACATGAAGAATGGCTTTCAAGAGGTGTTAAAAATGTAATTGGATTAAAAAGACCTGTCCCTTATGAAATTAATTTACAAAATACGGATTGGTTTATTAATCTCATTACTTACCTTAACACATCTAAATTAAATGACATTATTGATGTTTCTCAAAGACAAAAAGTTTTAAATAAACTTATTATTGATGGCTCAAGTATATTTGTAAAACTATCTTATGCTTTTTTATTTTTAATAGTGATGTTCATCATCTTTTATTTTGCTAATAAAGCACAATTATCTCCTTGGGGAAGAATGATGAGAGCAATTAGAGATAATGAAATAGCAGCAAATGCAATGGGTAAGGATGTTGTAAAACAACATTTAATTATATTTGTTATTGGGGCAGCCATTGTTGGCGTTGCAGGTGCAATGCTTGTTACTTTAGATGGTTTATTTACGCCATCCTCATACAGGCCACTTCGATTTACATTTATTATTTGGATTATGGTTATAGTAGGAGGTAGTGGTAATAATTTAGGAGCTATTTATGGGGGGTTTGTCATTTGGTTTGCCTGGATTGAGGCTGCTCCAATAACAACATTTATTATTAATCAATTAACAGCAGGATTAGATCCAACTAATACATTAAGACTACATTTGTTAGATAGTGTACCATATTTTAGATATTTATTAATGGGATTAATATTATTATTAATATTAAGATATCGACCAAAAGGAATAATCCCTGAAAAAATAAGACACTCATAAAAAAACCCCAGTATAAAACTGGGGTTGTTAAAAAATTTAAAAAAAATTATAAAGCACCAACTGTAACGAATGATCCGCCTCGAACTTCAACTTCCTTGAATGCACCATCGGCATCTCCAATTGCATTGAACTCAACGTCTGTTGCACCTTGGTAATCAATATCTTTTCCATCAGCTAACATTTGTAGGCCATAAGATATTTGGCCAGGATTAATAATAATACCTGGAGCATTAGATACTTTTCTAATATTTTTTAGAATAGATTGTTTGTCTGCAGATCCACCAGCTTGAATAGCAAGTGCGATTATCGCTGCTGCGTCATAAGACTCTGGAACAAAAGGACTACTGCCATCTACACCTTTATCTGCAGCTAACTCTCCAAATTTTGCTGAACCTTCAGAAATTGCTCCTGGTAAAGAACCAAAAGCTCCTTCAAGATCTGATCCGATTGCATCAACAATAGATTGACCAATCATACCATCTGACATAACGAAAGTATCAAAAGCACCTGAGTCAAGCGAACCTTCAATAATTCCTAATCCACCACCTTCAAGATAACCAACTACTAATAATGCATCTCCACCAGCGGATGCTAAGACACCCACTTCGGAAGAATAATCTCCTTTATCCTCTTCGTGTGAAGCAAATACGGTTACAGTTCCTCCACCAGAGGTAAATGCTTTTTGAAATACTTCTGCTAAACCTATTCCGTAATCGTTATTTGTATAAGTAATTGCAATACTATTAATTCCTTTACTTAATGCTAAATTAGCAAGTATTTGACCACCTTTTGCATCAGATGGAGCAGTACGCCAAAAAGTTCCAGCATCGTTGATACCACTTAATGCAGGAGATGTTGCGGATGGAGATACCATTAAAATACCATTTGGTACTGCAACGTTCGCATTTATTGCGCCTGTTACACCTGAACAGTCTGCACCCATAATTGCTGATACACCTTGTGCAACTAAATCCTCAGCAGCAGCTATTCCAGCAGCAGAGTCAGCACAAGTTGAGTCACCTTCTAGTATTGTAATAGTTTCACCACCTAGAAGATATCCAGAGTTTGATGCTTCTTCAAAAGCCATTTTTGCACCATCTCTCATAGCAGGAGTTAAAGATTCAATTGGTCCTGTAAAACCAAGAATAATTCCTACTTTAATTTCTGCTAATGCAGCAGTCGTTACAGTCGACAAGCTTACAATAACAGCTAGAAGTAATTTTTTCATATTTCCTCCAAAAAAAGTATACTTTTATATAAGTTACCTCATATACTAGTTCCATAAATCAATCATGTAATTTTTTCATAAAAATACTTAATAATTCAGCCAAAAACCACAAATTGACTTCATTTGCTTCACCAGATAAAGATCAAAATTATGACAATTGGAATTCTTGGTGGAGGAGTTTGGGGAAGTGCACTTGCCCGAGTATTAAGTAACTATAAAGTTTTCATTTATGCACGAGATGAAAAAATTGTTAAATCAATTAATGAATATAAAATTAATCCAAGATTAAAATACAGTTCATTTAATGAAAATGTCATTGCTACTACTTCTTTAAAAGAAATTAGAAAAGTTAAATTCTTATTTATTACTTTACCTACACAAAACATTAGGGAGGTAATTAAAGATTCATCATTACATAATAAAAATCATCATATTGTAATATGTTCTAAGGGTATTGAAATATCGTCATCAAAATTTTTAACAGATGTATTTCAAGAAATAATGCCATTTAAATCAATTAGTATCTTATCTGGCCCATCTTTTTCAAATGAGGTATCTCAAAATTTACCAACTGCATTAACACTTGCAACAAAAAATAAAAAAGATTTTGAGAATATTTCTAAACTTATACCTAACAAAGAGTTTAGAATTTATTATTCAAATGATTTAATTGGAACGCAGATAGGCGGTGCGTTAAAGAATATTTATGCAATAGCTGCAGGCATCGCAGAAGGTTTAAACTTAGGCGAAAATGCTAAAAGTGCACTCATTTCAAGATCTTTTGCAGAAATGGCACGATATGCAAAAAAATTTAAAGCTGATAAAAATACATTATTTGGTTTATCAGGGCTTGGCGATCTAATTTTAACATGTGGCTCTAAAAATTCTCGTAACACACAGTTTGGTATTAAATTAGCTTCTTCAAAATATGATAATTTTTTAGACCTTTTAAAATCACAAGAAGTAACAGAAGGTTATTATACAGTTAAAGCAGTCTATAATATTTCACAAAAAAAAAATATTGATATGCCAATAATGGAGTCTGTATACAATATACTTTATAAGCAACATGATTTAAAAGAAGAATTGAGTAATTTACTGAGTAGACCAATAACAGAAGAGAAAATTTAATTTGATGACAAAGAAAACATTTTATAACTTAGATACAAGCTGGGTTAACAATACGCAAATTAATTTGAGTGCTGTAGAACGTCGAACATCTACCTTAACTAAAAGAAGAACTGTAAAAAAGGGATTTCAAGTTGCTTGGTTGTTAAAAGCTATTACTTTGATTGATCTTACTACACTTAGTGGTGATGACACTTTTGGAAAAGTTGAAAGACTTTGCAATAAAGCTCTTAATCCCATCGATGATTATATTCTTGATGACTTAGGGTTAGAAAAAAATGCAGTAAGAGTAGGAGCTGTATGTGTCTATCATCATCTAATAAAAGATTGTACAAAACTAATTCAAAACAAACTCCCAATTGCTGCTGTTTCTACGGGTTTTCCTGCAGGTCTATCATCTTATACGACTAGAAAAAAAGAAATTTCTGACTCTATTAAAGATGGTGCTGATGAAATCGATATTGTTATCAACAGAGGATATGTTCTCCAAAATAACTGGAAAAAATTATACGAAGAGGTTCGTAGTTTTAAAGAAACTGCAGGTAGAACAAAAATAAAAGCTATTCTTGGTGTTGGTGATCTTGAGACTCTTCGAAATGTAGCAAAAGCTTCTTTGGTTTGTATGATGGCTGGTGCAGATTTTATAAAAACATCAACTGGCAAAGAAAGCATTAATGCTAATCTCAACAATAGTCTCGTTATGTTAAGAATGATTAGAGAGTTTCATACAAAAACTGGAAAAAAAATTGGTTTTAAACCTGCAGGAGGAATATCAACGGCTAAATCTGTCTTAGAATTTTTAATATTGGTTGCCGAAGAGTTAGGATTTGAATGGGTTAATCCTAAATTATTGCGAATTGGTGCTTCTAGTTTATTAATTGATATAGAAAGACAACTCTATCACTACACTAGTGGCAGGTATGCAAATAAAGAGAAACTTGCAATAGGATAATATGGATAAAGTTATTAAAAATTTTCAAAATATATCTTATGGTCCTGCACCAGAAGACAGTAAAGAAGTTAATAGTTGGATAAAAAATTTAAAAAATCCAAATAATCATTTTATTAATGGTAAATTTGTAAAATCGTCTGGCTCAAAAAAATTAAATATAATTAATCCTTCCACAAATAAAAAAATTGCAACATTATCAGTCGCTTCAAAAAAAGATGTAAATGCCGCAGTAAGTGCTGCTAAAAAAACTCACATTAAATGGTCTAAATTATCATCTTTTGATCGATCAAAATTTTTATATGCCCTAGCTCGTCTCATTCAAAAAAATTCACGATTTATTTCTGTTTTAGAAACTATTGATAATGGTAAACCAATACGAGAAACAAGAGATATAGATATTCCACTTGTTGCAAGACATTTTTATTATCATGCTGGGTGGGCTGCGAGGAATACAAATAATTCTAATAATTCTATAGGTGTTGTTGGGCAAATTATACCATGGAACTTTCCCTTATTAATGTTAGCGTGGAAAATTGCCCCTGCAATTGCTCTTGGAAATACAGTAGTCTTAAAACCTGCAGAATATACTTCTTTAACAGCGCTTTATTTTGCTGAACTTTGTCAAAAAGCTAAAATTCCTCAAGGTGTGATTAATATTATTACGGGAGATGGCTCTACTGGTGAACATATAACATCACATAAAGATGTTAAAAAAATTGCTTTTACTGGGTCAACTGAAGTTGGCAAAAAAATAATTCAAACAAATACTAATCCAGATAAAAAAATGACAATGGAACTTGGAGGTAAATCTCCTTTTATTGTTTTTCAAGATGCTGATTTAGATAGTGCTGTAGAAGGTGTTGTTGATGCGATTTGGTTTAATCAAGGCCAAGTATGTTGTGCTGGATCAAGACTCTTAGTACAAGAAAGTATTGAGAAAAAATTTATCCAAAAACTTAAGAAAAGAATGGAAAAACTTCGTGTTGGTGATCCATTAGATAAGTCTATTGATATTGGCGCTATAGTTGCACCAGTCCAACTTAAAAAAATTAATTCTTTAGTAAATAAAGCACAAAAGGATGGAAATAAATTATGGCAACCTTCATGGTCATGTCCAACAAATGGTTTATTTTATCCTCCATCTTTGTTTACAAATGTAACGCCGTCTTCTTTTATTGCTCAAGTAGAAATATTTGGGCCAGTTTTAACAACAATGACATTTAGAACACCTAGTGAAGCTGTATCAATTGCAAATAATACTCCATACGGACTTGCGGCAAGTATTTGGTCTGAAAATATTAACTTAGCTTTAGATATTGCTCCAAAAGTAAAAGCTGGAGTCATATGGATAAATTCTACAAACTTATTCGATGCTGCATGTGGTTTTGGAGGATATAAAGAAAGCGGTTTTGGAAGAGAAGGTGGTTCGGAGGGTATTAGAGCATATTCAAAATTACCACTTCCTCTTTCTAAGTCAAAAAGAGGAAAAAAATCATCTAAAGGTCAATCATCTAATTCTATAGATAGAACTCCAAAATTATATATTGGAGGTAAACAAAAAAGACCTGATAGTGGTTATTCCTTTTCTTCTTATGATGCTCATAATAATTTTATTTGTGATGTTCCAAACGCAAATCGCAAAGATGTAAGAGATACAGTCGAGGTTGCATCTAAAGCAGTTAGTAAATCTTCCACTAATTTTAATAGAGCTCAAATACTTTATTACTTAGCTGAAAATTTACAAGATCGAAAAAATACCTTTTCTTGTCTACTATCATCTCTAATTGGTATTTCACAAAAAGATGCCGAAAAAGAATTTGATCAATCAATTGAAAGATTATTTTATTATGGTGCTATGGCTGATAAGTTTGAAGGCTCTATACATAATCCTCCTATAAGAGGTTTAACATTAGCTGTTAAAGAACCTATAGGTGTTATCGCTAATATTTTAAATGATGATTATCCACTATTAAGTTTAATAACTACATTAGGAGCAAATTTTGCAGCAGGAAATGCTAGTATTATTGTTCCAGGTCAAAATACGTCTCTTTTAGCGACAGAATTATATCAACTACTTGAAACTTCTGATGTTCCAGCTGGGTATATTAATATCCTTACAACTAAACAAAATAGTTTAAATAAAATCTTATCTGAACATGAAAATATTGATGGTATTTGGTTTTTTAGTGAAAATAATAATGAGCGTCTGCAGGTTATTCAAAGTACAACATCAAATTTGAAAAGAACTTGGTGTCCACAATCAAAAAATCTTGATTGGTCTTCGAAAGAAGAAGATTTCTTAGAAGAGTTTTTATATCAAAGTACACAAGTAAAAAATATTTGGATCCCATACGGAGAATGATATACTAAAAATATGTTAATTAACGTCGATCCTATTTTAAGTCCTGATATATTAAAAACATTACGTGAAATGGGTCATGGTGATAGACTCGTTATATCCGATATTAATTATCCTGCTCATTCGAACCACAATAGAGTTCATCGCTTAGATGGGCTTGATATGACAACTGTTATGAGAGCTGTTTTATCTGTTTTTCCACTAGATAGTTTCGTAGACTCAGCTGTTCACCGAATGGAAGTTGATAATCAACCAGATGAAATTAATGATGCTAATAAAGAAGTAATTGATGCAATTAAGGAAGTATCAGGAGATAATTGGAAAATTGGTTCATACGAAAGACAAGAATTTTATAAGCAATCAAGATCAACCTATGCATATATTACAACAAGTGAAAGACGACCTTACTGTAATTTTATATTAACAAAAGGTGTTATTAAACCAGATGGTACTGTTTGGATAATCGATAAATAATTATGTCGATTAGTATTCTTGGTATTTTTGTTGCAGATCTAGTTTTTTTTGGAGAAAAAATTCCTGTTGAGGGAGAAACTATTCTTGGTAAAAATTTTGTTAATGGTCCTGGCGGCAAAGGATCAAACCAAGCTGTAGCTGCAGCTAAGGCTGGTGCAAAAACTTTTTTCATTTCAAAGATTGGTGATGATCAATTTGGCTCTATGGCAACAGAGATTTATGAAAATTCTGGTGTTGATTATAGCAATGTTATTATTTCAAAAGATCATTCAACCGGTGCAGCTGGCATACTTGTTAATGAAGGAACAGGAGCTAATGCTATTAATGTTTTTCCAGGTGCAGCAGGTGCAATCACTATTGAAGATATAGATAAAGCAAAAGAGGCAATTAAAAACTCAAGTATATTTCTTACACAACTAGAGGCACCAATGCATGTTGTTACCTATGCATTAAAAAAAGCACATAGTTTAAATGTAAAAACAATTTTAAATCCTGCGCCAGCGGCTGAAATAGATGAATCTTTATTTTCAATGATTGATTATTTTACACCAAATGAAACAGAAGCAAGTTTTTATGTTGATCACAATGTTGAAACACACGAGGATGCTGACAAAGCGGCAATGCAATTATTAGAAAAAGGTATTAAAAATGTCGTTATTACTCTTGGTGAAAAAGGAGCTTTCTTTGCTAATAGTGAAGAAAAATTTTCTTTACCCATAGCTAATCTTTCAAATCCAGTAGTGGACACTACGGGTGCTGGCGATGCTTTCAACGCAGGCTTTGCTGCTGCTCTAACTGAGGGTCAAAATATTAAAGATGCTCTAAAATTTGCTAGTGCTACAGCTGGCTTATCAACGACGAAAATAGGTACAGCAAATTCTATGCCTTCTCGAGAGGAAATTGATAAACTTCTATAATTATTGTATAATAGAATTGTTATGCAATTATTTTTAGAAAGACTGATTTATTTTTGGGCTGGAATTACAGCTATTGGCCTTTTAATTGCTGTAGCTTATTGGGCTATTGCTACTATAATCTACGTAGCCTTTATCTCTCTTTTTGTTGCTATCGCCGCTACTCTTTTCTATCATTTTTATTGGTCCAAAAGAGATAATTAATAGTCTATAAATACCAGTAAGGTTATTTATCAGTGTCAAAATATATATTTTACGATTTAGAAACATCGGGAAGAGGTAAGAAAGAATACCCAACTGCTTTTGGCACTACTCCTAAATGGGAGCAGATAATGCAAATTGCTGCAATAGTTACTGACTCCAAGTTTAATCAAACAAATCAAAATATGAATGAGTTCTGCAGACCTCGAACATCAGTGATTTCTCAACCTGGCGCATTAATAACAACACTTAAAGGTATGAAAGAGGCACTTGATGCCCCTCAATCATCTTACGAATTAATGAAAAAAATTAATGAAACTTTTGATGAATGGAAAAAAGATGATCCAAGTTCTACTTTTATAGGACACAACATAATAGAGTTTGATGAATCAGTTCTCGAATACAATCTGTTTAGTCATATGTTTTATCCTTATGTAACAAGAAAGAGTAGGGGCGATACATTAAATTTAGCAAGAGGTTTATATGCCATCAACCCATCAAGTATAAAAACACATTTAACTGAAAGAGGTAATCCTAGTTTTAAATTAGAAAAAATTGCAGAGATGAATAACTTGCCTGTTGAATTTGCTCATGATGCATTTTCAGATGTTAAGACATCAATTGCTCTGACAAAATATATTCATGAAGCAGACACAAATAATTGGAATCAGCTTCAAATGACTATGAGCAAAGAAGATGCCATTGAATATATCAATAAAAATAAAGGTTTTTGTTTTATGACAAGTTTTGGGGGAAGAATTAAACTTCAAGCCTTGTCGATGGTATGTGAGTCACAATATAATGGTTGGTTTCACACAATTGATTTAGCACATGATCCGACCCCATTACTAGAAGCTAATTCTGAAGAATTTAAAAAACTTATAAAAAGGAAAAATAGATACGTTATTACTAATCAGCATCCTATTATTCTACCAGGCAAGATTGCTGCTAATTACGAGCCTTACGATGAAATTGGTTCAGATGTTCTTAATGAAAGAGCAAAAATAGTTTTTAAAAATAAAGATTTAGCAGACAAGTTTAAACTTATGGAAATTGATAGGCGTATTGAAAAAGAAGATGAAAAATCGCAAGATAATGTATTTCCAGAAAGTGCAGCAAATGCCTTTCTTGATTTCAAACAATCAACAGAAATAGCTAAATTTCATGAACAAAATGACTGGAATGAAAAATATAAAATTGCTCTTTCAATTAAAGAACCAAGAGCAAACTTTATTTTAAAAAGACTTATATTTGATGAAAGTCCTAAAACTCTATCAAACGAAGATTTTAAAATGATTCACCGGGAGTTACATGAAAGGTTAGTTATTAATCAGGAGAGGCCTTTTACAACAATACCAGAAGCAATGTCTCAAACTGATACGGAATTAGTTAAAATGGAAGAGAGTGATGATGAAAATAAAGCTCAAAAAATGCAAATTTTAAAAGATTACAATGTCTATTTAAATTTTATGGAGAAATATTTCTCTAATAAAAATGCTGAACCTCTTCCTAGTGGTAAAGAACTGAGCAAAATAATCTTTGGTTAATGTTTGAGATTCAATATTTTATTATTGGTATTGTCCAAGGCTTCACAGAATTTTTACCAATTAGTTCTTCTGGGCATTTGGTTCTTGTATCAGAATTGACGACTTGGCAGGATCAAGGTCTCTTTACTGATGTCGCTGTTCATGTCGGAACATTATTGGCAGTTATAATTTATTTAAGAAAACATATTACAGCATTAGCCAAGAATTTTTTTTCTTTTCAAATTAACCAAAATGATAATTTAATTAAAATTATTATTGCAACAATACCCGCGGTCATAGTTGGATTTTTTATTTTTGATTTTGTTCAATTATATTTCCGAGATATCAAAGTTGTTGCAGTGACAAGTGTTGTATTTGCTGCTTTATTATTTTTAGCAGATCATTTTAAAATCAAAATATCTTCCTGGGAGAATATGAGTTATGTGCAGGCCTTTATCATAGGTGTATTTCAAGTTTTAGCTTTTCTACCTGGGGCAAGTAGAGCAGGTGTTACAATTACTGGAGCACGTTTTTTAGGATTTGATAGATCATCTGCAGCAATTTTTTCTATGCTTTTATCTATTCCGATTATTTTAGCATCCTTAGTTCTAACAAGTTTTGATTTAATGAGCAGTGCTGAGGTAAATATAAATTTATACCAATCATTATTTGCAGCATTTGTTGCGTGTATTACTGCACTAGTATCAATTAATATCATGATGCGAATAATACAAAATTCAACCTTTAATATTTTTATTATTTATAGAGTTTTACTAGGATTTATCTTATTGTATTTTTATGCATAAAATATCTGGTGTCTTTAGTGCTGCACTTACACCTGTCAAAAATGATTTATCGATTAACAAAGATTTATATCTTCGTCATTGCCAATATTTAATGAGGCAAGGTCATGATGGTCTCGCAATATTTGGCACTACTGGAGAAGCAAATAGTTTTTCAGTTCAAGAAAAAAAAGATCATCTAGATTTTTTAGTATCAAATCGTATCAATCCTAATATCCTTATGCCTGGAACAGGTTCTTCTTCTTTGAATGACGCAATTGATATGACCAAACATGCTGCCAGTCACAAAGTAAGAGCTGTTCTTTTACTTCCTCCCTTTTATTATAAAAATGTTACTAATGAAGGTGTCATAAATTATTATCGCAATATTATTGAAAGAGTAGGTGAGAGTGATTTACAATATGTTTTGTATCATATCCCTCAACATTCTTACGTATCAATTGATTTTAAGATGATTGAAATTTTATTAAAACTTTATCCAAATAACGTCGTGGGATTAAAAGACTCAGGCGGGGACAGTGATAGAATGATGAAAATCATAAAATATTTTAATGATTTTGCCGTATTTTGTGGTCATGATAGTTTAGCATTAAATATATGTAAGCGAGGAGGAGCAGGAGCAATTACAGCTGGTACTAATGTATGTGGTAAATTACTGAGCTTTATCTTAAAAAATTATAAAAATGAGAATAGCATTAAAAATTTCGCTGATTTACAAAATCTGCTGCAGCAAATTCGTCAAGTTATTACTTCGCATGAACCAATAAGTTTAATGAAAGCATATTTTTCAATTGTTGATAATATTCCAGATTGGAATATTGTTTTACCTCCACTTAAAAAAATTGAAGATCCTGCAAATCAAAAATTAGTATTAATTTTAAAAGAATTACTAAAAAAAATAGATCCTTTAATAGCGAATACGTGAGTTAAAATATTTTTTAGCTTGAGTAGCAATTAAATTTTGAACAGGTTTCAAGAAAACAGCAAAACCAATACAATCGGTAAAGAAACCAGGAGTAATCAATAATAACCCTGATACTAATAAAAAAATACCCCCTTTAATTTCTTCGGTGGGCATTACACCTTGTGATAAGTTTCGTTGTGCATCAAATAACAATTTGATACCTTGTCTACGCACAAGAAATATTCCTACTAAAGCAGTGGTTAGTATAATTGCGATAGTATTTAAGATTCCAATATTGGAACCAATTGTTATAAAAATACTTATTTCAATGATTGGTATTATAATAAACGCGAGAAAAATCACTAGCGTACTATACCAGTTTTTTCATCCTTAATATTTTTTTCTATTTTATTCTCAAATTCTCTTAATCTTTTGTATACACTTGCTAATTCTATTATGGTTGGCCACGCTCTAAATAAGTATTGTAAAGAACCTTCTACTCTTCCAAAAGCTCTAATTATTTGTTGCATAACACCAAGTGTCATAACTCCTGCAACAATTGCAGGTGCTAAAAAGATGTAAGCAGCAAGAACGTTAGCTTGTAGATATGCTAGTCTTCCAATACTGAAATAAAGGTAATACAGATAACTCTTAAAATGAATTTGTCTAACACCTTGGAATAATTCATCTAAAGATTTTGGTCTAATACTTCCATCGTCTTCAGCAATAACTAATATTTTTCTGTAAGCAGCTTCTTTTTTTTGAAGATCATATTCAATTCCAACAAGTCGTAATAGCCATGCTAAAACAATCATCAAAACTGTTCCTCCAACTGCCCAAATGAAAGCTCCAGATACCAATCCATATTGCCAATCACCAAACCATAAAATTGGAATACCAATTGATAGTGTCATTAAGAGTGGGAAAAATTCTACAAGAACTAAAACTGATTCAATTAAACTTGTTCCAAGACCTTCCATTATTCTGCTAAATTTAATCGTGTCTTCCTGAACTCTTTGGCTAGCACCTTCTATTGTTCTCGCTTGGTCATACACACTATGATACCATTCAACCATTGCAGTTCTCCACCTGAAAAGAAAATGTGAAGTAAGGAAAGAAATTGCTAGACCTAATGCAATAGAAACAGCAGCAAGTTGTGCGAAGCTTAAAAGACCTCCCATGTAATCTTGCATAGTAATAGCGTTTGGTGTTCCAAGAGCTTTTTGGATCATGTCATAAAATTCACCAAACCATTCATTGATGAGAACATCAATTTGTACTTGCACCCATATAGAAGTTAATATTACTGCAGAACCAATATAAGCCCAGGCATACCATTTTGGGTCAGTGAAAAATTTAAACATTACAATTATATAGATTAATTTGTTAGTTAAAAAAGAAGGTATTTATGTTTATTTATTTCTTCTTTTGACGCTTTTTGTTTCTTCTGTATTTAGAACCTCTTTTACGTCTACCTCTATGTTTTTTTGGATATCCCATAATTTAGAAACGGTATACAAAAATAAAAAATTAAGTCAAAGACTAATAATGCCAATCTTTAGCTTCATTGAATAAAAAATCCCTAAAAACTTCAAGTCTTCTATCATTTTTAAAAGATTCAGAATAAACAAAGTATGTTTGATATGATGGACCTTCTAAGTTTGGTAGAACGCGTACTAGCTGAGGTTTATCTGCAACCATATAATCAGGTAAAGATGCTAGTCCTCCTCCTTTTTCAATAGCAAGAGACATCGCATAAATACTGTTCACTCTAAATTTAGGTCTTCTTTTTGTTCCTTCTTTACCAATCTTTAAAATCCAATCAATATTAGATACTGGTGAAGGTAATCCAGCTCCAAAGCAAATCAAATCATGTTTATCCAGATCATTTACATTTCTTGGTATTCCACTTTTCTGTAAATAATCTGTAGAACCATAAATATGGTTATGGAAATTAACAAATTTTTTAAAAATTAAATTTGCTTGAGTTGGTTTTTTTACTCTTACTGCAACATCTGCAACTCTTGCAGATAAATCAACTTCTTCGTCGCTCATAACTAAACTTACATCCATCTCTGGATATTGATTAGAAAATTTGGTTATTCTTGGTGTGAGCCATGCTGATCCAAAACCAACTGTTGTGCTTACGGTTAATTTACCTACTGGTTTAGTTTTTTTATCTAACAATTTTTTTTCAAAATCAGAAATTGAGAAATTAATTTGATTTACAGTATTAAATAAATTTTCACCTTGCTCAGTTAACCTTACACCTTTTTGATGTCTAATAAATAAAGGTGTCTTTAAATCGTATTCTAAATCTTGTATTTGTCTACTAAGAGCAGATTGACTGATATTTAGTTTTGCACTTGCTTTAGAAATGCTTCTTGAGATTGCAATTTCGTAAAATGATTTTAATTTATCCCAGTCCATTATCTTAAAGAATTTATAATTTCATTATAGTTATTTTGATTTTGAGATAATAAATAAGATCCAACCGCTAACACATTAGCTCCATTGTTTTTGCATATTTTTGCATTTTCATTATTTACCCCACCATCAACAGCTATCTCATAGTTATAATTATTATTTTTTCTAATTTCATCTAAATCTTTAATTTTTTGCACTTGATCATGCATAAATTTTTGACCACCAAAACCAGGTGTAACTGTCATAACTATTATTTGTTGCACTTTATTAAATAAATGAACAATATCTGCAATATTTACCTTAGGGTGAATGGCAATTCCTGCTTTAATTTCAGCATCACATATTTTTTTAATAATTTCTTCTGGGTTATCATCGACCTCAGGATGAAAGGTAATGATATCTGAACCAGCTTCTATAAATTCATTAATATATTGCTTCACTGGTTTAATCATAAGATGTACATCTAGAATTTTAGAAGTAACCTTTCTTAATGATTTAACTATATTTGGTCCAAAAGTAATATTGGGGACATAGTGACCATCCATGATGTCTATATGAATATAATCAGCGCCATTTTTGTCTAAAAGTTTAACTTCTTCTTCTAATTTGAGTATATCAGCTGATAATATAGATGGTGAAATTTTTATCATTTATAAATGGATATATAATATATAAATAAACATTCATAATGAATTCTGTCACTGAAAAACCTTGGGGATCTTTTGAGATACTTCAATTCGGTAAAAAATTCCTAGTAAAAAAAATTTTTGTAAAACCAGGCGGTGTTTTATCTCTACAAAGTCATGAACATAGATCTGAGCATTGGATTGTAGCTGAAGGAGAAGCTGAAGTTACAGTTGACAACCAAGTAACTAATTTAAATGAAAATGAGAATATTTTTATTCCCAAAGGGTCAATTCATAGAATGGCTAATAGAAAAGATCGTGATTTAGTTATTATAGAAATGTGGTACGGTGATAATCTTGATGAAAATGACATTAAAAGATACGAAGATATTTATGAAAGAATTTAATGCTTATTAATACCCCTATATCACTTGGAGAACTTGTAGATAAAATATCTATATTAATTATTAAAGAGAAAAATATAACTGATGAAACTAAACTTGATCATGTCAAAAAAGAATTAGATTTTCTCCAAAAAACATTAATTAATTATGTTCAACAAGAAGAAATAAAAAATTATTTAGAAAATTTGATAAATATTAATTCTAAACTCTGGAATATTGAAGACGATATTAGAGAATGCGAAAGAAAAAAATTATTTGATCAAACATTTATTGATCTGGCAAGAAGTGTTTATTTTACCAATGATGAAAGAGCAAAAGTAAAAAATGAAATTAATAAAAATTTTGGCTCTGAATTAGTAGAGGTAAAATCTTATGAGGAATATTAATTAATAAATTCTTGAAACACTTTTTGAAACAAGAGATACTAATTTTTCTTTGTAAATGTTATTTTTAAATATATCAACTGAGTCTACAGCTACATTTGAAAAGTGATTAGCTCTTGTTAGAGTATCCTCAATACATTGGTATTTATTTATTATTTCTAAAGCCATTTCAAAATCACCATCATTTTGGTTAAGATCAGATATTGTTCTTTCCCAAAACTTTTTTTCTTTATCATTTGATCGTCCATAAGCTAAAATTATTGGAAGAGTAATTTTACCTTCTTTAAAATCATCTCCAGTATTTTTCCCTAATATTTTTTTGTTTGAAGAATAATCAATAGCATCGTCAATTAATTGAAAAGTCATGCCAAAGTTTGTTCCAAATGATTTCAATGCATTAACCTCGGCTTCTGTTCCATGACCACTAATTGATCCAACTTGACATGCTGCACTAAATAAAGAGGCAGTCTTTGCATTCACAACTTCAAAATAAATATTTTCATTTATTTCTAAATTTTTATCATTAACAAGTTCTAAAACTTCTCCTTCAGAAATTACAACACTAGTATCTGCTAATATTTTTAATGTATTAGTGTTGCCATATTTTGTCATTAATTGAAATGCTCTACTAAATAAAAAATCACCAACCAATACACTTGTTTTATTTTTCCATTTCTCATTTGCTGTAGGTTTTCCTCTTCTTTGCTTACTTTCATCAATTACATCATCATGTAATAGTGTTGCTGTGTGAATAAATTCTACTGCTGCAGATAGACCGATATGATTCATTTTATTTTCAATTTCACTAGTTCCATTTCTTGTCATATGAAAACTTGAAACAGTTAAAAGAGGTCGTAATCTTTTACCACCTGATAAGATAAGGTATTTTCCAACTTCATGAACTAAAGGTACATTACTATCTAATTTATCAAGAATTATGGTGTTTACGGATATTAAATCTTCTGTGCATAGATCTGTTAATTCTCTGATTTCATCTTCAAATGAAAAATCTTTTTTTATAAGTGGAAGAACATTGTCCATATTGTTTAACTATTAGAATATTATGTTAATTCATTAACTTAATTGACGCACTTAAACTCAAATTACTAAAATTACAAACAAATGCTACATAACGCTTTAAGAAAAGATTAACATTTGTTATTAGATATTATGTTTAAAAGGTTATTTTCAAAGAGTACTACAATACCAGTTTTACGTTTATCTGGCATTATATCATCACAGTCAGGCTTAACAGGTTCTGGTTTAGCAATCAATAATTTAGAAAAGTTAATTGATAAGTTATTTGCTGATAAAAAATCTCCTGTTGTAGTTTTGGTCATTAATTCACCTGGAGGTTCTCCTACACAATCCTCTTTAATAGCAAAAAGGATCATTGATCTGGCTAAGGAAAAAAACAAAAAAGTTTTAGCATTCGTTGAAGATGTTGCAGCTTCTGGTGGTTATTGGTTAGCATGTGCTGCTGATGAAATATATATTGATCAAAACTCTGTTATTGGATCAATAGGTGTTATTTCACCAGGATTTGGTTTTGTTGATCTTCTAAAAAAAGTTGGAATTGAAAGAAGAGTATATACATCTGGAAAAAGTAAAAGTTTTCTTGATCCTTTCAAAGAAGAAAAACAGGAAGACATTGATAGATTAAAAAATATTCAAGAACAAATTCATGATAATTTTATTAATTATGTAAAAGATAGAAGAGGTTCAAAACTCGATCACAATAAATTAGATGACATATTTTCCGGTTTATTTTGGGTTGGTAATAAAGCTATCGATTTAGGTTTAGCAGATGGTATTGGCGCAATAAAACCAATTTTAGAAGAGAAGTTTGGAAAAAAAATTAAAATTAAAATAATCAGTCAAAAAAAATCATTTTTACAACGTAGGTTTTCTTCTTCAATATTTAATTCTGATGAAATTTTAAATAAAATTGAAGAACGAATTATGTTTTCTAGGTTTGGTTTGTAATGAAATTTCTAGTTTTAGTTGTAATTTTAGCTTCTATTTTTTTATTTTTAAGATTTAAGAAAAAAAAACAAGACAAATTCACTAATAATAAAGTAAATAATGACTCAGTAATCGATTTAGAGAAAGATCCAAGAACGAAAGAATATAAACCAAAAGATTAAGAGTTATATGACTGCACAAACAATGGAAGAGTTAGTTTCTCTTTGTAAAAGAAGAGGCTTTCTATTTCAATCAAATGACATCTATGGTGGTATTAAGGGGTTATATGATTATGGACCAATGGGCGTTGAGTTCAAAAATAATCTTAAACAAGCTTGGTGGAAATCAATGGTATATGAACGAGATGATACCGAAGGTTTGGATGCCTCAATTTTAAGTTCTCCAGTAGTTTTAAAACATTCAGGTCATGAAGATACTTTTACCGATCCTTTAGTTGATTGTCGCGCATGTAAATCAAGGTGGAGAGCAGATCAATTATTAGAAAATAATAAATGCCCAAATTGTAAATCGGAAGATCTTACTGAGCCAAGACCTTTTAATTTAATGTTTAAAACTGCAATTGGGCCAGTAGATGATGGTTCGTCATTTGCATATTTAAGACCAGAAACATGTCAGCAAATTTTTACTAATTTTAAAAATATATTAGATTCAACTTCAAGAACTGTTCCTTTCGGTATCGCACAAATGGGAAAAGCATTTAGAAATGAAATAACACCTCGTAATTTTATCTTTAGAGTTAGAGAGTTTGAACAAATGGAATTAGAGTTTTTTGTTAAACCAGGTACTGATGATGAATGGCATGAATATTGGATAAATAAAAGAATAGAATGGTGGGTTAATCAAGGCATAAAAAAAGAAAATTTAAAAACAATTGAAGTAGAAAAAAATGAATTAGCCCATTACTCAAAAAGAACTGTTGATATCAATTATGTTTTTCCTCACGGTGAAGAGGAACTAGAAGGGGTGGCCAATAGAACTGACTTTGACTTAGGTTCTCATACTAAAAATCAAAACGATTTTAAAATTACATCAGAAGTTATGAAAAACTCCTCTTCAACTACAAAATTAGCTGTTCAAGATTTAGAAGAAAAAAAATGGTATATTCCTTACGTAATTGAGCCATCAGCTGGTGTTGATAGAGGAGTTCTTGCTTTGTTAAATGAAGCTTATCGTCAAGAAAATGTAGATAAAGATAATAAAAGAATTCTTTTATCTCTAAAACCTCATCTTTCACCTATTAAAGCTGCAGTTATTCCTCTCAAAAAGAATAATGAGGAATTAGTTAATTTATCTAAAGAAATAAAATCTAATCTACAGAAATTGGGATTGGGGAGAGTTGTTTTAGAAAATTCAGGAAACATTGGTAAGAATTATAGAAGACATGATGAAATAGGAACACCAATTTGTTTAACTGTAGATTTTGAAACTCTAGCAGATAAAAGTGTTACTGTTAGGGATAGAGATACTATGAAACAGGAAAGAGTTTCCATCGAAAATTTATCTGAATATTACAAAAAATATTTTAATTAATAAAATTGTATGAAAAAAGTTAGTGATATTCATGCAATAAAAATTATATTTTTTATAACTGCTTGTTATGTAGGTTTATGGGCTATTAGGATACCTACCATAAAGGATCAACTTCAAACTGATTATGTTGGTGTTGGGTATATTATGTTATCATTTGCAATTGGTTCAATTGTTGCAATGATTTTTGCAAATGCTCTTATTCTGAAAACTTCTACAAAATCTATTTTAACATTTACCTTAATTGCCGAAGGTTGTTTGTGGTTGCCAGTACCTTTCATTCAAGAGTTATGGCTTTTTATGGTTTTCTCATTTGTTTTTGGTATGAGTTATGGTGCATTCGAAATAGCATGCAATGTTTATGCATCAAATTTAGAAGTTAGAGAAAAAAAATCAATGATGTCAGGGTTTCATGCATTTTGGAGTCTTGGAGTTTTATTTGGATCTCTAATTACAAGCTTTTTACTAGAGTGGAATTATTCTTTTATTTTTAATATACTTTTGTATGTCATCATTCTTCTTCCTTTGAGTTTGTATTTTGTACTTTGTTTAGAGTCACAAGTTGAAACAAAATCAGAAGACTCCAGTAAAAAAAATATATTTTTTATTTGGCCCTTACTGATTTTTTTATTAGCATTAATTGCAATGGCAAATGCTCTAACGGAAGGAAGTGTTGATGCATGGGGAGCTCTCTATATGAGAGATTTTATTCAAGTTGATGGTTTCTATATCGGCTTAGCAACTCTAAGTTTTAATATTTTTATGGTTATCGGAAGATTTAGTGGTGATTGGGTAAGAGATAAAATCGGAGTTTTTCTTTTGATTTTCTTTTTATTTTTATCGACGATTATAAGTTTAATAATTTTATCTAATTTCAGCAGTATTTATGCAGCTATTATTGGTTTTGCATTATTAGGTATCGGAGCATCTTCAATTGTTCCTATCGCATATAGTTTAGCTGGAAAAATTGAGGGAATTGACAGTGGAGTAGGGATAACAATAATTTCAATTGCAGTTTACGGAACATTTATAGGGGCTCCAGCTTCATTAGGATTTATAGCAAACAACTATGGAATTAATAACATATTTGTTCCAATGTTAATAATTTTTATGATTTTAATAATTCCAGTAAGCTTTTATAGAAAAAAATTTTTAGTTTAAAAAATCAAAAGATAATGAATCATTAATTACTAAATTTTGATTTTTATTTTTTATTTCATTAACAAAATTAATGTTTAATGCTGCAAAAATATTTGAATTTGCTTTTGATACAATTGTACCTATTTTTTTATTATCAACTATCAACTCATCTCCCTCTAGCACATCTCCACTTTTAATTTTTAAAGCGTAAAGTTTTTTCTTGAGTAATCCACGGTATTTCATCCTTGCAGTAATTTCTTGACCCACATAGCATCCTTTATCCCAATCAATAGCATTTAAATTATCAAAATTATTTTCTAATAATAAAGATTTATTTTCTAAAATATCAAATGGTGAATAGGGTGTTGTATAATTAATTAAAATTTCATGATATTCTGTTTCATTAATTTCTTTCAATCTCTCATTTTCAATTAAAATTTTTTTATTTGTTATAAGTTTTTTACCTAAGTTGATATTTCTAGGATCATTTAAATAAACATTATAATCACCTTCATAATCTATATTAAATAATGAATAAGAATTTAGATTGTTAATTTCTTCAATTTCTATATCAGAGCGAAGTTTATAAATTTTTAATCGTCCTATTAAATTACTATAAAATTTATCATTAGTTTCAAAAATATAGTTTTCATTTATATTGAATATAAAAAAATCTGCTAAAAATTTTCCCTGAGGTGTTAATAGACATGAATAAATAATTGATCCATCGTTACATTTCTCAATGTCATTAGTAATTAAATTTTGAATAAATGATTTACTATCTTTTCCAGAAATCTCAAAAAATCTTGAATTCAGATGATGAAAAAAGTATTTATCTTTCATAATTATCTAAATATATATTGAATATATTAAAAGTGTAATATTTCTGTGAAAATTCTTGTTATTTCGTCAAATCTTATTGGAGATACAATTCTATCAACTGGAGTAATAAATTATTTTAGTAATAAATATCCTGAAACTAAATTTACATTTGTAATTGGTCCATCTGCTAAATCAATTTTCAAAAACTTTAAATCTGTAGAAGACATAATCACTGTTTCAAAAAAAAGATACAATATGCATTGGTTAGATATAATTTCTAATTGTTATGGAAAGAAATGGGATATAATTATTGATTTTAGAAGTTCATTGTTATCATATTTTTTAAAACATAAGCAAAAATTTATTTTTAAAAAAAAATCTAATCTAAACCATGTACAGCAATTATCTAATTACTTTAAATTTGATTGTTCAGATTTGTTCATTGAGACAAATACAGAAGAAGAAGAAATAGTTACAAAACATTTGTCTGATGAATTTAAATATTTTGTTATATTTCCAGGTGGAAATTGGAAACCAAAAATTTGGAGTATTAAAAATTATAATTCACTATTAATCAAAATTTTATCTCAAAATAAAAATATAAAATTTATTTTAGTTGGTTCAAAGTCAGAAGAAGAAAATTATTTAAATGAAATAACAAAAAATATTGATAGTAATAAAATAATTAATTTATTTGGTGCATCATTGACTCAAACTGCTGCTTATATGAAGAAATCAAAATTATTTATTGGAAATGATTCAGGATTATCACATATGGCTTCAGCCACAAAATTAAAGTCTATAGTATTATTTGGCCCAACAAATGATATGATTTATGGTCCATTTATGCAAGATTCACAAGTTATAAGAACAAATGAAAGCTATGACTATTTTAAAAGTATAAATATTAATAAAACAAAATCCTATATGGACTCTATAAGCGTAGAAAAGATTTATTCTACATTACAAAAAAATAATTATTGTGAATAAAAATATTGAAATAATTCAGCCTGATGATTGGCATGTACATTTTAGAGAAGGTGACATGTTAGAAATGGTTACTAATTTCTCCTCAAGAATAAATAATAGATGTGTGGCTATGCCAAATACAGAAATTCCCATAACAGATACTAATAAAGCTTCTGCTTATAAAGAGCTTTTAAATAGAGCATCTAGTAATAATTTTGAACCACTTATACCTTGTTATTTAAATGAAAATTTAGATTTAGAAGATTTTAGAAAAGGTATGCAAAATAAAGTTTTCTTTGGGTCTAAACTTTATCCCTCAAATGCAACTACAAACTCAAGTCATGGAGTTAGTGACATTTCGAAAATCTTTAAATTTTTAGAGATTTTAGAAGAAGAAAAAAGTCCATTACTAATACACGGTGAAAAAGTAGCTGAAGATATAGATATTTTTGATAGAGAAAAATATTTTATAGATGATGAATTAAGCATTATTAGAAAAAAATTTCCCCTTTTAAAAATTACTCTTGAGCATGTATCAACTTCATATGGAGTTAAATATGTGAAAGAAAATGAAAATATTGGAGGAACAATAACACCACACCATATGCTTTTAACAAAAAAAGATGTATTTCATGATGACTTTATTAATCCCCATCATTTTTGTATGCCAGTTGTTAAAAACGAAACAGATTTAATAGAATTAAGAAAAGCAGCATGTCACAATAATTCTAAATTTTTTTTAGGTACTGATTCAGCTCCACATCCAATTCAAGAAAAAAAACCAGATATGTCATCTAAGCCAGGAATATTTTCCTCTCCTTGCTCACTAGAATTATATGCAGAAATTTTCGATCAAGAAAATGCAATTGATAAGTTAGAGATATTTTGTTCAATAAATGGTGCAAAACATTATAGTTTTCCAATTAATGATAAAAAAATTAAATTAGAAAAAGAGGAATGGATTATGACAGAATTATCTAGTTACAAAGATATTCAGGTTAAGAATTTTTATGCTAATAAAAAAATTAATTGGAAAGTAGTCAATTAATCTTTATAGAAATATTAATGTCATTAGGAACAAAAATTTTTACTTGGTTTAAGGGCAACTTAGTTGGTAGTGATGAATTAGGAAATAAATATTACTGCAGCTCTAAAGATTTTAAAAATTTGAAAGCAAAAAGATGGGTAATTTTTAATGGCGAAATAGAAGCCTCAAATATTCCACCGCATTGGCATGCCTGGCTTCACAAATCGATTGATAATCCTCCACTTGACTATTCGCATAAATATAAATGGCAAAAAAATCATAAACCTAATATGACTGGTACTAGTGATGCATATTTCCCATCATCTCATCCTCTTTCAAAAAATTATGACCCAGAAAAAAAAGAAGAAGAATATAAATCTTGGACTCCTAATTAGAGTAACATTTTTTTTTCTCTTACCGTTAACTGTTTCTGCTGAGACTATTGAAAAAAAATATGCTTCCTTTAAGTTATTAAACAAGACTACTAATAAAGTTTCTACTAAGGATATTTTGGTAAGTTCAAAAATATCATGGGAAACTTTAAATATTGAAGTTTTGTATTGCGGTAGCACTCCTCCAACTGAAATTCCTGAAGACTATGTTTTGATAGATGTATACGATACTATCAATAATGAAAATACTAATATTTATAAAGGCTGGATGATTTCTTCTTCCCCCGATGTTACTCCGTTAGAAAATCCTATTTATGATCTTTGGTTAGTTGATTGTAGTAACGATAAGACTTCTTGAAAACTATTAACTTCCTTAAAAAAACTTTCAATCTCTAAACTTTCTTTTAGTTTATTTTCATAAATTTCAGTTTCCATCTCATACGCTCCAAACTGAACTAAATGAGGATTGAAAAACTGTGAATCTAAAATAGAAAAATTATTTTTTTTCAAGATTGCCAATAAATAAAGTAGACAAAACTTACTTGTATTGGTCTTTAAACTAAACATGCTTTCACCAAAAAAACATGATCCTATATGTAAACCGTATAAACCACCAATTAGATTATCATCTTCATAACATTCTACACTGTGACATTTACCTGTTTTATGTAATTCAATATATGTATCTAAAATAATTTCATTAATCCAAGTATCTTGATCTTTTCTTTTAATTTCTTTGCATAACTCTATAACTTTTGAAAAATTTTGATCAATTTTGAAACTATATTTTGTTTTTTTAAACTCACTAAAAAGTTTTTTTGGATAACGAAAATTTGAAATTGGAATGATAAATCTTAATTTGGGTTTATAAAATTTTATTTCTTCAGAATACTTACTATCAGCCATCGGAAAGTAAGCTTTTTTATAAAATTCTATTAAGCTGTTTAAATCAATTATTTTACTCAATTAAATTTGACATAAAATTAATGTTGTAACTTCCTCTTTTAAACTCATCAGTTTGAATAATTTTTTGATGTAACTGAATATTAGTGTTTATTCCCATAATTACATATTCTTCTAGCGCCCTATTCATTTTTTTTAGAGCTTCTGATCTTGTTGCACCGTAGGTAATTAGCTTACCAATCATACTATCATAGTGGGATGGAATTGAGTATCCATCGTAAACTGCTGAGTCTACTCTAATGCCCAGTCCTCCAGGTTGATGGTATTGTGTTATCTTTCCAGGTGATGGTATAAAACTTTCTGGATGCTCAGCATTGATTCGGCATTCAATTGAACTTCCTTTTAGTTTTATATCTTCTTGTTTTATTTTAAGCTTTTCACCATTAGCTACAAGAATTTGTTCTTTTACAAGATCAATCCCAGTTACCATTTCTGTTACTGGATGCTCAACTTGTAAACGTGTATTCATCTCCATAAAATAAAATTCATCATTTTCGTATAAAAATTCTAATGTTCCAACTCCTTCATATCCTATTTCTTTCATAGATTTTCTACAAAGTTCAGATATTTTTTCTCTATTTTCATTTGTTAGAACTGAACTTGGACTTTCTTCAATAAGTTTTTGATGCTTCCTTTGAATAGAGCAATCTCTCTCTCCTAGAGTAACAACATTTCCAAATGAATCACAAAGAACTTGAATTTCAATATGTTTGGGAGATGTTAAAAATTTTTCTAAATAAACATTTTCATCATTAAATGATTTTTTTGCTTCAATTTTTGCTTCATTTATAGCTTTATTCAAATCATCTTCTTCTGTGACAATTCTCATTCCTTTTCCACCGCCACCACTCGCTGCTTTTACTATAATTGGGTATTTTACTTTCTTTATAAATTCTTCAATTTTACTTTCATCATTCAAGTTGTTTATACCTTTTACTGTTGGCACCCCAGTTTCATCCATTATTTTTTTTGCATCAATTTTGTTACCCATCATTTTGATATGTTGTGATTTCGGCCCAATAAATTTAATATTGTGTTCCTCAATAATTTCTGCAAACCTTTGATTTTCACTTAAAAATCCATATCCAGGATGAATTGCATCTGCATCAGTTAATGTCGCAGCAGTTATAATTGCAGGTATGTTTAAATAACTAGATTGAGCAGAGGCTGGTCCGACACAAATACTCTCATCTGCCATTCTTACATGCATTGCATTTTCATCAACATCAGAGTGAATGGCTACAGTTTTTATTCCTAATTCTCTGCAGGCTCTAAGAACACGTAAAGCAATTTCACCTCTGTTAGCAATCAGTATTTTTTTGAACATTATTCAAAAATTATAAGAGTATCACCATATTCAATGGGCTGGCTATTTAACGTAACTATTTTTTTGATAATACCAGATCTAGGAGCTTTGATTTCATTAAAAGTTTTCATTGCTTCAATTAACAATAAAGTATCACCGGCTTTAACATGTTGACCAACTTTAACATAAGGTTGGGAATTTGGATCTGCAGAAAGATAAGCAACTCCTACCATTGGAGATTTAACAATATTATCTTCATTTACATCTTCATTTGTATTTTCAACCTCTTTAACTTCAGTATTTTTTTCTAATTTTTGAACAGATACATTGTTTTCAACGAAGTCATTTGAGGTAATCTCAATTTCATAATCATTTTTTTTAATTTTTATTTTAGCAACACTATTAATTTTTGATTCTTTAACGATTAACTTAATATTCTCTAAATCTGTTTTATCTATTTTAGTCATACTTATTTATAAATTAATTTGCATATTGCTTCAATTCCTAGAAGATAACTATTTCCACCAAATCCACATATTAACCCATGTACTCCTTCGGAAGTAATACTTTTTTTTCTATACTCTTCTCTTGCATAAATATTTGAAAGATGAATTTCTATCTTGGGCTTATTAATTGCTCTTAATGAATCTAGGATGGCTATTGATGAATGAGTAAATGCTGCTGGATTAATAATTAGACCGTCAAATTTATCATTTACTTCATGAATTTTATCAATTATTTCTCCTTCATTATTAGATTGGAAAAAAATAATTTCTAATTTCTTCTCTATCCCTTTTTTTTCACAATCAGATTTAATTTTATCTAAACTGTCTTTACCATAAATATCATCTTCCCTATTACCTAATAGATTTAGGTTAGGACCATTAATAATTAATATTTTTTTCATTCTATTTAAAATGCTTACTTAATTTTAAACCTTGATTTTGATAATTTGATTTAATATTTTTTCCGTATACAATATTACTATTTTTGTTCAACTTTTCATATTTTATTCTAGCTATAGTTTGACCATCTTCTATTAAAAAAGGTACTTCATTTGTTTTTACTTCCAAAACTGCATATGATCCTCTACCTAGACCAAAACCAGGATCAAAAAAACCTGCATAATGTGCTCTGAAGTCTCCAATCCCTGTATCATATGGCATCATTTCTCCAGCTAAATGCGATGGTATTACTACCTTTTCTTTTGATTTTAAAATATAAAATTTGTTTTTTTCAATTATTAATTGTTTATTTTTTTTTCTAATTACATTCCAAAAGTCATTTATTTTATGAGATTTAATTTTAGAAAAATTAAGAACTGGAGTATTTTTTTTGGCTACGTAAGCAACTATATTTGACCCAGCTAGATCAACTGATAACTTTAATCCGTTATCAATTTTAACATTATCTCTAGTTTGATTTGATATTTTTAGTTTTTTATTCAGGTTAATTAGTTGTTTATCAGTCAAATAATTATGATTTTTATTTACAAGTCTCAATTGATTTAAAGAATTATTTTTTTTAAAGGATACATCAAATGATCTTGATGTTATTTCTAAAAATATCTCACCTTTATAATTTTTAGGAATTCTTTCGTATTCTTCTGCATAATCAACAAGTGTTCTGCAAAAAATATCTAATCTCCCAGAGCTACTTTTAGGGTTGCAGTGACCAAATATATTATTTTTTAAATTAAGACTTTCATTAAGCCTAACTATGTAAGTTTTGTTTTTTCTAAATATAAATTCTTTACTTAAATTTATTTTTTTAATAACTAAATCTTTTAATTTATTTCTAACTTTTGTATTGTAGGATAAAAAGCTATATTTAATTTCATAGCATTCTTCACTTAATGATAAATCCATGCTTGATGGTTGTATTTGATTATTTTTAATATTTTTAATAATTATGAAATTTTTATTAATTAAATTTATATAATCTTGATATACTAGAGAACCGTTCATTAATTTACATTCTGAATTATATTAATTAGTTTCAATAAATCACTATCTTTAGTACTTTTAAAATTTTTTATTTCAATATCAAAAACTTCTTTCTCCAGATCGTTGTTTGATAAAAAAAAGTTAAGGAATTGTAGCCATTCTTTTTTATTTAATTTTTGTGCTAGTTCAAAATATTTTAATAGAATATTTTTATTATTATAAAATTTATATAAAAGATCTTTGTTATTTTGAAAAATTATCTCTGTATCATTTTTAGATAAATTATTTGTTTCTATATTTTCGAATATTCTAATTTGAGCATAATAATTTAAAGGATATTTTTTTAAATTTTTTTTATAAAATTTTGTAGCTTCTTCAGTATAGCCATAGGAAAATAATATATCTGCTTTAGTTTCTAGTAAAAAATTATTTTTACTCTTTTTAATTATATCGTTTAACTTCTTTAAAGACATTTTGAGATTTCCATTTCTAGCTATTTTAATTGATTCTGCATAAGTTTTAAAAGGTTCATTTAATTCATTTAAAACTTCCACATTATTACTATACCCTGTAAATTTTGCTTTTATGTAGTTAAATCTTTCATTATGACTTTCATTAAAAATATTTTCTTTATTATCTTCGTAGTTTTGAATTAATAAAATTCTATCTTCAAAATATGGATGTGTGCTAACTCTTTGTTTATCTTTTGAAAAACCCTTATTTAATAATTTTTGCTCTATTGTTTCTAATAATAGTTGAATAGATTTAGAATTAGTTTGAAGTAAGTTTAATGTTTTTATCGCATATAAATCTGCTTCTATTTCTTGATCTTTACTAAATACGATGTATTGATTTGATAAAGCGGCTGAAGCTAGAATATTTCCTTGAAACAATTGAGGGTTTTGGGTTATTGTTGAGCCAGCTACTACAGATAGTAGACCTAAAGTATTATATTTTTTAATATTTTCTATTTTTTCTTTTCTATGCGTAATATGGTTGAGATGTATATGACCAACTTCATGAGCTAATACAGACAATAGTGCTACATAGTCTGAACAATAAAGTATTAAACCAGAATTAATATTAATTATATTATTAATATCTACAAAAGCATTAATTTCATTACTATTATTTATTTTAAACTTAATTTTTTTATTTATTTTATTTACTTTAATTATATCTTGTAAAATCTGATTAATAAATTCATCAGTTTCGTAATCTAGTATTTGTGAGCTATAACCACTTTTGAAATAAAAAATAAAAAATAAAAAAAAAACTAATATTTTTTTAAGACCACCAACCAGTTTTTTCTTCATTTTCATTAATTTCACTCTCAGTTAAATTTAGATCTTTTTCGGTATCAATTTTATTATCTTCTTTTATTTCATTATCATCTAAATTATTTTTCTTAATACTTTTTTTTGTTTTTTTAGTTTTTATTACCTTCTTTTTTTTAATTAACTTAGTAATTTTATTTTTTTTCTTTGTATTCGTTTTTTCAATATTATTGGACTGATAATTTTCATCAATTTCAATTAAAGGATCATGTAAAGAATATTGTGGATCGAAATAAAAATTGATTTTTGATTCAAATTTATTTTCCAATAAATTTATCTCATTCTTTTTATTATTTAATAAATATTCTGCCAATCCACTATTACATTTAACGTTGATTATTGTATTTTTGTTTTCAGAGATTTTTTCTTTAATCACTTTTAATATTTGATCTATTATTGAAGAAGAATTTAAAATTAAACCTGATCCTTTACAATAATTACATCTTTCAAAAGATTTATCTATTAAGCTCGATCTTAATCTTTGTCTTGATAGCTCCATTAAACCAAACATACTTATTCTACCAATTTGAACTCTTGCTCTATCTCTTACAAGGGCAGTTTTTAAACTTTTTTCTACTTTAAAATTATTTCGATAATCATCCATATCAATGAAATCTATAACTACCAAGCCTCCTAGATCTCTCAATCTTAGTTGTCTAGCTATCTCTACTGCAGCTTCTAAATTTGTTTTTAAGGCAGTATTTTCAATATTTCTCTCAGATGTATTTTTTCCAGAGTTTACATCTACCGCCACCAATGCTTCAGTTGTATTGATTACAATAGATCCACCTGATTTTAATTTTACATTCAGACTAAAAAGATCATTAATTTGTGTTTCAATATTATTGGAAGCAAAAAGGGAGTTTTCATCAGATTTGTATTGTTTTACTTTTTTAACAAATGTTGGTGCTAAATTTTTTGTAATTTTTTTAACTTTATCGTATCCATCTTTTCCTTCAACTAAAATTTTTTCTACATCTTCACTTAGCATATCTCTTATAGCTCTTTTTAAAACATTGCCTTCTTCATGAATCATTTCTGGCGCTTCTGATTTTAATGTAATTTCTCTAATTTTATTCCATTGGCTTACTAGGAATGAGAGATCTTTTGAAATTTCTTTTTTTGATCTTCCTATGCCAGCTGTTCTAACAATTACTGACATTTTTTCTGGTATTTCTACTGATGATAAAATCTGCTTTAATTTTTTTCTTTCTTCTATATCTCCAATTTTTCTTGATATACCATCACTATTCATACTATTTGGCATTAGTACACAATATCGTCCTGCAAATGATAAATATGTTGTTAGTGCTGCACCTTTTAAACCTCTTTCCTCTTTGTTGATCTGAACAAGCAAGACCTGTTTTGGTCGAATTACATCTTGAATTTTATATTTTCTAAAATAATTATAATATTCTTTTCTCGGACTTAATTTTTTAATTTTTCTTTTTTTTATTGAAATAGTTTTTTCATCTGTATTCTCTTGCTCTTCTTCAGATTTCGTTTCAATATAGTCATTATCAGATTCATCTACCTCATTTAAATTATCTGAATTTTGTAAATCATCATCTTCTTTTTCATTATTTATTTTATCGTTAAGTTCTTTTATTTTTTGTTCATCTACAGCAGGTATCTTAAAGTAATCCGGGTGGATTTCAGTGAGAGGTAAAAAACCATTTCTATTGTTTCC
This sequence comes from uncultured Alphaproteobacteria bacterium, assembly GCA_902562275.1. GTDB lineage: Bacteria > Pseudomonadota > Alphaproteobacteria > HIMB59 > CACPNW01. The sequence goes on from CACESS010000004.1 coordinate 38,801, forward strand.
AAAATCAACAAATGCTGCTTGAAGAGAGGGTTCTATCCTTGTAATTTTGGCTAAATAAACATCCCCTTTAACTGCATTCTTTTTATTAGTTTCAATTTCAAAATCATCTAGTTTACCATCTTCTGTAACCGCAATTCTTGTTTCAATGTTATTTGTTGTATCAATAAGTATATTTTTTGACATAATGCCGAAACTCCGTAAAAATTTTTATATATTAAAGTCATTTTTTGAATATTTTATAATATTTGCCTAATGTCACATTTTTAACTATTTCACAATGTAGTTTGTAAATATGATTAGATTAATTGCTTATATAAAATTATTGTTAATTTTACTATGCATATTTGCATTTATTTCAATTTCAACAATTTTTTACACTCTTTGGCGATACTCCCCAGAATTACCATCATATGAAAGTATTGTAAATTATAAACCAAATTTGTCTTCAAGAATTTATAGTGCAGATGGACTACTATTGAAAAGTTTCTATTCGGAAGAAAGAATATTTATTCCTGAAGGTAGAATACCTGAAAATATCAAATTAGCTTTTTTATCATCTGAAGACAAAAATTTTTATCGACATTATGGAGTTGACGTAATTGCAATACTTAGAGCGCTTATTACTAACATTCTGAATACTTATTCTAATAAAAGAGTAGTTGGAGCCTCAACAATTACACAGCAAGTAGTGAAAAATTTATTATTAAGTAACGAATTAAGTTACTCTAGAAAAATCAAAGAAATAATTTTATCTATTAGAATTGAGAATATTTTAGATAAGAATTCTATTTTAGAATTATATTTAAATGATATTTATTTAGGATATGGTTCTTATGGAATTGGTACAGCAAGTTTAAATTATTTCAATAAATCTATTTATGATTTAGAACTTCATGAAATAGCTTTTTTAGCCGCCTTACCAAAAGCACCAAACAATTATAATCCAAAAACAAATTACTTAAAAGCCGTTGAAAGAAGAAATTGGGTTATTGATAGAATGTATCATAATGGGTTTATAAAAGAAAAGGATCTAATATATAAAAATAAACCACTTCAGGTTTTCAAACGTAATGACAGAAAATTTTCAGAAGCAGATTATTTTTATGAAGAAATAAGAAAAGAACTATATTCAAAATTTGGAAAAGAAAAACTTTATTCAGATGGTTTAATAATTAAGACTGCACTTGATTCAGAAATTCAAAAAAATGCAAACCTCAGTCTAATTGAAGGATTGGTAGAATATGAAAAAAAACAGGGATGGCATGGTTTGATAGAAAATACTAATTTTGATAATTTTTTTAAAAAACAAAATTATTATAAAAAAATAAATCCTTTTTTTCCGAATTGGGAAACTGTTATAGTTGATAAAGTATATAAATCTAAAATAGAAGTATATAATAATTCTGAAGTTAAATTAATTGTCAATTTAAATAGCCCTGATAATATTTGGCTTTCTAATAAAGACTTTAATGAGGGTGATGTAATTTATATCGAAAGAAAAAATAATTCATACACTATAAAACAGGAACCACGAGTAAATGGTGCAATAATCGTTATGGACCCTTACAATGGTAATATATTAGCTCTTTCTGGAGGATATAGTTTTCACAAAAGTGAATTTAATAGAGCCACGCAAGCTAAAAGACAACCTGGATCAGCATTTAAACCCATTGTTTACCTAGCTGCATTAAATGAAGGTTATTCTCCTTCAACCTTAATACTTGACGCGCCTTATGTAGTCGATCAAGGTCCTGGCCTTCCAAAATGGAAGCCATCAAATTATACGGATGAGTTTTATGGATTAACAACAATGAGAACTGGTATTGAAAAATCTAGAAATTTAATGACCGTAAGACTTGCTAATAGAATTGGGATGGATAATATTTTAAAAATGGCAAGTAAATTTAATATAAATGAAGGTTTTGATGATAAACTTTCAATGTCACTTGGTTCTGGAGTAATTACTTTAAGAGATCTTACCAATGCTTACGCTATTATTGCCAATGGAGGTAAGAAAATTGAAACTAAATTTATTACAAGTATTTATAATCGAAATGGAAATAAGATACGCGATACTAGTTTAAAAAAATGTAATGAATGTATTGTTGAGTCAATTTCATCAAAAATAAAAATTCCAAACTTATATGAAGAAGAGAACTTAGTTGTTGATCCACGTTTGGCTTATCAGATCACTTCGATGATGGAAGGTGTAATTCAAAGAGGTACAGCAAAAAGATTAAAAGATTTAGATGTCCCCATAGCTGGTAAAACTGGTACGACAAATCAAAATAAAGATGCCTGGTTTATCGGATATACTCCAGATTTAGTTATAGGTGTATATGTCGGCTATGATAAACCAAAATCTCTTGGATACAAGCAAACTGGTTCTAGTGTAGCTGTTCCTATATTTAAAAACTTTGCTAAAAAAATAAAAATTAATAAAAATAAAAAACCATTTAGAATTCCGTCGGGAATAAGTTTTGTAAGAATTGATCCAAGCAATGGAATGATATCAAATGACGAAGGAAGTATAAGCGAGCCTTTTGTTCTAGGTTCTGAGCCATATTCTGGTAATGTAAACATTATAGGCGGACTAGAAAATTTTAATAATAATTCCATTTCTGGAACAGGTGGTTTATTAGAGTAGATGTCTATGGAAAATTTTGATTTAATTGAGGAAAATTTAAAGAAAATAAGATCAAACTTTGATCTTATAAGGAGGGGAGTTTGACTATAATTCTCTTAAAAATAAATTAGAAGAATTAAAACTTAAAAGCTCAGATCCCAACATTTGGGAAAATAATGATGCAAAAAATATTTTTCAAAACATAAAATCAATTGAGAATAAAATCAGTGACTTTAATAAGCTAAGTAAATTACTCAATGAAAATGAAGAAATTTATAAATTTATTCAAAAAGACAACGATAAAACATTATTAGACGATTTAAGAAATGAAGTTGAGCTGACTTTACAATTATCTGAAAAAATTCGATATTTAAATTTATTAAATGATGAAGCTGATCACCTTAATGCGTTTATAGAAATTCATGCTGGTGCTGGAGGAACTGAGAGTCAAGATTGGGCAGAGATTTTGCAAAGAATGTATCTTAGATGGGCAGAGGATCAAGAAAATTGTAAAGTAAGTTTATTACAAGAAATGCGTGGTGAAGAAGCGGGAATAAAATCTTGTACGCTAAAAATTATGATGGATTTTTCTTATGGATGGTTGAAAAAAGAAAGTGGTATACATCGACTTGTAAGAATTTCTCCATTTGATAGCAATAAAAGAAGGCATACAAGTTTTGCAAGTGTTTGGGTTTATCCAGAAATAGATGATAAAATTGAAATAGAAATTAAAGAAAGTGATTTGAGAATAGATACTTATAGGGCATCTGGAGCAGGGGGGCAGCACGTAAATAAAACTGATAGTGCAGTAAGAATTACACATTTACCAACAAATATTGTTGTGCAATGTCAAAGTGATAGATCACAACATAAAAATAGATCAAATGCTATGAGAATGATTAAATCAAGGATTTACGAAGCAGAGCTACAAAAAAGAAAAGAAAATGAAAATATAAAAAATAAAGATAAAAAAGATATTGGATGGGGCAATCAAATAAGATCGTATGTTTTACACCCTTATAAATTGATAAAAGATTTGAGAAGTGGATATGAAACTTCTAATGTAAATGACGTTTTAGATGGTAAAATAAATAATTTTTTAGAAAATTCTCTTACTTTTTAAATATTTTAAATTATTTTTAAAATTCCTATTTTCTTTTTACCTATTGATATTTTTATTTCTTTTAAACCTGCATATTCTTTTAGTGACAAGTTGCTATTTTTATATAATTCATCGTTTACCCTTACTCCATCAGATTTAATTAATCTTTTAATTTCACTTCTACTTTTAACAAGCTCAAGTTTTTCTATTGCATCTAGAATGGTAAAAATACCATCTTGTAAATTCAATTTATTTTCTGAAATATTTGGTAATCTTCCATCATTTATATTTGAATTAAAAATATTATCAGCAATTTCAAGTGCTTCATCTGCATCTTCCTTACCTCTTACAAGTTTGGTAACTTCATATGCCAATATTTTTTTTGCTTCATTTATTTCTTCGTTTCTAAGAGTTGAGAGTTTTTCTATTTCTTTCAAGGGAAGTTTAGTGAACAAATACAAGAACTTTGAAACATCATTATCGTTTACATTTCTCCAAAATTGAAAAAATTCTAAACTTGATATTTTATCTCTATTTAGCCATACCGCACCATCAGCAGTTTTTCCCATTTTAGAGCCATCATTATTTGTAATTAAAGGTGAAGTAATACCAAATGCATTTTTGTTATTAATTTTTTTTATTAAATCAACGCCACTCAATATATTTCCCCATTGATCTGATCCTCCCATTTGTAAAATACAATTATAATTTTTATTTAAATGCAAAAAATCATATGCTTGCAAAAGCATATAATTGAATTCTAATATTGTTAATGGTTGCTCTCTATCTAATCTACTTTTAACAGACTCAAAAGTTAACATTTTATTTAAAGTTATTTTAGAACCAAACTCTCTAAGAAAATCTATATAGTTTAGATTTGAAAGCCAATCATAATTATTAATTATTAAAGAATTTTTATTTAGATTGATAAATCTATTAAATGTTTTTTCTATATTATCTATATTTTTATCAATTTGATTTTTAGTTAATATTTTTCTCGTTTTATCTTTTCCAGACGGATCCCCAATTAATGTAGTTCCTCCACCAACTAATGCAATTGATTGATGGCCATAAAAATCAAGCCAATGAAGAAGCATTAATTGAATTAAGCTACCTACGTGTAAACTATCGCTAGTAATATCAAAACCTATGTAACCAGATATTTTATTTTTTAAAATTATTTTATCTAGATTTTCGATGTCTATATCTTGATAAATAAAACCTCTTGCATCAATTTCATTTAAAAAATCTGACTTTAATTTCATTACTAATTATTTTATTTCAATTGTTTGATTTATATAATCTTTTATTGAATCTTCAAATTCATTAGAAAAGCTTTCGTAGAAATGATCAGCTCCTTTAATAGGTTTAAATCTGATATCCACTTTTTTTTGTTGATGGAGCTTTTCAACTAATATTTTAGTAGAATCAAATGATGCTATATTATCTTTATCACCATGAATAATTAGTCCAGACGAAGGACATGGAGCTAAAAAGCTGAAGTCTCTTAAATTAGCCGGCGGTGAAACACTAACAAATCCATTTATTTCTGGCCTTCTCATTAGAAGCTGCATTGCAATCCAAGCGCCAAATGAAAATCCAGCTACCCAACATATTTTCGAATTAGTGTTATATTGCTGTAGCCAATCCAAAACACATGCTGCATCACTTAATTCTCCTTCACCATCATCGTAATCACCTTCACTTTTACCTACCCCTCTAAAATTAAATCTAATTGTGGAAAATCCTGCTTTGATAAAAATTTTATACATTTTAAATACGATTTTAGTATGCATCGTACCACCTTTAGATGGATCGGGATGTAACAATATGACAATTGGAGAATCATCTCTATTATTATGAGAATATTTTGCTTCTATCTTTCCTTCTGGTCCAGGGATTAATAAGTCTACCATTTGATAAAGCTAATATTGAAGTTATATGATTTTGTAAATATAGATGTTTTAAATATATGAATTCTCTTGGTTTTGATAAGTCTGAAAAAGACACGAAAGTAGTTGTGGCAATGTCCGGGGGAGTAGACAGCTCAGTTGCAGCTGTTATGCTAAAAAATCAAGGATATGATATAATTGGCATTACATTAAAATTATATAATAATTCCAACATATCTAAGAGTAAATCATGCTGTGCTGGTATTGATATTGCCGATGCTAAAAAGGTTGCTCTAAACAATGATTTCAAACATTTAGTTTTAGATTATCAAGATAAATTTTTTGATGGAGTCATCAATAATTTTGTTGATTCATACGCTAATGGAGAAACTCCTTTGCCTTGTGTAAAGTGTAATCAAACAGTAAAATTTTCAGATTTACTTAATGAAGCAAAAAAAATGGGAGCAGACGCATTAGCCACAGGACATTATGCAATTAGAAAAGGATCTTTAAACAATGCAAGTTTGCATAAAGCAAAAGATTTTTCAAAAGATCAAAGTTTTTTTCTTTTTTCAACACTTCAAGAACAATTAAATTATGTGAGGTTCCCATTAGGTGATTTCAAAAAATCTGAAATTAGAGAATTAGCTAAAGAATATAAACTAAGTGTCAGTGATAAGCCTGATAGCCAAGATATTTGTTTTGTAACATCTGATTCCTATAGAGATCTTGTTAAAAATCTAAACCCAAGTGTGAACAAAAAAGGCATAATCTATGATACTAATAAAAATATTCTTGGAACTCATGAAGGAATTAGTAATTATACAATAGGTCAAAGAAAAGGTATTGGTATAAGTGGTTCAAAAGAAGCTTTATATGTTATAGACATAAATAAAAATCAAAATTCAATTACTTTAGGTACAAAAGAAAAATTGAAAAAAAATGTTATTAATTTCAAAAATATCAATTGGTTGGGTGGTAATATTCAACCTAAGCGACTAGATTGTTCAGCAAAAATACGGTCAACCCAAGAGGATTTACCAGGCATTCTCGACATAAATAGTAATCGCGGAACTTTTACATTTGAAAAAGAGTTAGATAAAACTTCTCCAGGACAAGCATGCGTTTTTTACAAAAATGACCAATTACTTGGGGGTGGTTGGATTACCGCTTAAATTTAAAATCAGTTCTAAATTTGCTTAATTTTAGTTGAATTAACTAGATTTTTTAAATTAATGAATTAGATGATATACTGTGAACTCGGAAACTCTTAATACATTAGATTCATATAGCAAAAATAAATACAAGTATGGCTTTGTAACTGAGATTGATAATGAAAAACCAAAAAAAGGATTAAACGAAGATACTATTAAATTCATTTCTTTAAAAAAGAACGAGCCAGAATGGATGCTGGACTGGAGACTAAAAGCATTTTCAAAATGGAAAAAAATGAAAGAGCCTAAATGGGCAAATCTTAGTTTTCCTGAAATTGATTATCAAGATATTTATTATTATTCAGCGCCTAAAGGTTTTGAAAAAAAACCAAAAGATCTTAGCGAGGTAGATCCAAAACTTATAGAGACATACAATAAACTTGGTATTCCCCTAGAGGAACAAAAAGTATTAGCGGGAGTTGCCGTTGATGTTGTGTTTGACAGTGTTTCAGTTGCAACCACCTATAAAGGTGAATTAGAAAAACTTGGCATAATTTTCTGTTCTATCGGAGAGGCAATTCAGAAACATCCTGATTTAATAAAAAAATATTTAGGATCAGTTATACCGGCTGGAGACCATTCTTTTTCTGCATTAAATTCAGCTGTGTTTACCGATGGATCATTTGTCTACATTCCAGAAGGTGTAAAATGTCCAATGGAGTTATCAACTTATTTTAGAATTAATGCTGAAAACACCGGCCAATTTGAGAGAACTTTAATTATTGCTGATAAAGGTAGTTATGTTAGCTACCTAGAAGGTTGTACTGCTCCCAAAAGAGATGATAATCAATTACACGCTGCAAATGTAGAATTAATTGCCCTAGAGGATGCAGAAATAAAATATTCAACTGTTCAAAATTGGTATCCGGGAGATGAAGATGGTAAAGGTGGTATTTATAATTTTGTTACCAAAAGAGGCCTTTGCGCAGGAAAAAATAGTAAGATATCATGGACACAGGTAGAGACTGGATCTGCTATAACCTGGAAATATCCAAGTTGTATTTTAAAAGGAGATAATTCGATTGGTGAATTTTACTCTGTAGCAATAACAAATAATTTTCAACAAGCTGATACAGGAACAAAGATGACTCACATTGGTAAAAATACCAAAAGTAAAATAATATCGAAAGGTATTTCTCTTGGTAAATCTCAAAATACTTACAGAGGTGAGGTTTCTTTTTTAAGAAAAGCAGATAAGGCAAGAAATTATACTCAATGTGATTCTTTGTTAGTAGGAAATAAATGTGGAGCACACACAGTTCCTTACATTGACTCAAAAAATAATACAGCAGTTGTTGAGCATGAAGCCTCGACTTCTAAAATAAATGAAGACCAACTTTATTACTGTAGACAAAGAGGTTTAAGCCATGAAGAAGCAGTTTCATTAATAGTTAATGGTTTCTGCAAGCAAGTTTTACAAGAACTTCCAATGGAATTTGCTGTTGAAGCCCAAAAACTTGTATCTATTTCTCTTGAGGGAAGTGTTGGGTAGTATGTTTTTAGAAATCAAAAATCTATCAGTAAAAATTGAAAATAAAAATATTCTAAATAGACTTAACTTAAATATTGATAAAGGGGAAGTGCATGCAATTATGGGTCCAAACGGATCTGGTAAAAGCACATTAGCAAACGTTCTAGCAGGTAAAGAGGATTACGAAATCTTAAATGGCAGAATTTATTTCAAAGATAATGATTTATTTGATTTAAATATCGAAGAAAGAGCACAAGAAGGAATGTTTTTAGCTTTTCAATATCCTGTTGAAATACCTGGAGTAAATATCACTCCATTTTTACATTCTGCAATTAATTCAAAAAGAAAACGTATGAACGAAGAAGAAATTGACAATTTATCATTTGCAAAGCTTTTAAAATCTAAAGCTAGTGATTTAGGTATAAATATTGATATGCTTAAAAGATCAGTAAATACTGGCTTCTCTGGAGGTGAAAAAAAACGTTACGAAATTTTACAAATGAGTATTCTTAATCCAGATTTAGCTATTTTAGATGAAACAGATTCAGGACTGGATATTGATGCTCTTAAAATCGTTACTGATGGTGTTAATAAACTTAAAACAAAAGATAATTCATTTTTAATAATTACTCATTATCAAAAACTTTTGGATTATATTAAACCAGATTATGTACATGTTATGGTAAATGGTTCTATTGTTAAATCAGGAGGATCTGAAATTGCTTCTGAAATAGAAAAAGATGGATTTCAAAAATTTCAGCAATGAATATTCAAGATAATTATTTAAAAAATAAAAATAATATTTTTTTTTCAAAAAACAAAGATATTCAAAATCATAGAGAAAAATTAATAAATATTTTTGAAAATGATAGATTTGATAAAAAAAATAATGAAAGTATTAAAAATATAAATCTAAAAAACTTTATTGATTTTAAGTATAAATATCTGATGCCTGAAGAAACATCAGTAATAAACAACAATCAAGAAAATAGTTATTCAATAGTTTCTGTAAATGGCCAGTGTTCGAGTTTTAAAGATGATAAAATTGAAATTACTAAAATTTTAGATGAAGATTACAATGATTTTTCTAAAAATGATACAATTGAAAATAATGATCATTTTGTAAATCTAAATTCATTATTTTTAAATAGCGGTTTTAAGATTGTTATAAAAAAAAATAACAACATAAAAATTAAAATATCAAACATTATTACTGATGATAATTTAACCATTTTTCAAAAAAATAATTATATTTGTGAAGAGGGATCATTCCTAAATCTTATTGAAGAATATGAAAATAAAAATAATTCTACATCAAATATATTAAAAGTAATTAAATTAGAAAAAAATTCTCAGCTAAATCATTTTCTAATTCAAGACAATTCTACCAATCATAATTTAATAATAACAACTCATTCTTCATGTAAAAAAGATTCTACGTACGCCCAAAAAGTATATAATTTTTCAGAAGGCTACGTAAGAAATTTTCATTATTCAGAATTAATAGAAGCTAATTCAGAAGCGGATCTACAAGGAATATTTTTTCTAAAAGATAATAACACATCTAACAACAAAACATTTGTTAAGCATTTAGCTGAAGATTGCAAAAGTAATCAAGTTTATAAAGGTATTTTGAATGATCGCTCAAAAGCAACATACTTTAGCAAAACTCATGTCGATCAACTGGCACAAAAAACAGAGGGGTATCAACTTAGCAAAGGGATACTTTTATCTGATAATGCATCGTATTTTTCTAAACCTGAATTAAAAATATATGCTGATGATGTGAAATGTAGTCATGGCGCTACTATTGGACCTATAGATGAAAATGCTATTTTTTATCTTCGATCAAGAGGTATGAGTATAATTGCAGCAACAAAATTATTGATATCATCATTTATTAATGAGGAATTAAGTAGTATTGATAATGAACAAATGTCTGAAATAATACAAATGAAGCTAGTAAGATACTTAAGTAAAGTGAAATGAATATTTCAAATTTGAAATCAAGATTTCCCGTATTCAAAAAAAATCCTAATCTAGTTTTTTTAGATACCGCAGCGTCAGCATTAAAAGTTGATGAAATGATTGAAGCCACCAATAACTGTTACACAAATGAATATGCAAATATTCATAGAGGTAATTATGAATTAAGTTCAAATTTAACAAAAAAATTTGAAGATGCTCGAAAAAAAAGTGCAGATTATTTAAACACATCTGAAAACAATATTATTTTTGTTAAAAGTGCTACTGAGGGTATAAATTTAATTTCATCTTGTATGTCTAAAAGTTTTTTACAAGATGGTGACGAAATAATCTTAAGTTATCTTGAGCACCATGCTAATTTGATACCTTGGCATTTAATTGAAAAAAAGATAAAAATTATTCCTCTAGGGCTAAACGAAAATAGTGAGATTAATTATGACGAATTAAATCATAAAATTAATACAAAAACTAAATTAATTACATTAACCCACATGTCAAATGTTACAGGATCAATAACGAATTTTGATACAGTAAAAGAAATTGCCAAAAAAATGAAAATACCGCTACTATTAGATGGTTGTCAATTTGCTCCTCACAAAAAAGTTGATTTAAAAGATTTAGATCCTGATTTTTATGTTTTTTCTGCACATAAAATGTATGGACCTTCAGGCCTTGGCATATTGTATATGAAAGATAAGTGGATAGATGAATTTACTCCTTACCAAGGAGGAGGGCAAATGATTCATGATGTAGATATTGATAAAAGCACATATGCAAATGGTTACGAAAAATTTGAGGCAGGTACCCCTCCTATTGCACCAGTTATTGGATTTTCCTCTTCATTAAATTTTATGAATGAAGTTGATCCAAATGTTATCTATGATCATGAAATGAAACTTCATGATTATGCTTATGAAAAACTTTCAAAATTCAATAATATAAAAATATATGGATCAAGTAAAAACAAAGGTGCAATTATTTCTTTTAATATCGAGGGAGTACATAATTCAGATTTAGGTGCAATGTTAGATAAAAAAAACATAGCAATAAGAACAGGACATCATTGCTGCCAACCTCTTATGAAACAGTTTAATGTTACAGGAACTTCTAGAATTTCATTTGGAGTTTATAATACAAAAGATGATGTTGATTATTTTATAGACTCTATTCATGAAATAACAAAAATCTTATTATAACTAATGGAAGAAAAACAATTAGAAGATTTTTTACCAGATAAAAAATCAAGTTATATAAAAAAGTTCAACAAATCAAATATCACCAATAAAATTAATCAAGAACAAGTCATAGAATGTATTAGGACTGTCGTTGATCCTGAAATACCAGTCAATTTATATGATCTAGGTTTAATATACGAAATTAAGATTAATGATAATAACGACATTAAAATTAAAATGACCTTAACTAATCCAAACTGCCCTGTTGCAGGAACTATGCCCGAAAGTGTAGGAAAATCAGTTGAAAAATTATCAAATCTAAATTCAATTGAAGTTACTTTAGTTTGGGATCCAAAGTGGCATAAAGATTTAATGTCCGAAGAAGCAAAACTTGCTTTGGATATTTTTTAATTTAATTTATAATAAGAATATGAATAATGTCCTATCAATAACGTCAAAGGCAACTGAACAAATTAAAAAGATAATTACAAACGCTCCTAATGGCATGGACTCTGTTGTGATTGGAGTAGATAAGTCTGGTTGTAGCGGATATGCATATAAATTAGATTTTGGTAAATCATCTGATTTTAAAAATTTTGAAATTATTGATCAAGATGGAGCAAAAGTATTAATTGATCCAAAAGCCACAATGTTTCTATTAGGCTCTGTAATGGATTATAGAGAAGATAAACTTGCCTCAAGATTTGTTTTTGATAATCCAAACGAAAAAAGTACTTGTGGTTGTGGGGAGTCTTTTAGTGTTTAAAATTTAACCTTTGGCGGAGTAGCTCAGTTGGTCAGAGCGCACGGCTCATATTCGTGATGTCGGGGGTTCAAATCCCTCCTCCGCTACCATATTTTTTTTGTTGTAATTAAACCCTGATAGTAATATCAGGCTATTTCAAATCGCGGGATGGAGCAGCCCGGTAGCTCGTCAGGCTCATAACCTGAAGGTCGTAGGTTCAAATCCTACTCCCGCAACCAATTAAGTTGATGAAAATCAATAAGAGATTTAATTTTTTAAAAAAATTATTTAAATAAAGAATATTTAAATATACATTTAATTGCCATTATTCCATCTATCCAAGTAATTTTTTTGCCTTCATGATATTCTCTACCATAGTAAGAAATTCCTACTTCGTAAAATTTGCATCCTAGTTTTGATAATTTAATTGTAATTTCAGGCTCAAAACCAAATCTTTTTTCTTTAATTTCAATTTTCTTTAATTTATCGGTCTTAATAGCTTTAAAACAAGTTTCCATATCGGTCAAATTGGCATTAATAAAAATATTACACAATGTAGTTAAAACAAAATTGCCCATCCTATTCCAGAAATAAACTGATCTTGAAACCTCACCACCTTTAAACCTTGATCCATAAACGACATCTGCTTTATTTTGCAGAATTGGATTAATAACTTTTAAATGTTCTTTTGGGTCATATTCAAGATCTGCATCCTGAATTATGCATATTTCACCTGAGGCTTTTTCTATAGCTGATTTGATGCAGGAACCTTTACCCATATTTTTTTTATGGTAAATAATTTTAAAATCTTTTTCATTTTCAAACTTTGCTATTATTTCTCTGGACTTATCTGTTGAGCAGTCGTCAACAATAATTATTTCTTTATTGCTATATTTGTTATTAATTACTCTATTTACTAGTTCATTAATTGTACCTTCTTCATTATAGCAGGGAATTATTACAGTAAGTTTCATAAATTCTTAAAATATCTTATTGTTTTTTTAATACCTTCCTCAAGTGTTGTTTGATTTTCCCATTTTAATAGTTTTTTTGCTAAACTTATATTTGGTTTTCTTTTTATTGGATCATCTGCAACTTTATTCATATGAATAATTTTACTTTTAGAACCGGTATAAGAAATTATTTTTTTAGCTAAGTAATTCATTGAAATTTCTTTAGTGGATCCCAAGTTTACGGGACCACTTATTTTTGAATTTGAATTCATTAGTTTAATTATGCCGTTGACTGTATCATTAACATAACAAAATGATCTAGTTTGATTCCCATCACCATTAATTTTTAATGATTTATTATTAATTGCAGAAATAATAAAGCTACTCATCACTCTTCCATCATCTGAATTCATATTTGGACCATAAGTATTAAATATTCTAGCTATCTTTATATTTATGTTATAAGTTCTTTTGTAATCAAAGAAGATAGACTCTGCTAATCTTTTACCCTCATCGTAACAAGCCCTAATACCAATTGTATTTACGTTACCTTTATAATCTTCTTTCTGCGGATGTACCAATGGATCACCGTATACTTCACTGGTTGAAGCTTGAAATATTTTTGCATTATTAGTTTTAGCAATTTCTAATAAGTTAATTGTTCCAAATATATTTGTTTTAATTGTATCTATAGGGTTCTTTTGATACTTTAATGGAGAGGCTGGACAGGCAAGATTATATATTTCATCGCATTTCAATTTAAATTTATTTTGAACATTTTTTTCAATAAATTTAAAATTTTTAAATTTTTTTAGCAATATTAAATTATTTTTGTTAGCTGTAGATAAATTATCAACAACAATCACATTGTTTTTTTTTAGAAGTTTAACGCATAAATGATAGCCAATAAAACCAATTCCGCCGGCAATTAATATTTTTTTTTTCATTAGTTTTTTTTGATATTTTGATTAATTTATTTATAATATGAATGATTTTTTTTAAATGAATTAGTTGTCAAACTAGCCTTAAAATTTGAAGAAATATAGGGTTTTTTTATTTTTTTTGCAGTTGACAGGCAAAATCATTACCTTTATATCCATGAATTCTTTTTGAAAAAAAAGTTTAAATTCCTTTATGTTTTTTATTATAATAAATTATTTAAGGGTTTTTATGCTCTTTAATTTGTTAATAAGATAATAAAGAGATACGTAGACAACAATTTGTAATTTAAATTTTACGAATGTTAGTGGAATACGTATCAACAAATACTTTTGTTTATACAAGAAGTATTCCGCTTTAACGGACGTTCCGTAATTTTTGACTTCGGTCAAATTTACTTAACTTAAGAGTTTGATTATGGCTCAGAACGAACGCTGGCGGCATGCCTCATACATGCAAGTCGAACGAAATCCTCGGATTTAGTGGCGCACGGGTGAGTAACATGTGGGAATCTACCTGAAGGTTCGGAATAACTGCGGGAAACTGTAGCTAATACCGGATGTGTCTGCAAAGAGAAAGATTTATCGCCTTCAGATGAGCCCGCACTAGATTAGCTAGTTGGTGAGGTAATTGCTCCACCAAGGCTACGATCTATAGCTGATTTGAGAGGATGATCAGCCACACTGGGACTGAGACACGGCCCAGACTCCTACGGGAGGCAGCAGTAGGGAATATTGGACAATGGGGGAAACCCTGATCCAGCAATGCCGCGTGAGTGAAGAAGGCCTTCGGGTTGTAAAACTCTTTCATCAATGATGATAATGACATTAGTTGAAGAAGAAGCTCCGGCTAACTTCGTGCCAGCAGCCGCGGTAATACGAAGGGGGCTAGCGTTGTTCGGAATCACTGGGCGTAAAGCGTATGTAGGCGGATCAAAAAGTTAGATGTGAAATCCCTGGGCTCAACCCAGGAACTGCATTTAAAACTAGTGATCTAGAATTTGGTAAAGGTTAGTAGAATTTCCAGTGTAGAGGTGAAATTCGTAGATATTGGAAAGAATACCAGAAGCGAAGGCGACTAACTAGGCCATTTTTGACGCTGAGATACGAAAGCGTGGGTAGCAAACAGGATTAGATACCCTGGTAGTCCACGCAGTAAACGATGAGTGCTAGTCGCTGGGACAATAGTTTCAGTGTCGAAGCTAACGCATTAAGCACTCCGCCTGGGAAGTACGGTCGCAAGATTAAAACTCAAATAAATTGACGGGGGCCCGCACAAGCGGTGGAGCATGTGGTTTAATTCGAAGCAACGCGAAGAACCTTACCAGACCTTGACATGGTATGTTTGAATTACAGAATCGTAATTCTTCAGTTCGGCTGGCATACACACAGGTGCTGCATGGCTGTCGTCAGCTCGTGTCGTGAGATGTTGGGTTAAGTCCCGCAACGAGCGCAACCCTCATTTTTAGTTGCCATCAGGTTATGCTGGGCACTCTAGAAAAACTGCCGGTGATAAGCTGGAGGAAGGCGGGGATGACGTCAAGTCCTCATGGCCCTTACGGTCTGGGCTACACACGTGCTACAATGGTGGTGACAGAGGGCAGCAATATCGCAAGATAAAGCTAATCCCAAAAAACCATCTCAGTTCGGATTGGACTCTGCAACTCGAGTCCATGAAGTTGGAATCGCTAGTAATCGTAGATCAGCGTGCTACGGTGAATACGTTCTCGGGCCTTGTACACACCGCCCGTCACGCCATGGGAGTTGGTTTTACCTTAAGCCGGTGCGCTAACCGCAAGGAAGCAGCCGTCCACGGTAGGGTCAGCGACTGGGGCGAAGTCGTAACAAGGTAACCGTAGGGGAACCTGCGGTTGGATCACCTCCTTTCTAAGGATATTGATAATTAGTTCGCTAATTATCCGGATTGTTGTCTATCTATCTCTTTAAATTATTAGCTAGTACTGGGTGCTTATTTAATTATATTGGGCTGGTAGCTCAGTTGGTTAGAGCGCGCGCTTGATAAGCGTGAGGTCGGAAGTTCAAGTCTTCCTCGGCCCACCAATAACAGGGGGATTAGCTCAGCTGGGAGAGCGCCTGATTTGCATTCAGGAGGTCAGCGGTTCGATCCCGCTATCCTCCACCAAAACTTCTAATATATCTTATTTTTTCTTTTAATTTGTAAATATGAAATTTTAACTGATCAAAATAAATTTTTTTGATTTAAATACGTACAAAATTTTTCTCTGTACGTAATTGCAATCAAGCGCAAAAGGGCATTTAGTGGATGCCTTGGCATCAAGAGACGATGAAGGACGTGGCAGGCTGCGAAAAGCTAAGGGGAGTTGTCAACACACTTTGATCCTTAGATATCCGAATGGGGAAACCCAACTCTTAAGAGTTACTTATTGATAAATACATAGTCAATAAGAGGAAACCTAGTGAATTGAAATATCTTAGTAGCTAGAGGAAAAGAAATATATTCCGTTAGTAGTGACGAGCGAACGCGGACCAGGCCAGTAACAAATTTATAATAACTAGAACTTTCTGGAAAGTAAGACCATAGTGGGTGATAGTCCCGTATAGGTAAAAAGTAAATTTGTTCTCGAGTAGGGCGGAACACGTGAAATTTTGTCTGAATATGGGAAGACCACTTCCCAAGCCTAAATACTCCTTGATGACCGATAGTGAACTAGTACCGTGAGGGAAAGGTGAAAAGCACCCCGATAGGGGGAATGAAATAGTATCTGAAACCGAATGCCTACAAGCAGTCAGAGCTTCCTTGAGAAGTGATGGCATACCTTTTGTATAATGGGTCAGCGACTTAGTCTGTGCAGCAAGCTTAAGCCGTGAGGTGTAGGCGTAGGGAAACCAAGTCTTAATAGGGCGTTAGTTGTACGGATTAGACTCGAAGCGGGATGAGCTTAATATGAGCAGGTTGAAGATGCAGTAACATGCATCGGAGGACCGAACCAGGAAACGTTGAAATGTTTTTGGATGACTTGTGTTAAGGGGTGAAAGGCCAACCAAATTCCGCTATAGCTAGTTCTCCGCGAAAACTATTTAGGTAGTGCGTTGTGTGAATGATATCGGGGGTAAAGCACTGGATGGGCTAGGGGGAAGCGATTCCTACCAAACCTAACCAAACTCTGAATACCGATACTCTATGCACAGCAGACAGACTATAGGTGCTAAGGTCTATAGTCGAGAGGGAAACAGCCCAGATCACCAGTTAAGGCCCCCAAATAATGGCTAAGTGGGAAAGTATGTAGAAAGACCAAGACAGGCAGGAGGTTGGCTTAGAAGCAGCCATCCTTTAAAGATAGCGTAACAGCTCACTGTTCTAAATAAGTTTTTCCGCGACGAAGATGTAACGGGGCTAAAGCCATTTGCCGAAACTGTGACTTTGTAATTATTGCGATAATTACAAGGGGTAGCGGAGCGTTCTGTAAGCCGTCGAAGATGTTTTGTAAAAAATATTGGAGGTATCAGAAGTGCGAATGCTGACATGAGTAGCGATAAAGAGTGTGAGAGACACTCTCGCCGAAATCCTAAGGTTTCCTGCGTAAAGTTAATCTGCGCAGGGTTAGTCGACCCCTAAGGCGAGGCAGAAATGCGTAGTCGATGGGAAACAGGTTAATATTCCTGTACCTTCTGAGAGTTGACGGATCACATAAATAGTTTTTTCTTATTGGATTGAAAATGCTGTGAAGTGGTTCCTGGAAATAGCCTCAGATTATAGATCGTACCTAAACCGACACAGGTAGGAAGGTAGAGTATACCAAGGCGCTTGAGAGAATGATGTTGAAGGAACTCGGCAAAATGCTCTTGTAACTTCGGAATAAGAGAGACCATTTTTTAGGCAACTAACTAATGGTGGCACAGAATAGGGAGAAGCGACTGTTTATCAAAAACACAGGTCTCTGCTAAGTCGTAAGACGATGTATAGGGACTGACGCCTGCCCGGTGCCGGAAGGTTAAATGGTGGAGTGCAAGCTCTAAAATGAAGCCCCGGTGAACGGCGGCCGTAACTATAACGGTCCTAAGGTAGCGAAATTCCTTGTCAGGTAAGTTCTGACCCGCATGAATGGCGTAACGATTTCTCCGCTGTCTCCAACATCAACTCAGCGAAATTGAATTCTCCGTGAAGATGCGGAGTACGTGTAGTTAGACGGAAAGACCCCGTGCACCTTTACTATAGCTTTACAGTGGTATTAGAAAAATAATGTGTAGGCTAGGTGGTAGACTTCGAAGCAGAGGCGCTAGCTTTTGTGGAGTCAAAAGATGAAACACCACCCTTTATTTTTTTGATATCTAACCATCATCCATTATCTGGATGTGGGACCCTGTATGGTGGGTAGTTTGACTGGGGCGGTCGCCTCCCAAAGAGTAACGGAGGCGCGCGATGGTAGGCTCAGGCTGGTCGGAAATCAGCTTTAGAGTGCAATGGCAAAAGCCTGCCTGACTGCGAGACGTACATGTCGAGCAGAGTCGAAAGACGGTCATAGTGATCCGGTGGTTCCGAGTGGAAGGGCCATCGCTCAACGGATAAAAGGTACGCCGGGGATAACAGGCTGATACCCCCCAAGAGTCCATATCGACGGGGGTGTTTGGCACCTCGATGTCGGCTCATCACATCCTGGGGCTGGAGAAGGTCCCAAGGGTTTGGCTGTTCGCCAATTAAAGTGGTACGTGAGCTGGGTTCAGAACGTCGTGAGACAGTTCGGTCCCTATCTGCTATACGAGTTGGAAATTTGACAGGATTTGTCCCTAGTACGAGAGGACCGGGATGAACGTACCTCTGGTGTACCAGTTGTTCCGCCAGGAGCATCGCTGGGTAGCTATGTACGGACAGGATAACCGCTGAAAGCATCTAAGCGGGAAACCCACCTGAATACTAGATTTCCCCATCAGAGCCGTGGAAGACCACCACGTTGATAGGTTAGATGTGGAAGTGCAGCAATGCATGAAGCTTACTAATACTAATAACTCGATTGGCTTGATTACAATATCGTACAGAGAAAAGTTTTGTAACTAAAGATTTCCTGGTGACAATAGCAACAGATAAACACCCGATCCCATTCCGAACTCGACCGTGAAAGCTGTTAGCGCCGATGGTACTTTGTCTTAAGGCATGGAAGAGTAGGTCGTTGCCAGGATTTTTTTCTTTATTTTCATTAATAATATAATAAATAATTTTTAATGTTTTCAATTGTTATTCCTCTTTATAATGAGGAGGAAAATATCATACCTCTTATAAATGAAATTTTTTTAGCTTTAAAAGAATATGATTCTTATGAAATAATTTTGGTAGACGACTTTAGCAATGATCAAACACTAAAGTTAATAAGTAATAAAAATAATAAATTACTAAAAATTTTACAAAATAAAAAAAGAAAAGGGCAAAGTTATTCAATTTATAAAGGTGTAAAGACATCTCAATTTGATACAATTATTACACTTGATGGAGATGGTCAAAATAATCCAAAAGACATTCCAAAACTATTAAATATCTTCGACCAAAATCATAAAATCGAATTGGTGGGCGGTTTACGTGTTAAAAGAAAAGATAATCTAATAAAAGTTATTTCATCTAAAATAGCTAATAAAATTAGATTAATAATACTTAAAGATAAATGCAAAGATACAGGATGCTCCCTTAAAGTTTTTAACAAGAATGTATTTTTGAGTTTTCAATATTTTGATGGTATGCATAGATTTTTACCAGCTTTATTTAACGGTTTTGGTTATGAAACATTTTTTGTTGATGTAGAGCATAGACCAAGGCTGCATGGTAAATCTAAATATGGCACTCTCTTAAGACTTATTGCGGGAATAAAAGATATAATTAAAGTTAAAAAGATGATTAAAAGCAATAAATGAATTTTATATTAGATATATTAGGTTTAAGCAATTTATCATTTTCTGAGTTCCTCTGGATTTCATTCGGAACATTTGGGCAGCTGATTTTTTTTAGTAGATGGATAGTTCAATGGTTTTATTCAGAAAAAAACAAATCAAGTGTTATACCTATAGCTTTTTGGTGGTGCAGCTTAATAGGAGGTATAATTACTTTGATATATGCATATCATATTGGTAGCTTTCCTTTCATGTTAGCGCAAGCTATTGGCATAATTGTTTATTTAAGAAATTTATTATTAATATATAAGAGTCAATATGAAAGAAATTAATAATTATATTAATGGAAGAGCCTCAAACAAATCAAGAAATTTTTTACCTGTAGAAGATCCATCTACCGGAGATCAAATCTCCAAAGTTGTTCTATCCAACGTTGATGATTTTAAAGAAGTTGAAAAAAGTTCTGAAAAAGCTTTTAAGGATTGGTCTAAATACACACCGTTAAAAAGATCCAGAATATTATCAAAATATAAAGAAATACTTGAAAAAAACATAGATACATTAGCAAAATTAGTATCGCTTGAGCATGGAAAGACTCTAGATGATGCTAAAGGATCTGTTATCAGGGGATTAGAGGTAGTAGAGTTTGCTTGTGGCATTCCACATTTATTAAAAGGAGAATTTTCTGAAAATGTTGGAAGCAATATTGACTCATGGTCAATAAGACAACCTCTTGGAATAACTGCTGGAATAACACCATTTAATTTTCCAGCAATGGTACCAATGTGGATGTTCCCGATCTCTATAGCTTGTGGAAATTCATTTATTTTAAAGCCATCTGAAAAAGATCCGTCATGTGGAATAAAGTTAGCTGAATTATTTTATGATGCTGGACTTCCAGAAGGTGTTTTTAATGTAATTAATGGTGATAAAGAAGTGGTTAACCTCATACTTGATAGTGAAAAAATATCATCTGTAAGTTTTGTTGGTTCTACACCTGTTGCAAAATACATATATGAACGATCTGCATCTTCAGGCAAAAGAGTACAGGCATTGGGAGGCGCTAAAAATCATCTAATTGTAATGCCAGATGCCAATTTAAATCAAGCAGTAGATGGAATAATAGGTGCAGCATATGGTTCGGCAGGAGAAAGATGCATGGCTGTCTCAGTTGCTGTAGCGGTTGGAGAAATAGCAGATAATTTAATCACAGCAATTTCAAAAAAAGCTGATACATTAAAAGTGGCACCATGGACTGATCCTAATTCTGAAATGGGTCCAGTAATTTCTAAGGAGCATAAAGAAAAAATTGAAAACTATATTTCTATTGGGGTCTCTGAAGGAGCAAATTTAGTTCTTGATGGGAGAAAAATTAAAATTCAAGGTTACGAAAATGGATATTTTTTAGGCCCAACATTATTTGATAATGTAACAAAAGACATGAGAATATATAATGAAGAAATTTTTGGACCAGTTCTGTCTGTCGTTAGGGTCAGCACATATGAAGAAGCTCTTGAATTAGTAAATAATCATAAATATGGTAACGGCTCCAGTATTTATACTTCAGATGGGGAAGTTTCCCGTCATTTTACTACAAACTGCAATATAGGTATGGTTGGAGTTAATGTTCCAATACCAGTTCCCATGTCTTATCATAGCTTTGGAGGGTGGAAACAATCTTTATTTGGTGATCATGCTATGCACGGCATTGAGGGAGTTCGCTTTTTTACAAAATTAAAAACTGTTACTTCAAGATGGCCAAAAAGTATTCAATCAGGTCCTGAATTTAAAATGCCAACAAACTAATTTCATGAAAATTCTAGTAACTGGTTGCATTGGTTTTATTGGCTATCACTTATGCCACAAGCTTTTAGAAAACAGCAAAAATAAAATATTTGGAATAGATAATATAAACAATTATTATGATGTAAATTTAAAAAAAAATAGATTACAACAATTAAAAAAGTTTGATAATTTTATTTTTAAAAAGATAGATATTTCAAATAATGTTAGCCTTTCAAACAATTTTAAAAAAAATAAATATGACATTGTAATTAATCTAGCTGCTCAAGCTGGAGTTCGTTATTCAATAGAAAATCCAAAAATATATTTTCAATCAAATCTTGAAGGTTTTTTTAATATAATAGAAAATTCTAGAATTTTTAAAATTAAACACTTGATACATGCTTCTACTAGTTCAGTTTATGGAGATACAAAAAAATACCCAACAAAAGAGACAGACAATACAGATAATCCACTTTCTTTTTATGCAGCAACAAAAAAGAGTAACGAGGTTATGGCTTATTCTTATAGTAATATTTACAAATTACCAATCACCATCCTTAGGTTTTTCACTGTTTACGGCCCATATGGCAGACCAGACATGTCTTTATATAAATTTACTGAGTCAATTATAAAAAATAAACCAATTAATTTATTTAATAACGGAGATCATGTTAGGGACTTTACGTATATAAGTGATGTTATTCAAGGAATTACAAAAATAATTTATTTAAAACCAAAACAAAAAATTCCTTATCAAATTTTTAATGTCTCAAGTAATAATCCTAAATCCTTAAAATTTTTTATAAAAGAGATTGAAAAAAATTGTAATAAGGTAAGTACAAAAAAATTATTAAAACTTCAAAAAGGAGACGTTCATAAAACTCACGGCAGCAATACAAAACTAAAAAACTACAGTAATTTTAAACCTCAAGTAAAAGTAAGTGAGGGAATTAACAAATTTGTAAAATGGTTTAATAAATTTTACAAAGATAATCATATATAAAAGGGAAAATCTAATTTGCAGATTTTAAAAAAAGTATTTAGTATTTATTTTAAAAGATTTTATTTTGCAATTTTCTTATATTTTATTTGTTTTGCAGTTTTAGATCTTTACTTAAAGAATAGTTTTATTAATAAAAAATATTTAAAAGAGATAAAAATTAAATTTGAATTTGATAATGCCAAAAAATCGATAGCAGACTATGCAGCTTTAGATAATTATAAGATTTTTTTAAAAAAAGAGAAAGATAGCAATACATCTAAAAATACTTTGATAATATCCAAAAAAATAATTACTTCCCTTAAGAGATCAATTACAAGCCACCTTCAGTCATTTAGCAGAATAAAGTTTTCAGAAATAAATTTTGATCTCAGTGATGATGTTTTTATATTTAATACTCTAAATGGTGCTGAAATAAATTCATATTCAAATGAAGAAGCATCTATATTTTTGAAAAAAAAATTAAAACCAATTTTGGAATCTGAGGTAAGAATTTTACAAAATAGTCTTGCTGATCAAAGATTTTTCAGTCAAGATGCCATAAATTTAATTATTCAAACAGTCAAAGATAAAGATACAGAAATACTATTATATTTAAATAAAGCCTTAATTGAGCATAACTTAATTTATTATAAAGGTTTTAGCGCAACTAATTTTTTTTTAAAATCAGAGAATTTTTTTTCAATTACAGTAAGAGATAAGTCCTATGAGTCAGCTAGTTATTGGGTTATCATTTTAGTTTCTTTTATATTTATGAATATTGCTTATCTTTTAGTAATTTATCTTTATTATTATTTTAGAAGTAGTAAAAGAAAAAAAGTTTGAACTATTTAGCAAAATCACTCTTTTTACTAACTGCAGCAATGCCACTAGCGTTCATTTTGGGTCGCTTTGTTGCAGATTTATTTACAGTAATTATATCGTTGATTTTTCTAATTTTTTTAATTTTAGAAAAAAAATACTATTATTTTATAAATAAAATATCCATTCTTTTTTTTTTATGGTGCTTTTTAATAATAATTATTTCATTATTTTCAAAAGATCCAATCTTGTCTTTAGAATCAAGTTTATTTTATTTTAGATTTGGTTTGTTTGCTTTAGCTATAGTTTATGTATTAAATAACTTTTCTGATTGGCATTCACTATTATTAAATTTTTTTATTACTTCTTATTCTTTATCTTTATTAGTTGTACTTATAGAATTGTTTTTCAATTTTAACATTGTTATATTTTTAATGACCGGTTATGGTCCGGAAATTCAAGCTCAAGTTTACTCAAATGCAAGAGTGACTGGAATATTTGGAGAGGAAGTAATGTTGGGTAGTTTTATTGCACGAACCATCCCGATTTTTTTAGCCATTTTATTTTTAAGATTTGATACTCTTAGTTTTTTGAAAATATTTTTAGTCATATCACTTCTAATAATGTCAATAATAGTTATTTTTTTAAGTCACGAACGGGCAAGTATTTTTTATATATTAATGACAATTATAATTATGATTTTTTGCTTAAATTTAAAAAATAAGTTTATATATTTGTTAATTTCAAGTCCAATATTTTTTCTTACTCTTTTCACATTTTTAAACAAAAACTTTTATGAAAGATTTATTCTTCATACATATAATCAAATGAGTAGTGTTAATTTTATCTCTTTCTCCGATCAATATTTAAATTATTATCAAACTGCTTTTCAGATTTTTCTAGAAAATTACCTATTTGGAATAGGCCCAAAGTTATACAGATTAGAATGTTTTAATTATGTTTCTGATTTGAATCCATGTAACACCCATCCTCATAATATTTACTTACAATTATTATCTGAAGTAGGTCTAATTGGCTCTATACCAATTATTTTGTTACTTTCCATTTTTGTTTATTTGATCTTTAAGCATATTATCAGTAAAGTATTTTATAAGAAGGAATATTTAACTAATTATCAAATTTGTTTATTAATTTCTTGTTTAATTTTCTTGTTTCCTTTTATCCCAACAGGAAGTTTTTTTAACAATTATTTAAATGTTGTATTCTTTTTTAGCTCCGCAATGTTATTAAATTCATTTAAATTATATAAATCATGAAATTTAAAAAAAAACTAATAGACAAAATAAAAAATAATAAAGCAGTTATTGGTGTAATAGGCGCTGGTTATGTTGGTTTACCATTGATTAAGGAATTTTTACAAAAAGATTTTGTGGTTTATGGTTTTGATAATGATCCAAATAAAATTAAAAATTTAAAAACATTTAAAAGCTATATTAATTATATAAATTTATCTAAATTAAAAAAAAAACATAAAATAAATTTTCATCCAACTAGTGATTTCCAATTTATATCTAAACTCGATGTTATTATAATCTGTTTGCCTACTCCTCTCACGAGACTCAATACACCTGATATGAGTTATATTAATAACGCTTTGAGTGAACTTAAAAATTATTTACAAAAGGGACAATTATTAATTTTAGAAAGCACTACTTATCCTGGAACTACAAAAGAAATTATTATTCCTGTTATTAATCAATTAAAATACAAAATCGGGAGTGATTTTTTTATTTCATATTCTCCAGAACGGCAGGACCCGGGAAACAAAGATTTTGATCTGATAAAAACTCCTAAATTAGTATCTGGCGCTACCAGCATCTGTAGATTAATCTCATCACTACTTTATGGAAAAGTAGTTAAGAGAGTTGTTCAAGTAAGATCACTAGAAATAGCTGAATTAAGCAAATTATATGAAAATATATACAGATCTATAAACATAGGCCTTGTTAATGAAATGAAAATTATTACTGATAAATTAGGAATAAATATTTACGATGTTATAAATGCAGCCAGTACTAAGCCTTTTGGTTTTAGTGCCTTCTATCCAGGCCCTGGACTAGGTGGGCACTGTATACCTATTGATCCTTATTATTTATCTTGGATTGCCAATAAGAATAATACAAAGGCAAATTTTATAGAATTATCAGCCAAAATTAATAATTCTATGCCAAAATATGTGGTTGATAAAACATTTCAAATTTTAAAAAAAAATAAAATCAAATTAGCAGAGTCTAAAATTCTACTTTTAGGAGCCTCATATAAAAAAAATGTTGATGATCCAAGAGAGTCACCTTTTTTTAAAATTCTAAAAATAATAAAAACTAAAGTAGGATCAGTAAAGTATTCGGACCCATTTATCCCTTATTTAAAAACTTCTCGTAACTATAATTTCAAAATGAAAAGCATAAAGGTAACTAAGGAAAAATTAAAAAAATTTGATTGCGTAGTTCTTATTACAGATCATGATAATTTTCCTTATAAATTAATTGAAAAATATTCAAAATTAATAGTTGACTGTAGGGGTAAATTCAAAAATTTAAATAACAAAATTGCCTCAGCCTAGTAATGTCTTTCTTAATAGATTTTTTGAATATCCTATCAAAAAAACAATTACAAAAACTGATAATCATACAATTTTTAATTATTATAATGTCTATTTTTGAATTAATAAGTATAGCATCAATAGCGCCTTTTATGGCAATCGTTTCAGATACATCGCTTATAAATGAAAGTCCATTAATTCATAAAATTTATAATTATTTTAATTTTAAAAATGATAATGATTTTATGATATTTTTATCCTTAATTGTCTTTTCTCTTTTCATTGTATCAGTAATTGTATCGTTATTTACTACTTGGAGATTATTAAGATATAGTCAAAAAGTTGGTGCTGAAATAAGTATTTCTTTATTTAGTCATTATTTGAATCAAGATTGGTTATTTCATTCTAAAAATTCTTCTAATGAATTTTCCAGAAAAATATTTGAGGAAGTCAAAAGGTTAACAGGGGGAATTATACAGCCATTATTGCACTTGAATAATAAATTAATATTAACTTCATTTATGGTAGTAGCATTATTATTTTATAATTTTAATGTAGCTATAATTACTTTAATAATTTTTGGAATATTTTATTTATCAATTTTTTTGTTATTAAGAAAAAAACTTTACATAAATAGTGTTGAGATATCAAATCTTAATAAAAATAGGTATAATTTAATTGGAGAAGCCTTTGGTGGAATTAAAGAGCTAATTATTAATAATAATTTTTTTTTATTTTTAAATCAATTTTCTTCTTCAAATACACGTTTTGCTTATACGTCTTCAAATAATCAAGCTATGGCACAATTACCAAAGTTTATTGCCGAACTAGTGGCTATAGGATCTGTGTTATTTTTAATAATCTATTTATTAATTTTAAATAATTCAGGACTTAATAAATTATTACCAACTTTGGCTGTATTTGGTATAGCGGGTTTTAAAATTTTACCTGCTTTTCAGCAGATATTTGCATCTATAGCGACTATTAAAGGTAATATTTCTGCTTTTAATTCTATTAAACAGGAATTATCAACTGCAAAAAAACAGAATAGTCAGGCCAGCAAAATATTGAAAGTTACTTTTGATGATTTTATTAAAATTGACAACTTATCTTATCAATATGATAGTAAAAAAAGTTTTGCTCTCAAAAAAATTAATTTAGTAATAAATAAATATTCAAAAACTGGAATTGTGGGAAAAACAGGTTCAGGCAAATCTACATTAATTGATATTTTAACCGGTTTGGTTCATCCAAGTGAGGGGTTGATAAGTGTAGATATGCAAAAAATAAAATCTGAAAATGCAAAAGGTTGGAGAGAAAATATAGCATATATTCCTCAAAATATTTTTCTTTTCGATACAACGGTACTAGAAAATATTACTTTTTCTAATAATTTTAATGAAATTGATATGAATAGATTTAAAAAAGCTATTGAGGTTGCTAATATTAATGAGTTTATAAATACTTTAAACGATGATTTTAACAGTAAAATTGGTCAAAGAGGGGTTCAGTTATCAGGTGGTCAAAGACAAAGAATTGGTATTGCTAGGGCCTTGTATCAAGATAAGCCTTTATTAATTTTCGATGAAGCTACAAGCTCTCTTGACTCTGAAACTGAAAAAAATATTATAAATTCAATACTTGATACTTATAAAGATAAGACTGTTATTAATATTACTCATAGAGTAGAAAATCTTATTCATTTTGATAAAATAATAGTGCTTGATGATTCTCAAATTATTAATTCTGGAACTTTTGAAGAGTTATCAAAAGATGTTAAATTTAAAAACTTATTAGCTTATTAAAAATGAAAATATTAGGTATATCAAATAACTTAGGCGCAAGTGCTTCTTTAATAATAAATGGCAAGTTAATTTGCGCTATCCATGAAGAGAGATTGAATAGAAATAAAGATTTTAAAGGATTGCCAAAGAAATCTATTAAATATATTTTTGATAAATACGGATTAACTTTTAAATCTTTAGATTTAATTACTTTTGGAGTTGCTAATAATTCTCATAATCCTTCTGTAGATCGATCAATAAATAATTTAAAAAAAAAATATAATGATAAAAAAATACATAAAATCATTGATCATAGATATAAAACTGAAAAAAAATGGATCAAAAAACATATTAATGAAATTAAAGAATTTGCAAAAAAAAATAATTTTTTAAAAAAACTTAAATTTCAGGATCATCACTTATCTCACGCCGCTGGCGCATTATTTACCTCACCTTTTCATGATGCATATGTTTTTACTGCTGATGGTAAGGGAGATTTTTTATCAAGTACTTGCTATTCTTATAAAAATAATAAATTAATATTACTTAGCAGCAATTCTACATTTGATAGTTTAGGTTATTTCTATTCAAATGTTACTTCTGCGCTAGGATTTAAGCCAGAAAAACATGAAGGCAAAATTACTGGTTTAGCAGCTTATGGAAAA
Source organism: uncultured Alphaproteobacteria bacterium (assembly GCA_902562275.1). GTDB lineage: Bacteria > Pseudomonadota > Alphaproteobacteria > HIMB59 > CACPNW01. The sequence goes on from CACESS010000004.1 coordinate 67,357, forward strand.
AAAACCAATTTAATAGAATATTTCGAAACATTCATAAAGTTTAAAAAGAGTAAATTTTCTTTTATAATTGGAGATGATTATCAACCTTTTTTTTGTGAAGAAAAACACATACCTAATTTTTATAAAAAAATTAAACAATATTCTAAAGAAGATGTATCATATGCTGCTCAGTACATTCTTGAGAAATATATTTTGAAATGGATAAAAAGTCTTCTTCCAAAAAATAAAAAAATTAATATTTGTCTTTCAGGTGGAATTTTTGCTAACGTAAAGTTAAATCAAAGAATTAACGAGATACATAATGTAAAAAATTTATATATTCATCCCGCTATGGGTGATCAGGGTTTGAGTGTTGGGAGTTCTTATGCTGAATTATCACAAATAAAAAAAATTAAACCTAAATTTTTATCATCTGTAGCTTTGGGTAATTCATATTCTAATAATGAATTAAAATTATTTTTAGATAATAACAAAATACAATACACTTATATGAATAATATAGCTTTGGAGATCCACAAAGAGTTATCAAAAAATAGACCAATCGGTTTCTTTAGTGGGCGAATGGAGTATGGACCTAGAGCTTTGCTAAATAGATCTATAATCTATCATGCAAAAGATAAAAAAGTGAATATATGGCTTAATAAAAGATTGAACAGGAGTGAGTTTATGCCCTTTGCTCCTGTTACAATTGAAGAAAAAGCAAAAGATTGTTTTAAGGAATGGAAAAGCAATCAATTTGCTGCAGATTTTATGACTATTACATATAAGTGTAAAAAAAATTTTGTTAAAAAATGCCCCGCAGCTGTCCATGTTGATCAAACTGCAAGACCTCAGATAATTAGAAAATCTAATAATTTTAAACATTACAAAATTCTCAAACAGTTTTTTAAGATATCAGGTGAGATAGCAATACTAAACACTTCATTTAATAATCACGAAGAGCCTATTGTGTGCACACCTACTGATGCAATAGAATCCTTAAATCGCAGAAATATTGATGTCTTATTTTTGGAAAATTTTAAAATATTTAGAAAAGATTTTAATTAATTTCAGTCGTATTTTTTGAATTTTGAGGGTAGATTTTTATTAATCTTAAAATAGGATTTTTAAAAAGTAAAATTTGTAAAATTAAAGATAATGACGTAAGCACATTAAAGTTTAAAATTATTTTTACTATTATTGTTAGCATCATTCCATGTCTTGTATAAAAATTCTCTCTTAAGTTATATTGTATGGCTTGTCTTTTCCTATTATTTCCTTTGATATATTTGAGTTGTTTTTTTGAATAATTAAACTCTTCATATTTATTAAACTCTAGAAATTTAGATCCAGTTATTTTACCATGGCAAAGTATATTAAATAAAAAATATATTTCAGGACTAAAAAAATTAGTTTTTAATTTAAAATTTTTAATTATTTTTAACCTGTGTATTCCATAAATTAAATGATCACTATAATTATATCTTAAAAACTTTTTTAATCTATCTTTTTTACTTCCATTAAGTTCATAATATTCTGAGTATTTTATTCTCAATTTATTTTTTTTATCATAAATTTTAGTTATTCCAACTACAGTAATGCAGTCTTCATTTTTTTCTAGTTCTTTAACACCATTTTTAATATAATCAAAATTCCATTTATCATCATGACATGCCCACATAAAGTATTTTCCATTACTGTTTTCGATTACAAAATTGAAATTATTAGTTGCTCCATAATTTTTATCTTGTTGAAAAAAATTAATTTTTTTATTTGGTAAATACTTATCTTTAATTATTGAAACAGTTTTATCATTTGAGCAATTATCTGAAATTATTAATTCAAAATTTTCGTAACTTTGAGAAAGAAAAAAATCAATTAATGATACTATATTGTGTTCAGCATTATAAATAGGTATGCCAATTGAGACTAGAGGTTTATTAGGCATTTATATTATAAGCTTTTTTTCCATTTATTTAAAAAATTTAAATTTTCAAAACTTTCATCAAAAGAAACATAAGGGAATTTATTTATATTATTTTTTTCAAAGATTTTTTTATAAAAGTAATCAATTTCAAAAGAAAATAAATGTTTATTAGATTTTGTTAAATATATTTTTTCATATAAATTTCTTTTAACTATAATAGATGTTTCATGATAGCCACCATTTTTGCCAGGAGTCCAAGGGTCATTAATTATAATTTTCCCATTTTCACCTATTAATGTGCATGTATTCTTTAATTTTTTTATAAAAGAACACCTTAAGTTTAATTTTAATTTATTATTTAATAAAAAAGTTCCAATTGCTTCCACCTCAATACCATTTTTTTTTATAACACCCTTGCTTTTAATTATTTTAATTTTATTTTTTTTATTAATTAAAATTTTGTTAATAAAACTTGAAAATGAAATTGGATATATTCCAATGTCATAAATACAGCCGCCCCCTAGTTTTTTATCGTATAATCGGGAAAGTTTTTTTCTATTACTATCTTTGTATCCAAAACTTGATTCTATTTTTACAATATTCCCAATAACTTTTTCATTTAATAACTTCTTTAGAATTTTATACTGCGGATGAAAACGATACATTAATCCTTCCATAAAAAAATAATTATTATTTTTTAAAATTTCTTTAATCTCTTTTCCTTCCTCTAATGTTAAGACAAAAGGCTTTTCCACAAGAGTGTGTTTTTTTGCTTTTAAAGACTCCAGTATCCATTTTTTATGTAAATTATTTGTTAGAGAAATATATACAGCATCAATATCTTTGCATTTTAATATTTGTTTATAATTATCAAAAACATAATTTTTGTTTATTGAATAATCATCTTTGAATTTTTTTCGTCTTAACTTATTTTTACTTGCTATACCTAATAATCTATTAAACCTCGAGTCTTGTATTCCATCTGCAAATCTCTTTGCTATTCTTCCTGGACCAATTATACCCCAATTAATTATCTTTTTATCTCGCATAACTTATAGTATTATCAAATAATTATTTTTTAATAGTGATTATAAATGAATATCTTATCAAAGTTATATAAAATCATTATATTTTACGATAAATTTTTTTTTTATATTATCATATTGCTTCTTTTTATTGGATCAATTTTTGAAGCAATTGGAGTTTCTTTAATAATTCCTCTTATATCTATAATTATATTAGATGAAAATTCATTAAAACAAATATTTAATTTTGATTTTTTCAATTTTAATGAAATTAATAAAAATGAGTTATTAATTTTATTTAGCCTTATATTTTTAATTTTTTTTATAATTAAAACTTTATACTTATTATGTTCATCATTTCTTCAAGAAAAATTTACATACGGTATAGTTAATAAGTTATCATTAATGCTGTACAATAATTATTTAAATCAACCAATGATTTACCACATAGAACAAAATTCTTCTTCAATTATTAAAAACATTATGATTGAACTTAAAAACCTTCAAACTTTAATGTTAACCCCATTTATAGTTTTAATATCAGAGGTTTTATTATTGATATCATTAAGCATCGTTTTGATCTATGTTGATCATAAAGCCTTCTTCTTAATTTCTTTAACCTTATTAAGTTTCTTTTTTTTTTACTACATTTTAATTAAAAATAAAATTAAGCATTGGGGTGCTAAAAGAATTATAGCTGATGACTTAAAAATACAAAATGTTCAAGAAACATTTACCTCAATAAAAGAAATTAAAATATATCGTGCTGAAAATTTTTTTAAAGAAAAATTTAAAGAATTTAATTTTCAGTCATCTATTTATGGAAGGCTGCAATCGTGGTTTGAAAATATTCCAAAACTTATGATAGATTTATCAGCTATTGTAGCTCTACTTTTTTTTATTTTTTTTACACTTAATTTTGATAACAGTCTCGATTTATTTATTACTAAAGTTGGTCTTTTTGGTTTTGCTTTCTTTAGAATGCTACCAGCAATTAATAGAATTTTAATTTCTTCTCAAAATTTTAGATTTGCTATTCCTTTCTTTAATAACATTTATAATGAATTTATTAAATCACGTGACAATAATAATAAAAACAAAGTAAAATACTTAAATGATAATTTAGATTCTATAAAATTTTCAAATGTAGAATTTTCATACAATAATAATAAAAAAATATTAGAAAATATAAACTTATCAATCACAAAAGGAATGCCAATTGGTATAATTGGAAAATCTGGATCAGGTAAAACTACCTTGGTAAATTTATCCCTAGGCTTAATTACTCCAACAAGTGGTCGCGTATTGTTCAATAATAAAGAACAAGACTTGTCTGTTTTTCTTCCAAAAATTGGGTATGTGACGCAGAATATTAATCTTATTAATGATACAGTAATAAAAAATATAGCATATGGAATAGATGAAAAGAAAATTGATTACAAAAAAATTAAGTCTTTGCTGGCCGATTTAGATCTTAATAATTTTTTTCAAGGTTTAGATAAAAATATTAAAAACTTAATTGGAGAAAAAGGCTCAAAGCTCTCAGGAGGTCAGTTACAAAGAATTGCTCTAGCTAGAGCTTTGTATTTTGATCCAGAAATTCTTATATTGGATGAAGCTACTTCATCTTTAGACGAGGAAACTGAGAAAAAAACGTTAGAATTGATAAAAAAATATTTATCAAAGTCGTTAACAATAATTATTTCTCACAAAAAAGATGCTTTAAAATATTGTTCAACAATATATAAGCTTGAGAATAACCGTTTAATTAAAATATAAATTATGAGAAGATTAAGAGTTGAGAGAACCAATCTTGAGCCTGTGAAAATAATAAATAGAACATTAATGGAAGACAATCGAGGTTTTTTTGACAGACTTTTTTGCAATAAAGAATTAAAAAAAATATTAAAAAATAAGCCAATTAAGCAAATTAACCATTCTTTTACAAAAAAAAAAGGTACTTTAAGAGGTCTTCATTATCAAAAAAATCCCTATAAAGAAGCAAAAATTATCACCTGTTTAAAAGGCAAGGTTTTTGATGTAGCAGTAGATATTAGAAAAGACTCTAAAACATATTTAAAAAAAACAGTCAATGAGTTATCTGATCAAAATAATAAATCTATATATATACCAGAGGGTTTTGCTCATGGTTTTCAAGCAATGAAAGATAATTGTATATTAGTATATTTTCATACTGAGTTTTATAATATAAAAAGCTCAGGTTATGTTAATCCTCTTGACCCTAAGCTTGATATAAATTGGCCTTTAGCAATATCTATAATCTCTGATATAGATAAAAATACAAAATATTTGTAATTAATGAGTCATGCTTTAAGTAATAATTTATTAAATAGAATATCCCATAAGGTTAAGTACTTTGAAAGCCCTCAGGATGCTCTAAATAAAATAATAAATAAAACAATTATTCCTTACCAAGTTGAATATCAACCTGGCCGAATAAAAGGTAAAAAAATTTGTTGGTTAGAATGCTCTTATTGTTACGGTGGTTCTGCTTCAAATTCTGATGAAAAACTTACTCCTGATAGATATGTTGATCTAATCGGGGAAGTAGCCAAAGGGCCACAAAATATTAATGGAGTAAATAAAGCAATTTATGCTGGATATGCAACTGATCCTCTTAACTATGAATATATTGATGATCTAATTGATGAGTCTAAACAATTTAATCAAATCATTGGGATACATTCAAAGTTGATTAAAATATCTGATAGATTAGTAGATATATTGACAGATAATAAAATCCAAAAAACTAGTTACATTACTATTAGTTTAGATGCTGGAGATAATGAGAGTTATAATAAAACTCATAATTTAGGCATAAAATCAAAAATTTATGATAGAGTTTTAAATAATGTTGAAAAATTAGTTCAAAATAAAAAACATAATTCTTCAGACATCGATATTTCAATAAATTATTTAATAACATTATTTAATAGTGAAAGTATTCTTGTTGAAAAAGCAATTAATGATTTAGTCTCAATTGGAGTCAACAGTTTAAGGTTCTCATTTCCACAATTACCGCGTGGCATGAACTCAAATAATGGATTTATTATACCCAATAAAGCTGAAGTTAATGAAATTTATAATAAATTAATAAATTTAATATCAAAATATAATGGACAAAATGGAACATCTGTAGTGTTAAATGATTTTGATAATGACAATAATATTGCAGACTTTAGAACAATGCCTTGTTTTGCGAGATTCATTTATCCAGCAGTAGCATATGATGGCTATTTATCTCATTGCTCTCAGTCAGGCGCGATTCACTTTAGAGATATGTCCTTAGGTAACCTGCAAAACAATAATTTTTGGGATTTATTTTATAATTATGATGAAAAAAATATAAAATCATTTTTAGGTAAAGATTTTGCAAAAATGAAAAAAAATGATTGTAGGTGTGACAGAAAAGAACATATTGTAAACTCATCATTTAAGAATATAATTTAAATAAAGTCTTGAAAAAAAATTTAACAGCTGTAATTTTATGTGGAGGTAAAGGATCAAGGCTTGGGAATATAAAAAAAACAAATCCGAAACCTCTTGTAAAAGTTCAATCTAAACCAATAATTTGGTATATAATTAAGAAGTTAGAAAGGTCTTCAATCTCACAAGTTATTTTACCATTAGGTTTTAGAGGTAACAAAATTAGAAAATATATAAACAGCGAATTTAAAAACAGTAACTTACAAATTGATTTGTTTAATACAGGCGTTAATTCAACAATATCTGAAAGAATATATTTTATTCAAAATTATATTAAATCTGATGATTTCATTTTATTAAATGGAGACACAATTTTTGATATTAATATTTCTAGAATAATTAAAGATCATTTTTTAAAGAAAAAATCTATTTCAATGTTGGCTTGTAGTCCAATTTATGATTACGGTATAATTTTTAATGAAAAAGATAAAGTTACTAGTTTCAAAAGGAATGTTAAAGTAAGAGAAATGATAGCGTTAACTAATAATAATATAAACAAAGGATTAATTTATTCGGGTATGTCAATAATTAAAACTAATTTGTTAAATAAAATAAATTTTAGAAAATCTAAAAATTTTGAAGAATTTTTTTTTAATTTTTTAATTAAAAAAAATAAAGTTACTTTTTTAAAAGTGGTTGGATTTTGGTTTTCTATTGATTTACCTTATCAATTAGCTATAGCAAATAAATCTCTGGAAGATTTTAGATTTAAAAAAATACAAAAATTAAAAGAAAGATTTATAAATGAAAGATAAATTTTGGAAAGGTAAGCGAGTTTTAATTACCGGACATACAGGGTTTAAAGGAAGTTGGCTTTCTTTATGGATGTATTATTTAGGAGCTCAGGTTTATGGAATATCAAGAGATTTCCCATCTTATCCATCAATGTATAGAGAATTAAAAATTCGGAAAAGCTTAAAAAAAGAATTTAGTTTTGATATAAAAAATTTTAACAAATTAGAAAATGTTTTAAAAACTTATAAACCTCAAATAATATTTCATTTAGCAGCACAAACAAGTGTTTTAGAAAGTTATGAAGATCCTTTGGATAGTATATACTCAAATATTATAGGTACTTCTAATTTATTAAATTCAATAAGAAATAAATCTTATATAAAATCCGTAATTATTGTTTCAACTGATAAAGTATACAAAAACAATGAAAAAAATATTCCTTTTTCTGAAAATGACTCTCTAGGGGGATCAGATATTTATAGTGCTTCTAAAACTGGTTCTGATATTTTGACACAAAGTTTCTATAAATCTTTTTTTAAAAACTCACTAACTAAAATTTCAATAGTTAGAGCTGGTAACGTTATAGGTGGAGGTGATTGGAAAAAAGATAGATTAATCCCAGATTGCCTAAAAAGTATTGTAAATAATAATAATGTAGTATTGCGAAATCCTTATTCTATAAGACCTTGGCAGCATGTTTTAGAGCCATTATCAGGATATATGCATGTTGCGAAAAAAACATTTTATAAAAAATCAAAAAATTATATTTGGAATTTTGGTCCAAAAAAATCAAATTCAATTAAAGTTATTGATATTACTAAGAAAATCATCAGTAAATATAAATCTAAATCAAAAATAATTATTAAAAAAGATCAAACAAATAAAGAAAATAAATACTTAAGACTAAATAGCTTAAATTCAAATAAAATACTTGGTTGGAAGCCTGTATGGAATATTGATGAAACATTGAAGATGACAGTTGAATGGCATAAGGCTTGGATAAATAAAAAACAACTTAATGAGATTACTATTAATCAAATTAAAGAATATGAAAAAAAGAAAAACCAGCTTAGATAAGATCTTATATAGTAAGCCAAGTATATCAAAACTAGAAATTGATTATGCAACTGATGCTGCAAGAAATGGTTGGGGAGAAAATTGCTATAATTATATTTATAAGTTTCAAAATATTTTTAAAAAATATCATAATAAGAAATTTGCCATAGCAACTTCAAGTTGTACAGCAGCAACTCACATGGGGTTAAGGGCACTTGGAATAAAAAAAAACGATGAAGTTATATTAGCAGATACTAATTGGATAGCAGTAGTTGCACCTATAACTTATTTAGGAGCTAAACCTGTTTTTGTAGATATAAATAAAGATACATGGTGTATTGATGCTAATAAAATTGAAGAAAAAATTACTAAAAAAACTAAAGCAATAATTGGAGTTCACTTATATGGAAATCTATTAGAAATAAATAAAATCAAATCAATCTGTAATAAATATAATTTATATTTTGTTGAAGATGCAGCTGAAGCTTTGGGCTCTTCATATAATAATAGAAAAACTGGAACTTTTGGTGATTTTAGTGTTTTTTCCTTTCACGGTACTAAGACAATTACAACTGGTGAAGGCGGTATGTTTTTAACTGATAATGAAGAGCTGTATAATAAAGTATTAATTTACAACAATCATGGTCGTTCCAGCAAAATGCAAGAAAAAATGTGGTCAGATGAGTTAGGTTACAAATATAAAATATCAAATATTCAAGCTGCATTAGGTTATGCTCAAATGAAAAGAATTAATATAATTCTTAAAAGGAAGAGAGAAATTTTTCAATATTATTTTAAAAATTTAAGTAAAATTGATGGATTAAGTATGAATCCAGAATATGAAAATACTAAAAATAGTTTTTGGATGCCTAATATTGTATTTGATGAAAAATTAAATGTATCTAGCGAGTATATATTTAATCTTTTTAAGAAAAATAATATTGATGCTAGGCACTTTTTTTGGCCTTTAAGTGGGTTTAAAATGTTCAAAAGTAAAAAGAATAATTACAATTCTTGGTCAATATCAAAAAGAGCAATTAATCTTCCAAGTTACTCGGATTTAAAAAAATTTCAACTTGATAAGATTATAAATTTAGTAAAAAAAGCTATTGATGAAAATAATTAATTAAGCTTATATGTGTGGTTTTGTTGGAATAATCTCAAATCAACAATTAAAAATTGATAATCAATTTACATCTTCTTTAAAACTGATACAACATAGAGGACCAGATTACTCTAATATTTGGATTTCTGATAATAAAAAAATACTGTTTGGTCATAATAGGTTATCTATAGTAGATTTAACTTCTAAAGGTAATCAGCCAATGTTTTATAATAAAACATCCATTATTTTTAATGGTGAAATTTATAATTTTATTGAACTTAAGAAACGTTTAGAATCTAAAGGATATAGTTTCAAATCAGACACTGATACTGAAATTATTTTAGCTGCATATGATTTTTGGGGTGAAGAGTGTCTAAAAGAATTTGTAGGTATGTTTGCTTTTTGTATTTACGATATTGAAAAAAATAAAGTGTTTCTCTGTAGAGATAGGACAGGTGAGAAGCCTTTGTATTATTCATTAGTTAAAAATAAATTATATTTTGCTTCAGAATTAAAAAGTCTTTATTGCTTTCAAGAAATTAATAAAAAAATTAACAAAAATTCATTTGATTATTTTTTGTCAGCTGGGTTTAGTCCCAGCGAAGACTCTTTAATTGACAACATAAAAAAATTACCTGCTGGATACTCAATTTCTTACAATATAGAAAATAGTAAATATAAAATAAAAAAATATTGGAATATTGACAGTAAGTTGAGAAAAAACAAGTTTATAAATTCAAAAGATCAAATAGATAATTTTTATAAAATATTTCAAAAATCAGTTGATAGCCAATTAAATTGTGATGTACCATTGGGTGTCCTATTAAGTGGAGGTCTTGACTCAAGTCTGGTCACAGCTTTTGCGTCTAATACTCTTCCCGGATTAAATACTTTTAATGTAGCTTATAAAAAATATGCAAAATATGATGAGTCTAACTATGCAAATGAAATTTCTAAATTTTTTAAAACAAATCATCATGAGTTAATAATTGACGATGTTAAACCAGAAATTCTTGAAAAAATTTGCTCAATATATGACGAACCTATAATTGACTCATCTGCTATACCAACCTTTCTTATTTTTAATGAAGCAAAAAAATATTGTAAAGTTGTAATAGGTGGAGATGGGGGAGATGAATTATTTGGAGGATACTCACATTATAATAAAATTTTATTATTAAGAAAAATTAAAAAATTACTTCCTTTTTTACCTTACAAAAAAATATCAAATTTCTTTTGTAATAATTTATCTCTTGGATCAAAAGGTAGACATTGGTTAAAATTATTAGATATAAATTTAAATGAGAATTTACCTATTGTACCTATTTTTTTTGATAAATTTGAAAAAAATAATCTTTTACTAAAAAAAAATTTAGATATTGATATATTTACTGATAATTATTTAAGCTATAAAAATACACAAGATTTAATTTTTGACAACACTTTTGAAAACTTTAAAAATTATTTAACTGAAAATTTACTAGTTAAGATTGATAGAGCCAGTATGGCAAATTCTTTAGAAGTTAGATCTCCTTTTTTAGACAAGAATCTAATTGAATTTGCATTTTATAACTTATGTTCTAAAAACAAAGTAAGTTATATAAATAAAAAGATTTTTTTGAAAAAAATAGCAAGTAATATTCTTCCAAATAACTTTGATTTAAATAGAAAACAAGGTTTTGTAATACCTTTAAATGAATGGCTTAAAAAAGGAAAATGGAAAGATTTTTTTTATGATGCTTTAATGTCATCTGATTGTTTTTTTGATAAAAAATACATAGAAAAATTATTCGATTTTCAAAAAAAAGGGTATCAAAATGGTGAGAGGCTTTATGGTCTTGTTATGATAAGTATGTGGTTAAAAAAATATAAAATTACTTACTAATTCTTATCTTTTTAATCTTCTTTTTTTTAAATAAATTTTTATATTAAATAAAATCTTTGATGGTATAAAATATAATATATTATAAAGAATTATCTGATTCATATTCAGAAAATTTAGTTTTTTTGCTTTTATAAAGTATTCCTTAAAATATTTTTTATTTTCTTTATTTATTAAAAAATTAAGTAGTAAAGAATTTATAGTGTATCTTATATATTTTTCACCCATATTTTTTTTAAAATTATCAAAATAGTATTTTCTAGTAAACAAAGTAATATCTTTGTATTTATTGATATTAGCACCTCTTGTCACAGTATCAGATCCAAAATCCATGTGATAGATAACTTTATTTGTATAAATTTCTATAAATTTTTTACTAATTGCAAATTCTATTCTACTCGAATACCACTTAGATGCTTCTGTAAAATAGTTATTAAAGTTTTTTATATATTGTGCAGATTGAACAAAAAGGAAATCTTTAAATCCGTTACTGTTTAAGTTTAATGGATAAGTATCTTGTAATATATCATTCGAATTTACACATTTGTAAATAATTTCCTTATAGTCCTCTTCATAGCTATAAGCTATTGTTTGAGGATTTTTATTTTCAAATCTTTTAAAATCCCTCACTATAGTTTTAATAGCATTGTCAAATAAATAATCATCAGAGTCTAACAAAAAAACAAGATCGCCACTTATTTGATCAAATACCTTTGACTCAAACATAACTCGAGGTTGTCCTAAATTATTTTTAGACTCATAGTATATAATTTTTTTGCTATCAAGTTTATCAATATAATTTTTAGTACCATCAGTTGAGCCATCATCTATAATAAAATGCTCATAATCTTCATAACTTTGAGAAATTACTGATTGTATGTTACGTTTTAATTTATCTAAACGATTAAATGTACATGTTATTATACTAATTTTCACTTTTTTTATATATATATAGATGTTTAGAAGATTTTATAAATTATAAAAATGAAAATTCTATATCTAACTCCTAATTTTAAAAATTATAATGCTGCTTACTATCAATATGACTTAATTTATAGTTTACAGAATAAAATAGAAATAATTTTATGGGGTCCTGGTTATAAAGATTTTGATCCTGCTCTTAGTCTGGAAAATGTATTTAATAAATATAATTTAACTGAAAAAGATATCTTAATTGTTGGTCATGGATGGCTGTCAGATATTCCAATTAATTCAAATTCAAAACGAAGATATTCATGGAATAAAAGTTTAAATGAAGACATTATCGATAATTTAGAATATTGTGGTGTATATAATTTTTCTCAACATAAGGGTAAAAAAATATTTATCTTAAATAAAGAATATGTTTCACTAAAAGAAAAATTACAATTTATTAAAAATGGTAAATTTGACTTAGCTTTAAGTCATTATTCTAATTGTGAAGAATTTGAAAAAGATACAGATACTAAATTTATTTTTTTTCCTTGCTCCGTAGATTATAAAAA
>CACESS010000005.1 GCA_902562275.1 uncultured Alphaproteobacteria bacterium
TTATTAAATCTCTTAAAAAATATTTTTTTAAGCATAATATTAAATTAACAATAATTGGTGAAAATTCTACTAAGAGTCATCAAAAAAATTTACTTAAAATAATACAATATAATAAACAGAATAAATTAGAGGATTATGTAAAAATATATACAAATATAGACTATCAATTAATGAAATCTTTTTATAAAAAAAACAACTTATTTATTCTTGCTGCATCTAAAGAACCTGCTTCAATATCTGTACTTGAAGCATTAGGAAATGGATTACCGTGTATTTGCGCTGACGATTGTGGAACAAGTACTTATATAAGAGAAAATTATAATGGTTTTTTGTTTAAGTCTAATGATATGCCTGATTTACAATTAAAACTAGATTTAATTTTTAAGAATATTGATAAGCTTAAGCTTATGTCAAAAAACGCTCATTATTTTGCCACACAAAATATTTCAAGGAGTAATTATATTAAATTTTTCAATGAAATCATTAAATAAAAAAAGAATTTCTCTTATTCTACCTTCATTTAAATATGGTGGAGCAGAAAAAAATTTAATAAATTTGGCAAATTTTTTTCATAAAAAAAAATATAAAGTTGATGTCTTGGTTTTAAATAATAATGGATTAATGAAAGACTTATTGTCGCCTAAAATTAATATAATTAACTTTAATAAATCAAAATCTTCTCATTCTATTATTAAATTAGCAAAATATTTTTTTATAAATAAACCATCTTTCCACTTCTCTTCTATTAGACATCTTAATGTTTTATCAATTATCTGTTCAATTTTATCATTAAAAAAAATCAAAATTATAATAAGAGAATCTAACGTAGTTTCTAGTTTCGATCCAAATGTAAAATCTTTTACACACAAAATATATAGTTTTTTAGCTAAATATTTATACCCATTATCTTTTAAGATTATAGCAGTAAGTTTTGCCGTCAAAAAAAGTTTGATCGATGAATTAAATTTAAAAAAAAATTTAATTATTACTATTTACAACCCTATTAATTTGAATGAAAAATTTCATAAAAAAACACAAGCTATTTATCATAAATTCATAAACAATAATAATAATGTTGTTCTATCTATAGGTAGCTTAACCAAACAAAAAAATCATGAATTACTTATCAGATCATTTGCCGAAGTATTAAAAAAAAGGAATGCCTATTTAATTATAATTGGAGAAGGAGATCAAAAAAATCGACTTATTAATACTTGTGAAATGTTAAATATTTCAGAATTTGTAGATTTTTATGGCACAACAAATAATCCTTATTTTTTTTTAAAGAATTGTAAAGTTTTTGTTTTGCCATCACTATGGGAAGGTTTCCCCAATGTGTTATTAGAAGCAATTTCATGTACATCACAAATTATTGCTACTAATTGTGAAGGGGGCTCTTTTGAAATTTTAAAAAATTATAAATATGCAACTTTAATTAAAAATAATGATTTAAATGATTTAACTGATAATATTTTAAAAACATTAGATAATAATTTAGATAAAGATAAATCTTTTTTTAGTTTAGAGAAATTTAGTATTCAAAATCAGTTTGAAAAATATGAGCAAATTTTAAAAAAATGAAAATTTTAAACATAATTACATCATTAGGAGATGGAGGTGCAGAGGCAACATTATATAAAATACTCTCAAATAATCAAAGCCATCATAATCATTTTGTAATTTGTTTAATGGGAAAGGGCAAATATGGTAAAAAATTAATTGAAAGAAATATAAATTTAATAACTCTTGACTTACCTAGAGGGAAAATAACTACTAAATCTATTTTAATATTATTTAAAACAATTAAAAAAATATCACCCGACGTTGTCCAAACTTGGCTTTATCACGCTGATTTTATTGGAGGACTGATCTCAAAGATCATAGGTATTAGAAAAATTTATTGGAACATAAGAACTTCTGAATATTTTTCAAAAAATATCTCATTAAAAACAAAGTTAATAATTAAAATAAATTCTTACCTTTCTCATTTTATTCCTAATAAAATTATTTATTGTTCATCACGCTCAATTAGAATTCATGAAAAAATAGGTTTTGCTAAAAAATCTTATTTAATTAGAAATGGATTTGATCATATTTTATTCAAAGAGGATAAAATAAAAAAAAAGATATACAGGAAAAAGTTAAATATTTCTGAAGAAGATTTTGTTATAGGTTTTATTTCGAGATTTGATCCTATTAAAAATCACCAGCTTTTAATTGATTCTATAAATTTGTTACTTAAAAAAGATTTTAAATTAAAAAATGTCAAATGTATATTCATAGGAAAGGGTATTAAAGATAATAAATCTATAAATTATTTAATTAATTCAGCAAATCTTAAAAAAACATTTATTTTGTTGAATCAAAAAGAAAATATTTTTGATTATATGAATATACTTGATTTACATGTCCTTCCATCTCATGGAGAAGGTTTTCCAAATGTTGTAGCTGAAACAATGTGTTGTGGTGTTGTAAATATTGCCAGAGATGTTGGTGATTCAAGTATTATTATTTCTGATGATAATTTAATTTTTAATGATAACTCAAAAGAATTATCTGATTTAATACTGAAAATAATTAAAATAAAACAGAGTAAAATTGATAAATGGTTTGAGATGAAAAACAATGTAAGAAAAAAAATAATTTCAAATTATTCAATAAATAAAATGATTAAAGATTATTATTCATTATGGTTAATTAAATAAATGGTAAGTGAAACATCCATAAATTTTATCTATTCATCTATTTCTTCTGTAACTATTATAGCTATAGGATTTATAATCTTAAATTCATTGGCATATCGTCTTAAGATTTCACATATTAGAATGTTTATATTAAGTATATGGCATTATGGTTTTGTTTCTATAGCATTCTTTTACAGTATTAATTTTGTTTCAGATAGTTCAAGCTATTTTGAAGAAGCAGTTTTAGGTAATGTTTTATTAGATCAAACTTTGGCTGTTAGAACAATCATTTTTTTAAATGTTATTTTAAATCAATACTTAGGTTTAAACTATTTGGGAACTTACTTATTCTATGGATATATAGGGTTATTAGGTATTGTATTGCTAGAATCAACATTGAATTACTACTTAAAAAATAAAGATAAAGAAAGTTTCATAATTAAAAACTTTATTGTTCTTATGCCCTCATTGCATTTTTGGTCATCTAATATTGGCAAAGACACAATTGCTATTTTTGCTATTTGTTTATTTATATGGTTGTTAACTTATAAAAAAAATATTTTATTTTGTTTTGTTCCATTGGTTATTTTTTCTTTAGTAAGACCACATCATTCGGTTATTTTATTATTTTCAATATTTTTCACTTTGACCATTTTTTTAAAAGCAAGATACATGATTCCTTTTTTTATATTGATTTCTATTTTTTCTTTTCTCAATTTAGAATACATTATCAATTTATCTGGTATTGGTTTAGAAATTAACAAAAATATCTTGTTTTTTTTAGATCCCAATTTTTATTATAAGTTAGATTATCATATAGTTAGAAGACAGAATTTACCAGATTATGACGGTTCTGGTTTTATAAATTTAACAAATATGCTTTTTCCTAGTCACATTTTTACTTATTTATTTCGCCCCCTGCCTTTTGAAGCAAAATCTATTTTTTCACTTGTATCATCTATAGAAAATTTATTTCTTATCGTATTTTTTATTTATACATTTTTTAATTTTAAAACTTTTAAAATTTTTGGTAAGAAATATTATCTATATTTGTTTTTTTTTATTTTTGCTTTAATTCCACTTTCTTTTTTAACACCTAATTTTGGCATATCTGCAAGGCAGAAGTGGATAATTTTAATTCCTATAATCTTGATTTGTTGTAAGATAATACATACAAAAAACTTAAAAAAAACCACTAATTAATTTATTTTATGCAAGTATTAGTTTTAGGATCTTCAGGTAGATTGGGCAAGCATTTGGTAAAATATTTGATTAAAGAAAACTTCTTTGTCTATGCTCATTACTTTAAAAATAAAGTAAATTTTAATTCTAAAAATGTTAAAACTATCAAGTTTGATATTAATGATATAGATGATATTAATTTACAATATTTAAAAAATATTAAATATATAATTAATTGTATTGGTGAATTAAATAACAAATCTAAAATTTATAATACGAATTCAAAATCTTTATTATTATTTATAAAAAAAATTAAAAAAATAAATTCCACAAATATAAAAACATGGATACAAATAAGCAGCATTGGAGTTTATGGTGATACAAACGAAATTAAAATTGATGAAACATCTAAATGTAAACCAAATAACGATTATGAGAAATCTAAATATCAATTTGAAAATATGTTGAAATCAGAGTGCTCAGATAAATTATTAAAATATTTTATATTAAGACCATCTATAATTTATGGGCCAAATATTAGAAATAACGTTATAAATGGCTTGATTAGAATTGCTAAACTTCACTTTTTTTTAATTCCAAAAAATAAAAATCATTCATGCCCTTTTATTGATGTAAGAGATGTTTGTGAAGCAGTTGTGCAAATTATAAAAGAAAAAATAATTCATAATGAGATCTTTAATCTTTCAAAAAATTATAAAATTCAAGATATTAAAAATGCAATTGAAAAAAAAATTAATAAAAAAATTTATGTATTTAGATTGAATAATTTTTTTTATAATAATTTTTTTTTACATATTAATGTTTTTTTCTAGTAAAATTAAAAATAGTGTATTAAATTTCTATTTATCTAATAAACAGTATTCTAATTCAAAAATTGTTTCTCTACTAAATCATAAAAGTAATTATGATTTAATTAAATTTATTAAAAGTACAAAAATATGATGAAGAAAAAAATAGTCATTATTGCAACTACTATTACATCTATAGAAGTTTTCTTTAATTCTCATATTAAAAAATTAACAGAAAACTATGATGTAACAATAATATCTAATCTTAAAGATATAAATATTTTAAAAGAAAATGATGCAAACAACATAAAACTCATTAATTTAAAAATGTTAAGAGGTTACTCTTTTTTCTTAGATATTATTAACTTATTTTATTTGATTTATCTTATAAAAAAAGAAAATTATTTTTTAACATTATCTTTTACACCTAAAGCTGGGTTCTTAAATTGCATAGCAAGCTTTATTTGCAGGATAAAAATACGTATACATATTTTTACAGGTCAAGTATGGATTACTAAGTCGGGTTTAGAAAAAATTTTTTTAAAACATATAGACAAATTTATATCATATTTGTCTACTAATATACTTGCGGATAGTCATTCTCAAAGATCTACTTTAATAGAAAATAAAATAGTAAATCAATTGAAAATTGAAGTCCTAGGAAATGGCTCAATTTGTGGTGTAAATTTAAATATATATAAAAAAGAAAATAAGATAAGGAATTATATAAGAAGTCAAAACGGTATTCAAGAAGATGCATTGGTAATTCTTTTTCTTGGAAGAATAAATCAAGATAAGGGCGTTATTGATTTGTTAAATTCATTTGAATTAATTTTAGAAAAGATGAAAAATGATAAAATTTATCTTTTATTAGTTGGTCCTCAAGAAATTAAAATTAAAAATTTTATTAAAAAAAATTTGAATGATAATATTAAGATTCTACCTTTCACTTCCAATCCTGCACATTACATGTCCGCAAGTGATATATTTTGTTTACCAAGCTATAGGGAAGGATTTGGTATGTCAGCTATAGAAGCATCATCTTGTAACCTTCCTGTTGTCTGCTCAAGAATTTATGGTTTAACTGATGCGGTAGAGGAAAATGTAACTGGTTTAATGCATGAACCAGGTAATGTTGATCAAATTGCCCAATGTTTAATCAAACTAATAAAAAATAAACAATTAAGATTAGAAATGGGACAAAACGGAAGGGATAGAGTAATTAAATATTTTGATAGTAATGAAAGTTCTCAGCTTATTTTTGATTATATTAACAATCATTTTATAAAAAAAGCAAAAATCAAACTTGCTATAGTTGCATCAACTATTATGTCTGTTCAACTTTTTCTTATTCCTCAAATTAATTTACTTAAACAAAAATATGATATTTTAATAATTTCAAATTTAAAAAATTTTGATCAATTTGATAAAAAATATTTTCAAAATTGTAAATTGATTCATGTTAATATTAATAGAGGTATAAAATTTTTTTCTGATATCATTTCTTTATTTATTTTAATTTATATTTTTATTATTTATAAACCAAAGATTTCTTTTTCTTTAACACCTAAAGGTGGTTTCATTTCATCTATAGCAAGTTTTTTATCTATAACTCCCATAAGGATACACTGGTTTGGAGGTCAAGTTTGGTTTAACAAGGTTGGTGTTTTCAGGTATATTTTAAAATTAACCGATAAGATTATTTCTCAATTATCTACAGAACTATTGACTGAATGCAAATCACAACTAAATTTTTTATTAAAAAATAAAATTGTTAATCAGAATAAAATTAAAATTTTAGGAAATGGTTCAATTTCAGGTGTCAACAATAGTATTTTTTTTAAAGATTCCTCAAAAAGAAATTTGATAAGAAATAAATATTATATAGATGATGATGCTATTGTTATTTTATATTTAGGTAGATTAAATCAAGAGAAGGGTGTCTACGATTTAATTGATGCTTTTAATACTATTCAAATACAGAGTTATGATTTAAAATTATTTATTGTTGGGCCTGATGAGGATAAAATTGAATATAATATTCAAAAAAATTTGAATGATAATATTAAGATTCTATCTTTCACTTCCAATCCTGCACATTACATGTCCGCAAGTGATATATTTTGTTTACCAAGCTATAGGGAAGGATTTGGTATGTCAGCTATAGAAGCATCATCTTGTAACCTTCCTGTTGTCTGCTCAAGAATTTATGGTTTAACTGATGCGGTAGAGGAAAATGTAACTGGTTTAATGCATGAACCAGGTAATGTTGATCAAATTGCCCAATGTTTAATCAAACTAATAAAAAATAAACAATTAAGATTAGAAATGGGACAAAACGGAAGGGATAGAGTAATTAAATATTTTGATCAAAAAGTTGTTGTAAACAATTTTGTTTCTTTTATTAATAATTATGAATGAAAAAAAAAAGAATTTTTGATTTAACTCTTTTGTTCTTAATATCACCTCTGTCATTGAGCTTATTAATTATCTTAACAATTCTAAATTTACTATTGAACGGCAGGCCAGTTTTTTTTAAACAAAAAAGAATTGGCTATTTAAATAGAGTTTTTACTATTTATAAGTTTAGAACTATGCCAATAGGTACAGATTACAACAATAATATTAAAAATTTAAGTAGATGGAATAAGTTTTTAAGAAGTTCAAGTTTGGATGAAATCCCAGAATTTTATAATATTTTGATTGGTGATATGAGCTTTGTTGGCCCAAGGCCTCTATTAACTGAATATCTAAATTTATACAATAAACAAAATTTAAGAAGGCATGACGTATTGCCTGGCATAACTGGTTTAGCTCAAATTAATGGTAGGAATTCTATTTCTTGGAAAGATAAATTTTTTTATGATATAGAATATGTTGATAATCAAAGTATTTATATTGATGTAAAGATAATTATTTTAACTATTTTTAAAATTTTTAATTATAAATATATTAATTCTTCAAATGATGTTTCTATGGAGAAGTTTAATGAAGATAGTGAGCAGTAAATTAGCAATATTGGGTGCCGGAGGGCATTCTAAAGTTATACACGATATAGCCACAAAAAATAATTATACAAAAATATCTTTTTTTGACGATAAGAATACTTCAGAATACATTAAAGGAAGTACTGATTTATTATTAAATAATCAAAATGAATACGATTCATATTTTATCGCAATTGGGAACAATTTAGATAGAAAAAAAATGAAATTAGTACTATCTGAAACAACTATGATTAATATATCTTTAATTCATCCAAGAGCAAACGTTTCTGATAATGTTTTAATAGAGGAGGGTGTATGTGTAATGGCTGGTGCAACAATTAATGCTTACTCAATTATTGGTGAAGGCTCTATTATTAACACTAATGCAAGCATTGATCATGATTGCACAATAGGTAAGTATAACCATGTTTGTCCTGGTGTCAATATTGCTGGAACCGTAAAAACTGGCGATGAAGTATTTATAGGTATTGGAAGTAACTTAATTAATAATATTTCAATATCTCCAAATACTAAAATCAAAGCTGGAACAACTGTAATAAAATCAATTTAGATGAAAAAATTAGCCTGGCCCGCTTATTCTAAAAAGGAAATAGATTTAATTACAAAGATAACTAAATCAGGCAGGGTGAATCAATGGACAGGTGAATACGTTAAAAAATTTGAAAAAAAATATAGTAGTTATTTTAATTTAAAATATTCTGTAGCTGTTTCAAATGGTACAGCCGGTTTAGAAGCTGCTATATATGCACTTAATCTAAAAAAAAATTCTGAAGTAATAGTTACTCCTAGATCTTTTATTGCTTCTGCTAGCGTAGTTTTAAAAATGGGACACAAACCAATCTTTAGCGATATTGATATTTATAGCCAAAATATAGAATTAGAACAAATCTTAAAAGTAGTAACAAAAAAAACTAAAGCAATTATTTGTGTTCACTTAGCAGGTTACCCAACCAGAATGCAAGAAATTATGAAGTTTGCGCAAAATAAAAATATTTATGTTATTGAAGACTGTTCTCAAGCACATGGATCTAAAATTAATAATAAACTAATGGGAACCTTTGGAGACATAAATGTATGGAGTTTTTGTCAGGACAAAATTATCTCAACTTTGGGAGAAGGTGGAATGATTTGCACAAGTAATTCAAAATTTTATAAAAGGTTAAAATCATACAGAGATCATGGAAAAAACTTTAATAAAATAAGTTCAATTAAGAACTACAATAAATTTAATTACATAAATGATTTTTTAGGAACAAATATCAGAATGACAGAGGTTCAAGCCAGCGTTGGGTATTTGCAATTAGATCAATTAACCAAATGGATCAAAAAAAGAAACGAAAAAGTAAATTTATTAGAAAGCTATTTAAATAAAATTGATGCGGGTGTTGTATTAAGAAAAATTCCTTTTAACATTAAACATGCATATTACAGATATTATTTTTTTGTTGATAAAACTGCTTTTAAAAAAAATTGGAATTATAATAAGTTGATTACAGAGCTTAGAAAAAAAAACCCAATTTTTTTTATTGGTGGATGCCCAGAAATTTATAAAGAAAAGATTTTTAAAAAGTTTTTACCAAAGAATGAATTAGTAAATGCAAAACTTTTATCAAAAAGCTCAATTTGCTTACCAATAAATCAAAATTTAACTAATAAAGAAATTTTAAATATTTATAAAATAATAAAGAAAATTTTTAATCAAGCATTTAAAAAATGAAAAATTTAATTAATTCTTTATCTAGAACTAAAAAAAAATCAATTATTTTTATAGGCGATTTAATTTTAAATTTCATAGCGACATTATTATCTTTGATGTTACGATTGGAAAAAATAAATATTAATATTGTTGATCACATTTATAGTTTTATAATTTCATTTTCAGTTTTTTTATTTTCATTTTATATTTTTAAAATTTATAGAAATATTTTTAGATTTTTTAATTTAGAACTTATAAAATATTTTCTTTCAGCAACTATACTGTCAATAATTACATACGCTTTTATCTTATTAGTTTTTACCCCAATTGGCACACCTCGTTCATTAGTAATTATTCAACCAGTACTTTTCTTTTTATTAGTATGTTTTTTTAGAATTTTTGTTTCCTACATAGTATTATTTTTATTTAAAGAAAGGTTAGGTGATCAGGTTAACATACTAATCTATGGCGCAGGATCTGGTGGAAACGAATTACTAACATTGTTAAGTAATAGAAATACTTTTAAGGTAGCTGGATTTATTGATGACAGCGATACAAAAATTGGAAGTTATATAAATGGCATAAAAATTTACTCAAAAAATAATATTCCAAAACTAATAAATAAACACTTAATTAAAAAAATATATATTACAATTCCAAGTTTGAATAATGAAAAAAGAAGATTAATTTTTAATTATTTATTACAATACAACTTAGAAATTTTAAGTTTACCGAAACTTGAAGATTTAAATGATTATAAATTTAATCTTGACAATTTTTCAAAAATTAAATTTGAAGATTTAATTGGTAGAAATATTAATCTTAAATATAATTATAATTCTATATTTATTGGAAAAACTATATTGGTAACAGGCGCTGGAGGTTCAATAGGGAGTGAAGTATCTTCACAATTATTTAAACTTTCACCAAAAGAAATAATTCTATTAGATAATTCTGAATTTAATATTTATTCGCTTCAAAAGAAGTTTAAGACATATGAAAATATTAATAATATCAAAGTAACATTTGTCCTATGTTCTATTATAGATAAAACAATGGTCGATCATTATTTTGAAAAATATAAACCTAACTTCGTATTTCATGCGGCAGCATTTAAACATGTTAATATTTTGGAAAATGCATCAATACAGGCTGTTAATACTAATATTTTTGGAACTCAAAATTTAATCAATTCTTCCATTTTCCATAAAGTAGAAAAATTTATTTTTGTTTCTACTGACAAAGCTGTCAATCCTACAAGTATTATGGGTATTACAAAACGTTTTTCTGAAATACTTATACAATCATATTCTAAATTAAGCTCCACTAAATTTGCAATAGTGAGATTTGGCAATGTAGTTGGCTCTTCAGGGTCTGTAATACCTCTATTTTTAGATCAGATTCAGAATAGAAAAAATATAACAATAACTCATCCTGATGTGGAGAGATATTTTATGAGTATATCTGAGGCAGCTTCATTGATTATATCAACTATCAATATGAATGATGAGTCAGCTATATACTTATTAGATATGGGGGAAAGTATTAAAATTATTGATATAGCTAGAAAATTAATACAAATTAATGGGTTAAAAGAAAAAACTAAAAATAATCCTGATGGTGATATTAAAATAGAGTTTACAGGTCTAAAAAAAGGTGAAAAACTTTTTGAAGAATTATTCAGGGGCGAAATTGAAAAAACATCTAATAAAAGTATATTTAAAGTATCTGATGAAGTTTTTGATGAAGAGGTAGTTAAAAATACTCTAAATGATTTGAAATATTTTGCTAAAAAATTAGATTATAAAAATATTGAGATAGTTCTTCGAAATATTGCTGCGAATAAATTATAAATTTAAATCAGGTCTAACATTTGTATCAGTTTTTGTGACTCAATTTCAGAATTATAATGAGTTAAGCTAATTCTAATTACGCCATCATCTGTATTAATTTTTAGAGCTTGTAAACATCTCCAAGCATAAAAATTGTCATTTCTTGTAGCAATTTTATTCTTTACCAAGAAGTCACTGACAACTTTTGAGCTTTTATTTTTGACAACAAAAGAAATCGTTGGCGCTCTATTTTTGTTTTTTATCATACTTTTACCAATTAATTTAAAATCTTCTCTCTTTGAAATATAATCTAATATTGGATTAGCAATCTCTTGTTCATGCTTTGCTATTAATTTATTAATCTCACTTATTTTTTCCCTTATAGAAAATTGATTATTATTAAAGTGGTATTTGTATAATTTCATTAAATATTCATATATGCCTATTAATGATACCAGTTCTTCGTGATTTGGTCCTCCCGGATTAATAGTATAAGGATATTTTCCATCCAAAAATTGATGATTTTGATTGGGTAATTTTTTTAATATCTCTTCTTTTCCATATAGTAAAGCTAAGTGAGGGCCATAGGTTTTATATAAACTAAAAGTATAAAAATCTACACCTAGCTCTTTTACATCTGGAAAGCCATGTGGTGCATATGAAACTCCATCACCAATAACAATTGCTTTTTTTTTATGCGCAAGCTCAGATATCTTTTTTAGATTGTTTACTGTTCCAACTATATTAGAGCAATGAGTTACAGCAACAATTTTTGTTTTATCAGTTAGTAAATTTGCATAGGTATCTATGTCTAGCTCTGCTGTTTTTGGATTAATTTTCCATTCTATAATATTAGCACCAACTTCTGATAATCTTCTCCAAGGAGTTATGTTAGCTTCATGGTCTTGGTTTGTCACAATAATCTCATCCCCTGGATTCAGAGAATATTTAAGAGCATTAGATAAAACATATAGATTTATTGATGTTGAACCACCAATAATTATTTCTTTAGAATTTGCATTTATCATTTCAGCAAAAAGTTCAATAGCTTTATCCATATTATTACCTGCTATTTTAGACATAGGATATTCAGCATAAGGTTGAACTTTAGTAGAAATCATAAAATTGTTTAATCTATCAATTACCTGCTTGGGGACATAACTTCCACCAGCATTTTCAAAAAAAGACCAATCTTTAGAAAGGGGATCCTTAAATGCGGGAAATTGTGATCTTACATAATCTACATCGAGTCTAATATTTTCTAGTGTCAATTTTTCCTCTTATTGTATATTCTTTTATTCTAATATAGAAAAAAATAAATGTATAATTGATTTAAATATATTTTTCGTAATGATTGATAAACGCAAATTTTATATAAATGGTAGTTGGATTAATCCAATTATAAAGAATGATTTTGAGGTTATTAATCCCTCTAAAGAACAACCTTACGCTTTTATCTCCTTAGGTTCTAAAAAAGATGTAGATCTGGCGGTCAATGCAGCAAAAAAAGCATTCATTACATGGAGTCAGGTAGATAAAAAACATAAGATTAGTTTGCTAGAAAATTTACTTAAGATTTATAAAAGTAGATGGGATGAAATAACTCAAACAATGTCTGAGGAAATGGGAGCACCATTAGATTGGTCTTCATCAGCACAAACTTCTTCAGGAGCAGATCATATTGAAGATTTCATATTGAGATTAAAAAATTTTGAATTTGAAAAAAAATTTAATAAAAATTCCAATAATTATATTGTTTATGAACCGATTGGAGTATGCGGTCTTATTACACCGTGGAATTGGCCTGTCAATCAAATCACATTAAAAGTAATACCTGCTTTAGCCACTGGCTGCACTATGATATTAAAACCTTCAGAAATTGCACCCATGTCAGGGATCATTTTTGCGGAAATAATTCATGAAGCAGGTTTCCCTCCTGGTGTTTTTAATTTAGTGAATGGAGATGGAGAGGGTGTAGGTACAGATCTATCATCTCATAAAGATATTGATATGATATCGTTTACTGGATCAACAAGAGCAGGAAAACTTATTTCTAAAAACGCAGCAGATACAATTAAAAGAGTTTGTTTAGAATTAGGAGGTAAGGGGGGTAATATTGTTTTTAGTGATTCACATCCAGAAGCAGTAAGAGAAGGTGTTAGGAATATTATGAGTAATTCTGGTCAATCTTGTGATGCACCAACAAGAATGCTAGTTGAAAAATCAATCTATAAAAGAGCAATAGAGGAGGCAGCTGATGAAGCAAATAAAATCAAAGTTGATATTGCTTCTAAGAATGGAAATCATATTGGTCCAGTTATTTCTAAAACACAATATGATAAAATTATTGATCTAATTAATAGTGGTATAAATGAGGGTGCTACACTCGTTGCTGGAGGTCCTGAAAAACCAGATGGTCTAGAAAAGGGTTATTTTGTTAAGCCAACAATTTTCACAGATGTAACTAATAATATGAGAATTGCAAAAGAAGAGATTTTTGGACCAGTGTTATCTATAATTCCATTTGACGATGAAGATGAAGCTATATCAATTGTTAATGATACATCATATGGTCTAGGAAACTACGTTCAAACTCAAGATGAAGAAAAAGCGAAACGAGTTGCAAGAAAATTTAGGTCAGGAGGCGTTTATATAAATGGAAATAGCGCTGATCCAGGAACTCCCTTTGGTGGTTATAGACAATCTGGTAATGGAAGGGAGGGAGGTGACTGGGGTCTAGAAGAATATTTAGAAATTAAAACTATCTGCGGATGGGAATGATCTAAACTTTAATATTATTAAAATAATTTAATCTTCCTATTATTTCATCTCTTTCAATATAATATCCTTGAAGATGTCTATTTCCAGAGTTTGGATCAAATTCAGTCCTCCCATGTAATACTCTTCTATTGTTAAAGCAAAATATATCACCTGCTTCTAATCTAAAATCAATTTTAAATTTATTGTCTTGAAGCAGTGATGCAAAATATTGATAGGCATCATAAAATTTTTTCATTTTTTTTGGATCAACATCAATTGCTCCCATTGCGGCCATACTAAATCTAATATCATTGAGATCATTATCTTTTGTAAGTGTTATTATTGGCGAATGAAGAATTCTGATAGCTTTTTGAGTATAATCAGTATCTATGAATTTAACGTGAGTTTTTGTTAAAATATTAAAAACATCTTTTTCATTTTTTTTTAAATAATTTGCAACTGCAAAACCATCTACAACAGATGATAATCCACCATTAGCTTCATTCACTAAACAATGAAGAAACTGATAACCAGGAGCATATTCAAAATAAGGTAAGTCGGTATGATTTCTTAATGCATCTGCCGTATAAGCAGTGTTATTTGGTTTTGGAATGTTAATTACTTCAAATGGTGTGCCAAAAAATGTTTCTCTATGATGGCTTATTCTATTTAATATTTTGAATGCTGATTTTTTGCTAGTTGGTGCATTTTTGATTAATGCAAAACCATAAGTATGAAGTAAATTTAACCATTTCCTTAATTGTTTGTCATTTTTTATTACACTATTATGATCAACAATAATTTTCTTTAAATTTTTTTTTAATTTACCATTCCAAAAAATATAAGGTGATTTATATTTTCGATTATTTATTTCGGTATAGCAATGATCTCTTAACCATTTTAAGTTGAATTTGCTTGAATGATCACCTTCACTCCAGTCAATATTGAGTTTATTTTTTTCAATTTTATAATTTTTAGGAGATATATTTTTACTAACAGTTAAAATATTAAATACTCTCATATTTGCAGTAGGATGTATTGCAGTTGGGCAATTATCTCTTAGCCACATAAAATGGAATTTACTTTCAAAATTATCTTTCCACACAATACTTAAGTGGTCATTCTTTTTTTCAAATTTTTTTACATGATATTTACTACTCATTTTAAAATATTTATATCTGAATAAATTATCTTAGTATATTTAATAAATTAATGGAATCGAAAAATAATAATCTCTTAGGTATTTCCTTTATGTTGTTGTCAATGTTTTGTCTTAGTATAAATGATATTAGTTATAAATATTTAAGTTTTCATTTTCCTGTATGGGAGTCAATATTCTTTCGAGCACTAAGTGGGAGTATAATTGCAACTTTCTTAGCAATGTATTTTGGGTTTGATAAATTAAAAACTAAAAAACCAGTTGGACATGCTATCCGGGCTCTTTCAGCTTCTGCTTGTGTTGTATTCTATATTTACGGAATTAATCATTTAATGTTATCTGAAAATATTGCTATTGCACATTCTGCTCCCATTATTGCAGCTTTTCTTGCTGTACCAATACTTGGTGAGAGAATTGGGATTTTTAGAACAACTGCAATATTAATTGGTTTTATTGGTGTCTTAATTATTGTTAAGCCCGGTACCGACTTGTTCAAATTAGAAACACTCTATCCTCTAATATCTGCAGCTTTTATGGCTTCTGTTTATTTATCAACTAGATCAGTAATGAGTACTGATTCTAGTGTTGCAATTGTTTTTTATTACTCTTTTGCATTATTAATTACGTCAATAATATTTTTCCCTGATAATTTTATTATGCCAAATGGAATTCAATTAATTTTTGCTATGAGTTTAGGTGCGATGGGATCACTAGGACATTTATTTATGTCTCAAGCAGCTAAATATGCAGATGTTGCAATTACCTCACCCTTTGAATACTCATCTTTCATATTCGTAGGAATAATGGGATATTTAATTTATTCTGAGGTTCCAACTTTAAGTATTTATTTAGGGGGAACAATAATTATTAGTACTGGAATATTTATAGCTTACAGAGAAAGAAAAAATATCTAAACTAAAAAATTATTTGTTTCAAATTTTTCTTCTTATATTTTTGATTTCTTATTTTATTTAAAATATTTTTTTTACCTCCACACATTAAAAATTTATTATCAATATCTTCGTCTTTCAAAGGGTAATTTTTTCCTCCTTTAATATGAGATATTTTTTCAATCAATATACTTCCATCATTCATTATTACTTTAATTATATCAGGATACTTAGGATCATAATCTTCAAAATTATTCGGCACTTTGTAGGTGACTAGTTTAATCTTTCTAGTCATGTTTAAACTTTTTTTATTTTTAGAAATATTTAAACTACTTAAATCAAATTTACCATTAATGAGAGCAGCTGCTAAACAATAACTCAATGAAAATCTAGCTTCAGTAGAATTTTTAGGTATATGAAATTTTGATACTCTGAACCAAGGTTCTGGAAACTCAATTGTAATAGATTTAATATTTTTTTTTATAAAAATTTTTTTATTTAAAATTAATCCTCCCTGTATTACTCTTTGTGAATAACTACAAACTGGCCAAAACTTAATGAAATTTGGAAATTTAATTATAGCATTTCCTAAATCTGATTTTTTAATATTATTATTTAATTTTTTAGAAAATTTACTACCATACAATTCAATAAATCCTCTCTCAATATTCCAAATATCTTGATTAGCTGTACCTCCATTTTTTGCAAGTAAAGCTGACTGTACCCCTGCTTGAGAAGCAAACCCTACATGAAAAGCTTTTATATCTGTGCCGAATTGCTGTTTTAAACCAGATGAAAAACTTGTTGCAATAGAAATTGCATTTGCCATTTGATCTGCATTTAATTTTAGCACTTTAGATACTGCTGCAGCAGTTCCAATCACACCTATTGTATTTGCTGAATGCCATCCTTTATAATAATGATCATAGCTAAGTGCTTGTCCTAATTTTATTATTAATTCATATCCTACTAACCATCCCTGATATGTTTCCTCAACTGAGATGTTTTTCATTTGAGCAATAGATATAAGAGCTGAAAAAATTGGTGCACTAGGATGAGATCCTGCAACGTATTCGTAATCATCAAAGTCTATAGACGCTGATCTGACTCCATGTAAAAAACATGCTGAAGAAATAGATAATTTTTTTCCTCCTCCAAATATCTTAATATTTTTTGAATTATTATTTTCTAAACAGTATTTTAAGGCAACCTTTGATTGCTTTTCTTTAACACCTGATAATATACAGGCTAGGGTATCTATGAATGCATTTTCTGCTCTTTTATAAGTTACTTTATTGATATTAATTTTTTTTTGTGATGCCCAATTACAAAATTTTTTATGAAAACTCATTTTTTATATTTTGCGATCATTGTAATTTCTTTTTTTTCATTAAGAATTCTTCCAATAATTTCATCATCTAGATTTTCACCAATTTCTAAAAAGAAATTATTGTTATACACAAGAGGCGCTGCAGCTTTATATTCAAAAGAATTGAACTCAATTTTGTTTTTTCTTGCAAGATTTAAAAGATATGTTGCCTGAAGAGGTGCATGGACTAATAATCCCATATGGCCCTCATAATTTTTTGTATAATCATTATCGTAATGAATCTTATGTCCATTAAAAGTTAAAGCAGAATATCTAAATAGCAAAGTTGATGAACTAAAAATTTCTACTTTATCAATTAATTTTAATTCATCTTTTATTTTAGGAGTAATTGAATTTTTATTTATTTTTTCTCTATAAACAGCAGTTTGATCTTCTGATATTATTAATTTATTTTTATTTAAATATTCATGATTAATATTAACAAAACATAGATTGCCTGATCTTCCTTCTTTAAATTCAATACTTGAAATTGTTGAATTTTTTTTAATTTCAGATCCAATTTCAAATTCATCAAATATTTTTATTTTACCTCCAGCCCACATTCTAATTTTATAAGGTAACTCAGGTAAGAAAATTCCTAATTTTGTATTTCCATCTTTATCTAGATCATTTATTGAAGCCACATCTGGGCATAAACATAAAAAAATTCCCTCAGGCACAATTTGATCACTTAAACAGTTTTTATTGATTGTTTTTTTTAAATGATCAACTAATCGAGGAGTAATAATATCACATCTTGAAATTTTCTTTCCAATCCAATCTTTATAATTATTCATATTTAAT
This sequence comes from uncultured Alphaproteobacteria bacterium, assembly GCA_902562275.1. Taxonomy (GTDB): domain Bacteria; phylum Pseudomonadota; class Alphaproteobacteria; order HIMB59; genus CACPNW01. The sequence continues at coordinate 18,194 of CACESS010000005.1, forward strand.
TTACTCGAGTTTACTTATAAATTAATTATTAGTATAATTTATATTTTAAAAAAATGAAAAAAACATTTGACTATATAATAGCAGGAGGAGGTTCTGCTGGCTGTACATTAGCCTCAAGATTATCTGAAAATAAAGATATAAAGGTATTACTAATAGAAGCAGGTGGGTCAGGAAAAAGTTTATTTACTCAAATGCCCGGTGGTAACGGATACATTTTTGGAAACCCTAAATTTGATTGGGGTTTTGAGTCAATACCACAGCCTTCTTTAAATAATAGAAAAATTTTATACCCTAGAGGTAAAGGACTAGGAGGATCTTCTCTTTTAAACGGTATGATTTACATGAGAGGCGCTCCAGGTGATTTTAATAGGTGGAGACAAAAGGGCTTAGAGGGTTGGTCATATAATGATGTATTGCCATATTTCAAAAGATCTGCTTCAGCTTACCATAGAGAAAAAAATGAATATCACTCACATTCAGGTCCTTTAAAACTTACACCAGCAGGTAATTACAATTCTATCGATAAAGCATTTATTGATGCATGTGTTGAAGCTGGGGCAGAAATTAATAATGATTTTTATAATGGCAATCTAAATGGAGTAGGCCGATATGATGTTAAAGTATGGAATGGAAAAAGACAATCATCTGCAGAAGCTTATTTGAAATTTAAACCTAGCAACTTAACAATTTATAAAAATACATCTGTAGTAAAAATTTTAATTGAGAAAAATAAAGCTAAAGGATTACTTTTATCAAATGGTGAAGTTTATGCATCATCAGAGGTAATATTATCTTTAGGAGCATTCGGTAGTCCCAAATGCTTAATGTTGTCAGGAATTGGACCAGAAGAACATTTAAAAGATAAAAATATAGAATTATTAATTAACTTACCTGGAGTAGGTGAAAATCTTCACGATCATCCTGTTATGCCAATGAATTGGTCTTTTCAAAACAATGATTTAAGTTTCTCTAAATATCAAAGGATCGATAGAGCTATTATTGTGGGATTAAAATATATTTTATTTAAACAGGGATTAGCCGCAGCTCCTTTTTGGTCAACAAATCTATTCCATGCAATAAGAGAAAAAGATATGCCTGAAATACAAGTGTTCATGACACCTATGTGTTTCAAAGAAGAAAAAGATAATTGGTCTATGAGTTTAGACAATTTATTAAATTTTGGTTCATTATTTTTTTCTAGAGGTAAAAAAGCTTTTCCAGGATTGCACTTTCAAATTAATTTACTAAGACCAAAAAGTACAGGAAGTATAAAACTTAAAAGCTCAAATCCAAATGATGAACTTAATATAAATCCAAATTGGTTTATCGACCCATCTGATATGGAAGATATGATAGATGGGATGAAGTATACAAGAGAAGTATTATCAAAACCCAGTTTAGCTAAAATTGTTTCGGAAGAATTACTTCCAGGAAAAAAAATCAAAAGTGATCAAGATTTAAAAGATTCAGTACGAAATCATGTACAAACTGGTCATCATCCTGCATCTACTTGCGCAATGGGTTCAAGTAATAACAAAATGGCTGTACTTGATAATCAGCTTAAAGTTAGAGGAATAGACAATCTGAGAGTAGTAGATGCTTCTTCTTTTCCAGATATGATAAGTGGAAATATAAATGCATCTGTAATTATGTTAGCAGAAAAAGCATCAGATATGATATTAAAAAATTAATTAATCACAAATAAGTTGACCAATGAAAATATTTAAGTTTAAATAAATTATGTCTGAAATTCAAACCTACAAATTTTATGCAGGAAATAAATGGCATGACCCTTCTTCTGAAAAATTTTTTGAAAGTGAGGATCCATCTATAGGTAAAGTATGGGCAAGGGTCCCTGACTGTAATGAAAAAGATATTAATCTTGCGGTATCATCTGCTAAACATGCTTATTATGATGGTCCTTATGGTAAAATGCATCCAGCAGAAAGAGGGAGAACATTAACTAGAATTGGAGATATTATTGCTAAAAATGCAGAACGCATTGGGCAAATAGAAACTAAAGACAACGGCAAACTTCCAAAAAATATCACTCCTTCTTTAACCAGCTGGCAGACTGAGAGTTTTTATTATTATGCAGGCATGTGTGACAAGTATGAAGGTAGATTGATACCTTCAGAGGTTCCAAATATGCATAATTATTTAAAATGGGAACCATTTGGAGTTGTTGCACTCATTCTACCTTGGAACTCACCAATTGGAACATTAATCTGGAAATTAGCGCCAGCAATAGCAGCAGGCAATACTGTGGTAATTAAACCTTCGGAAAGAGCATCGTGCTCTACGTTAGAGTTAATGAAAATTTTAGAAGAAGCGGATCTTCCAGAAGGTTTGATTAATGTTGTTACTGGTTTTGGTCCTACCACTGGTGCACCTCTTATTGAACACCAAGATATTAGAATGATAAGTTTTACTGGTGGAACAAAAGGGGGGAGTGCAGCTAGCTTAAGTGCATCCAAAAACGTTAAACCTATTATTATGGAGCTAGGAGGAAAATCACCACAAATTATATTTAAAGATGCTGATTTAACTTTATCAGTTAATGGAGTTGTATCAGGAATCTTTCCAGTTTCAGGTCATAGCTGTATTTCAGGTTCAAGAATATTAGTACATAAAGATATAAAAGATAAATTTACTCATAATTTATTAGAAGTTGCTAAAAAGGCTAAAGTTGGTCACCCAAATGATACAGAAACACAAATAGGACCTATAGCAAATAAAGAGCAATATGATTTTATTTTATCTAAGATAGAAGCGGCCGAAAAAAGAGGTTTAAAATTATTAATTGATGGAAGAAAAGAACAAAAATCTGAAGGGTACTATATTGGACCAACTATTTTTGATAATGTTCCAAATGAAGATGATTTAGCTCAAAATGAAGTATTTGGTCCTGTCGCCTCAATACAATCTTGGGATAATGAAGATGAAGTAATTAAAATTGCAAACGATACTATTTATGGACTTGCAGCAGGTATTTGGACTAAGGATACTAATAAAGCTATACGTTTAGCAGATAAGATAGAGGCTGGAACTGTTTATATAAATAATTATTTTAATGCTTCTACTCAATCACCAGTTGGAGGCTTCAAGCAATCAGGATACGGTCGCGAAAATGGATGGGAGGGAATGCAAAGTTACATGCAGACCAAATCTACATGGTTAGCTACCAACCCATCTCAACCAAACCCATTTTAAGAAGTAATTATTCTTTCCAGTTTGGCTCTCTTTTTTCTAAAAAAGCTTCAATACCTTCCTTGGAATCATCATGTAGCATATTTTCCGTCATTACATTTGAAGTAAAAGTATAGGCGTCTTCTAAATTCATATCTTTTTGTCTGTAAAAAGCTTCTTTTCCAATTTTAATAGTATTAGAAGATTTAGACGATATTTTTTTAGCAATTTGAAATACATTTTCTTTTAAACTATCTTCTTCAAACACATCATTTATTAAGCCAATCCTTAATGCTTTATTTGCATCTATAAGATCTCCAGTGAGAAGCATTTCCATAGCTTGTTTTTTACCTATAGTTCTTGATAATGGAACCATTGGTGTAGAACAAAATAATCCAATATTAACACCAGGAGTTGCATATTTTGCTTTGCTACTTGAGTAAGCTAAATCACAGCTAGAAATTAACTGACAGCCTGCTGCAGTAGCGATACCATCAACCATAGCTATAACTGGTTTATTATTTTTATTAATTTTCAGCATAAGTTTAGAGCACATTTGAAATATTTTTTTAAAATAGCTTTCACCTCTGTCATTTTGCAATCTTTGTGAATTTAAATCTTTTAAATTATGTCCTGCACAAAAAACATTACCTTTTGATGATAAAATAATTACTTTTACTTCATTATCTTTATCAGCAATGTCTAACGCTGATGTTAATTCATTGATCATGTTTTCGCTTAAAGTGTTTTGGTTTTTCTGATCATTAAGAATAATATTAAAAATATTATTATTATTATTTTTTTCTGTTAAAATTAGATTAAAATTCATTTAATTGATTTGAATTTCAACATCTTTAGATAGTGAATTAGCGATAAAACAATACTTATGCGATCTCTCTTTCATCTTTTTCATTTCTTCATCAGTAATAGTAAAATTATCTTCAAATACTATGGCTGGATTTAGCTCTATTTTGTTAACATACATTCTTCCCTCTGTATTTTTTCCTAAATACGAAATTGCATTATCTTTGTAATTAATAACTGGCCATTTCATTTTTGCAGCTAATGCTAAGAATGTCATCATAAAACAACTACTTACAGCTGCAGCTAGTTTTTGCTCTGGATTAATATTAGTTTCGCTTCCTCCATAATCTGGAGATGATCCCGCATCAATAGATACATTTTCGTTAAGCATTACTGTGTGATCAGTTAAGTATTTTCCAAATTCGAGTTTTTGATCTCCTAATTCCCACTCTAATTTGATTGAATGACTCATTTTAAGAATAATTAAATGGTAGTGAGCACACTTTACCTTTTCTCTCGATATTGTCTGGTGTTAATACGATAACATCCTGCCCATCATTCCAATAATCTCTATCAACCATTGATAGTCCAATATTGGTTTTTAAAAATGGTGAATAAATACCAGAGGTGATATTGCCAATTTGAAATCTATTTTTTGAGTATACAGGAAAAGGTATTGTGCAGGAAGGAGTTGGGGACCCATCAAAAGTAATTCCTTTTATTTTTTTTTCTGTTCCATTTTTTAATATTTCTTTTAGTGCATTTTTTCCAATGAAATCATGAGATAAATTGTTACAATAATTATCAAATCCACATTCAATTGGATTATTTTCTAAAGTAAATTCATTACCATAGGATAATAAACCACCTTCTATTCTATCAATTAAATTTGGACATCCAGGTGAAATATTAAAATCTTTTCCTGCTTCCCAAATAGTTTCCCAAAGTTTTTTTCCCAAACTAAAACCTTTAAGATAAATCTCAAAACCATCTTGTTTACTATATCCTGATCTTGCAATTATTTGTTTTGTTCCTTCAAATTCAAAAAAAGAAAAATGAAAGAATTTTAATTTTTTAATTTTTTCTCCAAATATAGAAGACATTAATTCTTCAGATTTTGGCCCTTGAATTGCTAAGGGGTAAACATCAGGCTCAATAATATTAACTTTTAAACTTCTTCCTACCGCTAATCCTTTTGCCCAAAGTAGAACATCTGAATCAGCAACTGATAGCCAATATTTATTTTCACTTAATTTTAAAAGAACTGGATCATTAATCATCCCTGCATTTTCATCTATCATTGGATAATAATAACACTTACCAATTGGCATATGCTTAATAGATCTAGGTGACATAAGTTCAACTAATTTTTCGGAATCAACTCCTTCTATTTGAACTTGCCTTTGACAAGATACATCCCATATCTGAGTATTTTGAGATAAGTGCCAATAATCTTCTTCTACTGTTGCTTTATATGATTTTGGAAGAAGCATATGATTTACAACAGTAAAACCACTTACACCAGCTTCAATTACTTTTTCTGTATAAGGAGTTCTCCTAATACGTCTCGACATGTTTAATCCTGAATTACTCATCTTATTTAGACCACCAAATTGAATAACCATTTGGAGAAATGATTAATGGTATATGATATTTTTTTTCTGAATCTTTCATTTTAAATTTAACACTTATTGAATTAATTATTTCACTAGTATTTCTAAAATATTTACCAGAATTAATTATCATTTCATAATCACTTTCACAATCTTCTTTCGTTAATTCAAATTCTTTAAGCATTCTACCAGAGCTATCTGTTTTATCTTCAAGAAATACAACTTTGTTATCATTATTTAATTTATAAATTATAATTTCTACGTCGCTTGCATGCGTACCATCTATGGAGTTTAGTAAATGTGTAGAAAAAATAGCCATAATTTACTCTATAGAAGCTTTATCTCTTTTATCGCTGACTGCAGCAACTATTGGACTAATAACACCTTTAGCCTTAACATTAACACATGCAGTTTTACCACTTTCTAACGCTCTTTTTAACGCAGGACCTAAATCATCTCTTTTAGTAACTAATTCTCCATGCCCTCCAAAACCTTCAAAAATAGAATGAAATGGAATATCTCTGAAATCAGTTGCAAAGTGTTTCCCACTTTCAAATAACCTTTCTTGTTGTTGAGAAATACAGTCAAGACCTCCATTGTTATCTATAACTACAACAATGGGCCTTTTTTCTTGAAATGCAGCTTCAATTGATAATCCGCCAGATAAAAATGCACCATCTCCACTTATTAAAACAACATTAGATTTAGGATTAAGATTTTTTGCTGAAACTGCAAAAGGAACTCCCACACCTAACATACTGAAAGTGCCTGGATGTAATATTCCTCCAAGTTTTTTACCTTTTGATCCAGCAATATTAATTGCAATCTCGGACCAGAAATGCGTGTTACCACCATCAATAACTAACCAATCATTTTCAGTTAATAACTCTTGAACATCTAAAGCTAATTGAAGAGGATGAATTTTTCCACCATTTTTTTTGGCATCTTCAGTTTCTTTATTTAAGTCATCTAATGTTTTATCAATCCAATTTTTTTTCTCTTTTTTATTCTTATCAAACCATTCATCGTTTAATTTCCATTTACTGTTTTTCTTTAATTCTATAAGTTTATCCAAAAAGACTCCAGGATCACAAAGTAAGTTAATATCTGCAGCTCTATTTAATTCTATTTCTTCATGTGATCCATTAATACAAACAAGCTTAGTACTTTTTGGAAAAAGGGGAGGATTACCAAAATTCATTTGATTATCAAGACGTGCACCAATCATAAGAACCAAATCTGATTCATTGAGGGCTATTTTTGATGGAGGATATTGATGAATATCTGCTAGACCCATGTATGTATCTGCCTCTTCTCCTAAAAGCTTTTGATGGTATGGTATATTAAATATTGGAATGTTTAATTCAAAGCCAGCTTGCTCTAATTTTTTTTCTGCATTAGACCACCAAACACCATGCCCTCCAATAAAAACTGGTTTTTGAGCATTAATTGCTAGATTAAATATTTCATTTAAACTCTCAGGATCGGGCCAAGCTTTGGCTAATGGTTTTTTTTGATGAGTAAAAGGTCTTTCTTCTAAACCTGCATCATCAGCAAATGATGAAAACATTATATCTACTGGTACACTTAAATGTACTGCACCAGGATAGCCATTTGTTGCAATTCTATAAGCTTTATCTACGAACTCCCTTATTCTATTGCCATCTGTTATACTGGCACTGTATTTCGTTAACGGTGCTGCAATAGATACATCATCTATTTCCTTAAAACCGCCTGCTCCTTGTCTTTTTAAGCTACTTGATCCAGTTATAAAAATAACAGGTGATCTTTCACCCCAAGCTTCCATCATTGATGGTACTGCATTTGCAAAACCTTCTGGCCCGACAATACAAACGGAAGGTTTTCTTGATATTCTAGTATGACCATCAGCTAAATGACCAGCAATTTGTTCATGAGGACAATTAATTACATTAATTTGACACTCCATAAATCCTTCAAGTGCTGGATTACAAAAACCACCAGAAAGCGTAAAAACATTATCAATACCTTTGTCTCTAAGAGCTCTTGCAACTAATGCCCCACCTCTAATCTTTTTCTCTCCCATCTTAATACTTTATATCCTTAAAAAAATTCTCTGCTATAATTTTTTTATCAACTTCATTTATATCGGTTAATCCCACTAAGCCAAGATTTGTACTTAACTCTTCTTTAATTAGGTTAATGATTCTTCTAAGACCTCTTGCACCATCTGCTCCAATAGCATACATTAAAGGTCTGCCAAACATAACAAAGTCAGCTCCGAGAGCTAATGCACGTAAAATATCACTACCACTTCTAATGCCACTATCAAAAAGTATTGGAAAATCGTCTCTCAAAGCTTTTCGTATTAATGGCAAAGCATTAATAGAAGCAGTAGCGCTATCTAATTGCCTTCCACCATGATTTGATACTTGAATTGCATCAGCACCAGCCTCTTTAATTTTCAAAGCATCTTCATAATTCATTACTCCTTTGATGATTAATTTTCCTTTCCATGCATCTCGAATTCTTTTTAGAGTATTCCAATCAGTTGCTCCTCTACTTTCTTTTCGTCTAAAAATTTGATCACCACTTTTAGAGGTAACATAATTCATTGGTTGTGGAGCGCCTTTAAATAAAGTTGTTAAGCTCCATTGAGGATGTAGTGCAAAATCTAAAAATTGTTTTGGGCCAATTTTAAATGGATAACCAAAGCCATTTCTATCATCTCTGGCTCTTCTTGAAAGAATAGGCACATCAACAGTAAGAATTAAAACTTTGTACCCAATACTTTCTGCTCTTTTTAATAGTTCCATAATAAATTCTTCACTTTGAAAAATATATATTTGCATCCACGAATGACCGTCTGAAAAAGTAAACATATCTTCTAGCGTAGTACTAGAAGCCATTGAAACACATGTTGGAATATTATTATACGCACTTTCTTTTGCTATCATTTTATCTGCATCTGGCCATGAAAGATTTGTCATTCCCATTGGTGCAAATCCAAATGGATAATCAAAATGAAAATCAAATATTTTTTTACTTAAATTTCTATTCTCAACATTTCTAAAAACCTTAGGCTCAAGTCTAATTTGATCTAATGCTGTGCTATTAATTTCTGCAAGTTTGTCATCTCCTGATGCTCCATCAATAAAGTCAAAGACTAATTTTGGTAATCTTTTTTTAGATAATCTTATTGCATCATCAATTGTGTGAATTTTTGTGCTAGGTTTAATGAGATCATTCATTTTGATATTTGTATTCTAATATAATTTATAATTCTATTACAAAATATATTAGTTTTTTGAAATACCCTTCCAAGGTATTGGACTGGATGGAATATCTTCTTTTAAACCTCTTTGTATTTCACCTTTCTCATCATACATTGGTAAAGTGCAGATTTCACCTTTTTGCACACTACCATCATCACAGCTGACATCTACTATTGTACCTGGTCCAAATTCTGCATTATCCATATGAACTATAGCAACACCACAAACTTGAAATGGCGACCATGTACTAGAAGTTACAAAGCCAACTTTTTTATTATTAATAGAAATTTCAGAATCAACCAACGCAAAGCTATTTTCCACTCTCATACCCCATGTTAAACAATCTTTGCTTGCATCAAGTAAATAATCTCTTCCAATAAAATCTCCTTTATTAAAATCTATAAATTTTCCTAATCCAACAGCAAATGGCGATCTGTCTCTCGTAAAATCTCTACCTGCAGATAAGAGACCTGCCTCAATTCTTCTGCATCTAAATCCTGGTGAGGCTGTTAAGATCATTCCCATTTCTTCACCTTTACTGAGTATTAAGTCTCCAATTTTTTTTGAATCATTTTCTGGTCTTAAATAAATTTCCCAGCCAAGTTCATTTGTAAACCCTGTTCTGCTTATAATCACTTCTTCTGAAGCAATTGAAGTTTCAATCCAATCAAAATAATTAAAATTAATTTTTAATGGTTGATCAACTAGTTTTTCTAAAAGTTTTAAAGATTTAGGTCCTTGTATTTGACTAACCCATACATTTGGATCTTTAATTTCAACATCTAAATTTTTCGAATGAGCTTTGTACCAACTATATAAATGTCCATCACCTTGTGCAAACCAAAATTTATTTTTTTCTAATCTTAATAATAATCCATCTGAAATCATTCCTCCATCATGGTAGCAAGCAAATTGATAAGAACATCGTCCTATTTTTACTTTTGAAATATCTCTAGGAAATATTTGTTGAAGTAAATTTTCAGCATCCGGACCAGAGATTTCGTATGGATGCTCACCCGTATGACGTAAAATTATTTCTTGTCTAGCTTTCCAATACATTTCATCTGCTGTAGCGTGAGATAATTTTTCAAGTGTAAATCTCCCATCAGCGTAGTTAGTATATTCTGGGTTAAGTGGTAACTCTTGATAAGTTAGAGGATGTATTTTCATGGGTCTAGCCAAATCTAGAGATCTACCAGTTTCTTTAATAACTGGCTTTACAACAAATCTATAATTACTAACTAAATCTTCCATAAAATTTATTTAACTTATCACAAAATAATGAAAAATAAATTTTAAAATAAATTCTTAATAGCTTCAATATGTCGTGGTTTTACTTCACAGCATCCACCAACTAGAGTAACACCTTCATTTAAAGAATTTAAAACAAAGTTTTTATATTTTTCTTCTCCAAATTCTTCAATTCGACTTCCAAGTAACTCAACGGGATCAATATAATCATAATGTCCTTCAAAACCCTCTGAATTGAATTTTTCTTTATTACTAGTAGGCAGTTGTTTAAATAAATTCATTTTATAACCAAAAGGAAGTTTTTGTTTATTAAACATAGGAATACTCAAATTAACAATTTCAGGTGATACGCAGGCTGATACTATGCCGCAACAATTAAATTTTTGCATAGTTTCAAAAAGTTCTTCAAGACTTTCTCCAGATGGTAATTTTCCATCATAACGTAAGTGCACACCTACAAGAACTTGTTTATTAAATTCTTTTGAAGCTTCTAATGCAATTTTTATTTCTTTGATGGAACACAAAACATCTAAGTAAAAAATGTCGACATAATCTTTTAATATTTTTGCAATTTCATGAAAATAATTAAACATTGTTTCATCAGTTTCAAAATGTATTGGGGAATATGTATTACCTTGATTTGGCAATGAGCCTGCAATAATAACTTTTTTATCACTTTCATTTTTTGCTTTTAATGCAAGTGCTCCAGCAGATCTTATTCCAAATTCAAATTTTTCAAGTAAATTATATTTTTTTAACAGCCTTCTTCTAACACTAAAATTTGAAGTAACGATTAATTGTGATCCTGCATTAATAAAATTTTTATGCATTTCTACGACCATTGGGTGATTATTTTCATTTAATAAAGCTTGTGCAGACCAAAGATCACCTGTTGTTTCTAAACCCATTTCCATTAAAGTTTGACCGGTACCTCCATCAAAGAGGTATTTCTTATTTTTTAAAAACATTTTTTTTGTGAGATTAGTTGAAAAAATGTGGCGCATTTGAATGCGCCACAAAGAAAATTAAAATTTTATACAAACCACCAACGTTCAGAAAGTTTGTTACCGTCACTTTCCCAGTTACCAGCAACATCTTCACCGTGAGCAAGTTTTTTAGAACCAGCACCGACGTATTGGTTAAATGCATAAACAATTGCACCACCATCGTAGTTACAAAGAGCTTGTGCTTCCCAGTACATTGATTTTCTTTTTTCTGCATCAAGTTCTGATCTAGCAGATCTAACAAGTTCATTGAAACGAACAGTTGAATCAGTTTGAACTAGATTACCCCAAGCAGCTTCGTTCCACTCTGTGTCATCTGTGAATGCAGCAGACCACATCATATCTTCTGTAGGTCTTCCACCCCAAGAACTCATACTGAAACCTTTAGTGTTCCATACGTTACTCCAGTAACCATCTTCAGGTTCTTTTTTAACTCGAAGATCGATACCACATTCTTGAGCAGATGCTGCTATCAAGTTAGTTGCATCTGTACATCCTGCATAAGGTACCTCAGAAGTACTAATTTCAATTGGTCCACTTACTCCAGATTTTTTCCAGTGATAAGCAGCTTTATCAGCATCGAACTCTCTCTGCTCTAAAGCGCTATTATGGTATGGGTGAGCAGTAGAGATCGGATGATCATTACCAACTGTTCCATATCCTAGCATTATCTTATCAACAATTTCTTGTCTTTTGATTGCAAACTTCATTGCCATACGCACATCAAAGTTATCAAACGGTGGAACGTTCAATCTCATTGGGGCTGTATAGTGAGCGTAACCAGAAGCTGCTGTAATTTCTACACTAGGATTTCTTGTTAATAGATTAGCAGTTCTAAGATCAACACCATTCATCCAGTCAATTTCACCGTTTAATAATGCTGCTTGTCTAGTAGCAGGATCATTTATACCAATTACTTCAACTGAATCAAAGTGTGCAACACTATCACCTTTGAAATAATTTGGATTTCTTTTTCCAAATTTTGCACCAACACCAGGATTGAATTCATCCATAATATATGGACCAGTTCCAATCGTTGATTGTGCATCAACAACTCCATCTTTTGTTGGTTTAATCATAATATGATAGTCAGTAGTTATTGCAGGCCAATCGGCATTTGCACCTTTTAGCTTAAAAATAACTCTATCATTTCCATCAGCAGAAATTGTTTCAATTTGAGATAACAGTCCACCTGCTGCCGAAGCAGTATCTGGATTCATATGATACTGGTAGTTGAGCACAACATCTTCTGCTGTCATTGATTTACCATTATGGAATTCAACACCTTTGCGAAGATTATATACCCAAGTTTGAGCATCATCTGATTCAATTGACTCAGCAAGCTCTCCAACGATTGTGTGATCTGAATCAACAACAGTTAGACAGTTCTGATATGACCAAGCAGTAGCTTGCATAAAAGAACTCTGATAAGTTGCTGGATCAAGAGTATCAGTTGCATCTGCTGCACTATTACCCCATCTTAAATGTCCACCTTTATTTGGTGTAGCTGCAACTGCTTTATCTGCTAATGATAATGCAATTGGGAGCGTGACCCCAGTAGCAAGGACAGACATCATGAACTGTCTTCTATCAATAAGCCCTTTTGTTAGCTTTGAAGACTGTTCTTCAATGTATTTGTCTATTTTCTTATTTTTCATTTGTCCTCCCTTATAATTGAACAAAAACCTAAGATTTTTGTTCATAATTTCTAGAAATTTAACAAAAAACAAACTTAAGTTGATATATAAAAACATATATAACGTTTAAATTCAACGTATAAATTATTAATTTTAGCTTACATGTTGACCTAATTTAGACAAAACTTTAAGAATTAAGATTGTATCTTTAAGGAGGGTAATATTAATAGAATTCATCCAATATTTAGAACAATTTTGTTAAGGCTTAGTCTTGGTCTCGTTACAGTTTTTGCATTTTCGGTAATAATATTTAGTACATTCTCTTTTTTACCGGGAGACTTTGCCACGGAAATATTAGGTCAAAGTGCAACAAAATCTGCGGTAAAAGCTCTAAGAGCAGAATTGGGTTTAGATAAACCTCCAGTAACAAGATATTTTGATTGGTTAGGAAATGTTTTTCAAGGAGATTTTGGTAGTTCTTTCTCTGGAAGATCTAAAGTTCAAGGGGATCAAGGTGATAGGTCTAGAGAAGTTGTTGGTTTAATTGTACCCAGATTAAAGAATACATTATTTTTAACAGGGGTTGCAGCCATGTTAGCTATTCCTCTATCTTTAATTTTAGGTATCTCAGCAGCATTATTTAGAAACTCTTATTATGATAGGTCAGCAACTGGAGTTAGCTTAGTAACCGTATCTTCACCAGAATTTTTTACAGCCTATATTTTTATTCTTTTACTAGCGACACTGTTTCCAGTTTTTCCAACTATTTCTAATGTGGATGAAGCTTCAACTTTGGCTGAAAGATTTTACAGGACTGCTCTTCCAGTTTTTACTTTGACGTTAATTACTATGGGTCACATGATGAGAATGACAAGGTCAGCGATAATAAATATCTTATCAAGTGAATATATTGAAATGGCAAAATTATCGGGAGCTTCTAGATACGAGGTAATTGTTAAACACGCACTTCCAAATGCTTGGGCACCTATTTCTCAAGTAATTGCAATAAACTTAGCTTATATGTTGATTGGCTCAGTTGTTGTTGAATATGTTTTTAACTATCAAGGTATTGGTAGGTTGATGGTCGGATCAGTCTATAATCGAGATTTACCCGTTGTTCAAGCTTGTGCATTAATTTTTGCATCAACATATGTAATATTAAATTTAATTGCTGACTTGATCGGCATTATTTCTAACCCAAGGTTACTATACCCAAAATGAGCGAAAATTTATCTTATTCTGCAAAAAGTGAAGTTGCAAATTTAATTAAAAGAAGAACTAGATTAGAAAGATTAAAAATTGCCTTATCAAAAGCTCCAATCTCAGCTTGGTTTGGTATGATTGTACTATTTATATATTTTTTTGCTGCAATATTTGCTCCTTTAATTGCTCCACATGGAGAAGCAGAAATATTCCCAGTAGCTTATGCTCCTTGGGGTGATGGTCATATTTTTGGTACTGATCAAATTGGAAGAGATATTTTTTCTCGCATTATCTATGCTGCAAGAAATACAATTGGTATTTGTTTATTAGCTACTTTTATTGCTTTAGGAATTGGAACAGTATTTGGAATTATAGCTGCTCTGGATAGAAGGTATTTAGATCAGCTATTAAGTAGAATAGTAGACACGCTTATGGCTATACCTGTAATGATTTTTACTTTTATACTTTTATCAGTTTTTGGACCTACTAATTTTAATTTAATTGTCATTTTAGGAATTTTGGAGTCAACTAGATTTTTTAGAATTTCAAGATCAGTTGCTGTTGGTCAAGTTGTTCTAGAATATGTAGAGGTCGCGAGGTTAAGAGGTGAAAATTTATCATATATTATTTTCAGAGAAATACTTCCTAATATAGCTTCACCTTTGATTATTGAGTTTGGTTTAAGGTTCATATTTATAATTTTTACAATATCTAGTTTAAGTTTTTTAGGAATTGGCATTCAACCCCCTTCAGCAGATTGGGCATCAATGGTGAGGGAAAATGCAATACTTATTCAATATGCGCAATATGATATAACAGCAGGTTTAACACCATTAATTCCAGCTGCTGCAATTGCTTTACTTTGTGTATCAATTAATTTTGTTGTTGATTGGTATCTTTACATTACTAGCGGATTAAAAGATGACGTCAAATAAATCAAAAGAACTCCTGCTTGAAATGAAAAATATCCATATTGATGGATTTTCAGATGAGAGATGGCATAAAATTTTAAAAGGTGTAGATTTAACTTTACACAGAGGAGAAATACTAGGATTAATAGGAGAGAGTGGTGCCGGAAAATCTACTATGGGTAAAGCTGCAATGGGCTATACTCAACCAGGTTGTAAGATTATAAA
Organism: uncultured Alphaproteobacteria bacterium; assembly: GCA_902562275.1. GTDB lineage: Bacteria > Pseudomonadota > Alphaproteobacteria > HIMB59 > CACPNW01. The sequence continues at coordinate 33,285 of CACESS010000005.1, forward strand.
GGGAGAAATTAATTTTAATGGCATAGACCTCGCTAAACTAAATGAATTTGAAAAGAGAAAAATTTGGGGAAATAAAATATCTTATGTTGCTCAATCAGCAGCAGCATCTTTTAATCCTGCTCATAGATTAATGGACCAAACAATAAGTGCTGCTAATAGATTAAAGATAAATCCAACGGATGTATTAAAAAAAGATGCGGTTCAACTTTATGAATCACTTCAGCTTCCAGATGCGGAAAATATAGGAGATAGATACCCGCATCAAGTATCTGGAGGGCAACTACAAAGAATAATGACTGCAATGGCTATGTCCCCAAGACCAGAGTTAATTATATTTGATGAGCCCACAACAGCTTTAGATGTAACAACTCAAGTTGAAGTATTATCTGCTATGAGATCTATAGTAGATAAATTTAATACAGCAGCAATTTATATTACCCATGATTTAGCCGTAGTTGCGCAAATGGCTGATAGAATAAAAGTTTTGCGATACGGTGAAGAAGTTGAAGAAGCTGAAACAAGAGATATGCTATCAAACCCAAAAGAAAAATACACCAAATCTCTATGGTCAGTAAGATCACTGATAAAGCCTGAAGAAACAAATGAAGATTATATGTTGTCTATTAAAAATATTGATGCAGCATATGGCTCATCAAAGGTCTTACACAATGTTTCTATAGATATTCCTAAAGGTAAAACAGTAGCTATAGTTGGCGAAAGTGGATCAGGAAAATCAACAACAGCAAGAGTAATTACAGGCTTACTTCCTCAATTAAAAGGAGAAATAATTTTTGATGGAAAAAAATTGTCTCCAAAACTTGAGCAAAGGTCAAAAGAAGAATTAAGAAGAATTCAAATAATTTTTCAGATGCCTGATACTGCAATGAACCCACGCCAAACTGTTGATGAAATAATAGGAAGGCCAATAGAATTTTATCAAGGTATAAAAGGGAAAGAAAGAGAAGCGAAAGTTATTGAATTATTAAAAATGATTGAGCTAGATGAAACTTTTTTAGATAGATTACCATCCGAATTATCTGGAGGTCAAAAACAGAGAATATGCATTGCAAGAGCTTTAGCGGCTAACCCAGATTTAATTATTTGTGATGAAGTGACGTCAGCGCTAGATCAAATTGTTCAAGAAGGAATATTAAAATTACTCCAAAAATTACAAAAAGAGCTTGGTGTAACTTATATTTTTATAACCCATGATATAGCAACAGTTAAAGCAATCTCAGATGAAATAGTTGTTATGTATCAAGGTGAGGTAGTGGAACAGGGTTTGAAAAGTAAAATTTTAAATCCACCATATCCTGATTATACAGAACTTTTATTGTCTTCAGTCCCAGAAATGGATCCTGATTGGCTAACCAATCTTCTGAATAAAAGATCTTCCTAGTAAATCTATATTTTAAATAATGAATATATTTAAATTTTTACTTAATTTTTTTTCTAGCAAAGAAAATAGAATAGATAATCTAGAAGCAAAAAATATAATGATAATTGAGAACAATTTTAATAAAGATAATTTAACATTAGGTTCCATTTACAAAGTAAATCAAAATATAAAATTAAAAAATTTTAAAAATAAAATTCTTGAAGACAACTTAACAATAGTAGTTACTGACAATAAAGGTAAAACTATTGGATATATTTCTAAAAAAGAGATAGATAATATTCAATAATGAAAATTAATCTTAGTAAAAAAAATTATATTATTTCTGCAGGTGCAGATGGCTTAGGTTTTGCTATAGCAAATAAAATAATCAGTTCAGGTGGAAAAGTATATTTATCTGATATAAATAAATCAAAAATTGATAAAATAAAATCAAATAAAAAATATCATAATAAAATATTTGCTAAACACTTAGACTGTACAAATCCAAAAGACATTAAAGAATATTTTAAATCTCTATCTAACTTAAAAAAAATAGATGGATTAATAAATAATATAGGTATTGCAGGACCTACAAAGTATCTTCAAAATATTTCGATAGATGAATGGGATAACACAATAAAAACCAATTTAAGTTCACATTTTTATTTTGCAAAATTTGCTATTCCATTTTTAAAAAAAGCTAAAAAAGGATCTATTATTAATTTATCTTCAACCGCAGGATTATATGGTTTTGCTCAACGTTCACCATATGCATCAAGTAAATGGGCAGTAATTGGATTAACTAAAACATTAGCAGTCGAATTAGGAAAATTTAAAATACGTGTGAATGCAATTTGTCCTGGTTCCGTTAATGGCGATAGAATGGATAGAGTAATAAATGCAAAAGCTAAATTAATTAATTCAACAAATAAACAAGTAAGAAAAGAATTAGAGTCAATGGTTTCATTAAACACATTTGTAGAAAAAGAAGATATTGCATCAATGGCATTGTTTTTATTGAGCGATGCCTCAGAAAATGTATCTGGTCAAATCATGACTGTTGATGGAAATACTGAAAGAATGAATTAGTGGATAACAATGCTGACTACATCATTGTTGGAGCAGGGTCAGCAGGTTGTGTTTTAGCTAACAGATTGTCTGCACAATCAAAAAATTCAGTAATTTTATTAGAAGCTGGTCCATCGAGTAAAACCTGGAAAGTTGATATGCCAAGCGCACTTCTATATGCAATGCATGATCCAAAATATAATTGGAAGTATTATACTGAGCCTGAACCATTTCTAAATAATAGATCTTTATATTGTCCAAGAGGAAAAATGATAGGAGGATGCTCTTCGCATAACGGCATGGTTTTTGCTAGAGGTCATAAAGAGGATTTTGATAGATGGTCTTCAAGTGGTTTAACTGATTGGTCATATGAAAAAGTTTTACCTTTTTTTAAAAAATTAGAAACTTGGTCTCATAACAGTACTGAAAGAGGTAAAGATGGACCATTAAAAGTAAATAAATCAAACATAGATAAAAAATATCCTTTATTTAAAAAAGTTTTAGAAGCTGCACAAGAAGCTGGATATAAAATATTTAATGACTCTAATAATATTGATAATGAAGGTTTTGGAACTTTTGATGTAACAATAAACAAAGGTGTTAGACAAAGTGTTGCTAAAGCATATTTAGAACCAATACAAAATAGAAAAAATCTTAGAATAATAAATAATATTGATGTTAAAAAAATTCTTTTTAAAAACAAAACCGCAATTGGTGTTGAAACAATAAAAAAAAATATAACAAATAAATATTTAGCAAATAAAGAAGTTATACTTTGTGCAGGTTCAATTAATTCTCCTAAAATTCTTCAATTATCTGGAATAGGTAACGAAAAACATCTTAAAAGCTTGGGAATAGAAGTAATTAATAATTTAATTGGGGTGGGAGAAAATTTACAAGATCATTTAGAGATGTATATTCAATATAAATCTAAAAAAAATGAAACATTACATTCTTTAGCAACAAATTTTATCTATCAAGCAATTGAAGGATCAAAATGGTTTTTATTTAAAAAAGGTAGGTTGGCAAACTCACACTTAGAGCTAGGAGGTTTTGTTAAATCTGATAAATCATATAATCATCCAAACTTACAATTTCATTTTTTTCCATACTTAGTTATTAATCATGGTTTGGAAAATCCTAATTTTGAAGCTTTTCAATTTCATGTTTGCCCAAATAGACCAAAAAGTAGGGGGTTTGTTAAAATTAAAACAAATAACTATAAAGATGATCCTAAAATACAATTTAATTATCTTAAGCATGAAGACGATTTAAAACAAATAAGAGATGGTGTAGGAATTGCTAAAAAAATTTTGTCTCAAAAATCACTACAAGAATATGTTGGCACAGAAATTAGGCCTGGGAAGAATGTATCTAATCAATATGAGTTAGATGAAGTTATTAAAAATACATCTGAATCTGCGTATCATCCATCATGCACAAATAAAATGGGTGAGGACAAAACCTCAGTTGTAGACCAAAACCTAATGGTTCATGGAATTCAAAATTTAAGAGTTATTGATGCTTCTATAATGCCAGATATTGTTAGTGCTAATTTAAATGCAACAACAATTATGATTGCCGAAAAAGCATACGACCAAATAAAGAGTACCGTTAGTTAGAGAACTAAAATCTAATATAATTAGATAGTTTTTCTTCTAAGAGTCCAACCGTATCTTTCGCTGTAGTATGCTTCAATACCATCAGCAAGATTAAGGTCGTAATTTGAGTCTATAGATCCTTCAAGAACCTTTTTCTCAATAGAACTCTGCTCTAGGCTATCTTTTTGGTAATTAATATTTTCTGTTAATTTACTATTCATATTTACAGATTTTACAAATACATAATAATGTAAAAAAAAACTAGAGTTTTTCTTAGTTTTAATGTAAAGAAAATTACTTTGATTTTATTATTTTTGTAAATTTTGTAAATGAATATTGAGTCTGACATAAATTTTGGCCCAAAGTTGAAAAAACAAAGGATAATTAGAGGTTTTTCACAAGCTGAATTATCAAAAACTATTGGAATATCTCCTAGTTATTTAAATTTAATTGAAAGTGGAAAAAGAAAAATACCACTTTCCTTACTAATTAAAGCAGCTGATAAATTAGATTTATCAATTAAAGACTTCTCATCAGAATCTAGCAAACGACTTCTTTCAGACGTAATGGATGTTTTAAGCAATGAAATTTTTGATGATTTAAAGATAACCAATCACGACACAAGTGACTTCATTGGTTCAAATCCAAATATAGCTAAAGCATTACTGGCAATAAATGATTCTTTTAAAAGCTTTAAAGAAGATATGCAAAATCGACTTGAAACGATGGATGTCAATGCAAATCAAATCGAAAAACCAACAAGACTACCTGTGGAAATCGTTTCAGATATTCTTCAAGAAAATAAAAATTACTTTCATGATTTAGAAATTAGTTCTGAAAATTTAAGAAAAGAAATAGGTCTTGAAACTGGACCTAACATTGGTTCTGGATCTAAATTATCACTTTATCTCAAAGAAAAACATGGAATTGAAGTTAAAATAGTAACCATAAACGAAGATGAAAAAATAGTTAAAAGATTTGATGAAAAATCCAAGATTTTTTATCTTTCTGAAATGTTAACTTATACATCAAGAAACTTTCATTTAGCATCACAAGTTGCTTATTTAGAGGCTAATGATGTTATCAATAAAGTTATTAAAGATAATAATGTTGAGTCAGAAGAAGTAGAGCCTTTGCTTAAACTATCTTTATTAAATTACTATGCTGCTGCTTTTATGATGCCTTATAACGATTTTTTAAAGAGTGCTAAATTACATAAATATGATGTGGAAATATTGATGCATCATTATGCCTGTAGTTTTGAACAAGTTACACATAGATTAACAAATCTTCAAAGACCTGAAAACGAAGGAGTGCCATTTCATTTTTTAAAAACAGATATTGCTGGAAATGTCTCAAAGCGATTTTCTTTATCTGGTATTCATATACCAAGACATGGAGGTTCTTGTCCTAGATGGAATGTTTATACTGCTTTTTTAAATCCTGGAAAAATTCATCCTCAAATATCTAAAATGCCAGATGGACGAGTATATTTTTGTATCGCAAGAGCTTTTGAGAAAGGAATTGAAAAACATGGGATGCCTAAAAGCTTTGTTTCGATTGGTTTAGGTTGTGATATGAAATACGCTAAAGATCTAATTTATTCTGAAGGAATTGATCTAAATAATAAAAAATTACAAATGCCAATTGGAGTTTCTTGTAGGATATGTCCTAGAGTGGAATGTCAGCAAAGAGCTTTTCCTCCAATTGATAAAGAACTTAAATTAGATATTAAATATAGAGGGACATCACCATACGTTACAATTTAGCTAAATTTTAACTAACATTTTTCCTAAATTTTTACCATTCAGTAGATCTATAAATGCTTTTGGAGCATTTTCTATATTTTCATAAATTGTTTCTTTAAACTTTATTTTTCCTTCAGATAGCCAATTTCGCATATCAGTTTCAAAAGGCTCATTATCATTTTCATGATCAAAAATTAAAAAACCTTTTATAGTTAATCTTTTTACTAATACGTGAGCCATATTTTTTAGTCCAGCAGGTGCAGAAGTTGAATTCATTTGAGATATTCTTCCACAAATAATAATTCTTCCAAAATTTTTCATTCGAAAAATTGCAGACTCTAAAAAATCACCTCCAACATTATCAAAGTATAAGTCAAATCCTTCAGGACAAATTTCTTTAAAGTGCAAAACAAGGTTATCAATTTTTTTATAATTAAATGCTACATCAACATTTAATTCATTTTTTAACCAATCAACTTTTTCATCTGATCCTGTACTAGCATATACTTTGCATCCTAAATTTTTTGCAATTTGACAAACTGTTGAACCAACACTTCCACCTGCTGAAGATACAAGAATACTTTGTCCTTTTTGTATATTCCCATGATTAAAAAGACCAATATATGCAGTTTGCCCTGTCATTCCTAACGGCCCTAGATAAGTTTGCAATGGAAGATTGGAATTTTTTATTTTTTTTAAATCACCACCTTTGCAAACGAAGTTATCTCTCATTCCAAAATTACTGAAAACAACATCTCCTTCTTTAAATTGTGAGTCTTTTGATTCTTGGACTGACCCAATTGCATAACCTTCCATTTCCTCGCCTAGTAAAAAGGGTGGTTTATAATTTTTACGTTCTGTCATTCTTGCTCTCATATACGGATCAACAGATATCCATGAATTAAGAACATGAATATTATTTGTTTCATCTAATTCTAAAGTTTTAGATTTAATTTCAAAATCTTCTTCTTTAGGTAACCCAGTTGGGATATAATTTTTTAAAGCTACATATTTTGAGATTATTGTCATAATTATAATTTATATTTTTTCTTTAATTCTAGCAAATCTATTAAGAAATTATCTCTTATGTTACTTAAATCTTTTATAGAATGATTCTTTGATTGTTTTTTTGTGCCTTTAATGATTTTTTCTTTAAGTTTTTTTGTTAGTTTTGGAGATTTGAGTTTAGTCCATGGAAGCTTCAATGCTGGTCCAAACTGATCTAGCATATTTTTCATACCCATTTCTCCTCCTGCTAAGTGAAATGTCAAAAAAGTTCCCATTAGAGCCCATCTCAAACCAGGACCATAAGTTATTGCTTCATCTAAATCTTTTGTTGAAGCATATCCATCATTTATAATATGTAAACCCTCTCTCCACAAAGCTTCTTGCAATCTATCAGATAAAAAGCCCGGTAATTCTTTTTCTACCAATAATGTTTTCATTTTAATTTTTTGATAAAATTTTTTTGCTTTATTAAGATATAAATTTGTAGTTTTTTTACCTTTTACAATTTCAACCAAAGGGAGAATATATACAGGGTTAAAGGGATGAGCTATGATTAATCTTTTTGGATTAATACATTTTGATTGTAAATCTGATGGAAGTAAACCAGATGAACTTGAAGCAATTATTGAATTTGAGGGTGAATATTCACTTATATTTTTTATAACATCTTTTTTTAAAGATAGTCGTTCAGGTACATTTTCCTGAATTAAATCTGCATTTTTCACTGCTTCCTCAATATTGTCTACGATTTCCAAATTTTTGAAATTGATTTTAGTATTATATAATTTTTTTATAATTAAGTTTGTTCTTGTTATTTCATCTTTTAGAAAATTTAATTGCTGATAATTTTTATCAAATGCTTTGACTTTTATACCATAAGCGAGAAATCTAAGTATCCAGCCGGTACCAATTACACCAGTTCCAATGACAGCAATATTTTTCAAATTAAAAATGTTTTTTTAGTTTTAATTTCTCTCTTGTCTGTTGCGGGGATAAAATAGACGCTCCCATATCTTCAACAATGCATCTTGCCTTTTCAACCAACTGTGCATTTGATGCAAAAACTCCTTTTTTTAAATAAAGATTATCTTCCAGTCCTACACGAACATTTCCTCCCAAAATAACTGCTTGTGCAGCCATAGGCATTTGAGATCTTCCTATTCCAAATCCAGACCAAATACCTTCAGAAGGCATCATTTCAGCCATTGCTTTCATTGCGCTTGTTGTTGCTGGTGAGCCCCAGGGTATGCCAAGACATATTTGATAAAAAGGAGGGCCATCAATTAAACCTTCTTTATAAAGTTGGTTAGCAAACCATAAATGACCCATTTCAAAAGCTTCCATTTCCGGTTTTACTCCAAGCTCCTGCATTTTTTTTGCTGCAGCTCTTAGTTGTATCGGTGTATGAATAAATGTCATGTTTGAGTCACCAAAATTAAGTGATCCACAATCTAAAGTACAAATTTCAGGTAATAACTCTTCAACATGTTCTAATCTGCTTAATGCATCGATCATATCTGTATTTACCCCTACTGGATTTAAAGGATCTTTACCTGTTCCCACTTCAAAATCACCACCCATACCTGTAGTAAAATTTAAAACCATATCAGTTTCAGAAGAGCGAATTCTATCTGCCACTTCTTTATAATAATTTAAATTTCTAGAAGGTTTGCCATCAGGTTCTCTTACATGTACATGAGCTATTGCAGCACCTGCTTTGGCGGCGTCAATTGAAGCATCAGCAATTTGTTTTGGTGTTATAGGTAAATCAGGATGTTTACCTGCTGTATCTCCTGATCCAGTTACGGCACAAGAAATTATTACTTCATTATTCATTATTTTAAACTACTATATTTTTTGAATTAATAAAGAAAAACAATGAAGATATATTTAAATTCAGGAAGAGTTAAAAAAGAATGGACCGATTATAATGGTCATATGAATTTGGCATTTTATATTCATCTTTTTGATGCTGGATGGGAAGTTCTTTTACAAAAATTTAATATGGGGGAAACTTCTGCAAAAATAGAGAAGAAAACCACTTTTGCCGTCGAGTCACATACAACTTATGACAAAGAAGTGAAAGAGGGTGATGAAGTAGATATTAATTTGTTATTTCTTGATAGGGATAAAAAAAGATTAATTTATAAATTAGAAATGACACATATGCTTGAAGGTTATAGAGCAGCAACAACAGAGGTTTGTTCTTTATATGTTGATTTAAATGTTAGAAAGGTTTCTGAATTAGAATTAGAAAAGCAAAAGGATATAGACAAATTTATTCAAGAAAATAAAAATAACTTTGATCCAGGTAACCTTACACTAATCAACAAGCTAAAAAAATAATTATAAATTTCTATAAGGCGTTCTATTAAAAATTCTTTGAACCATTGGAACAAATTCTTTTAAAGGAATTGTATCATAATTTGGATCAAATGATGCTTGATCCCATCTTTCACAAAAATCTATAGTGTCTTTAAAGAATTCATGACCTTTGAATTTATCTCTTAGATTTCTATCTTTTCCATAATAATGATTATAGTAGTAGGCTTGAAACAAACCGTGTTGTTCTACTATCCATCTTGTTTTTTCAGAAACAAAAGGTTTTAATACTGCAGCTGCAAGTTCTGAATGATTAAGAGGTGCAATTTCATCGCCTATATCATGCAATAAGGAAGCTACCACCATTTCTTCAGAGGCTTGTTCACGTAACGCTCTTGATGCAGTTTGAAGAGAGTGTTCTAATCTAGATACCTTATAGCCACCTAAAGAGTTGTCTAAACTTTCTAGCACTCTTACTATTCTATCAGCTGTACCTTCAATAAATTTATCTTCAAAATTAGCAAGAAGTTCATAATCCTCTTTATCACCATGTTTCATTTCAGTGAATTTTACTTCATCTTTAGACATGAAATAATTATACATATTTTTAAATTTTATGAAACTAATTCCTGAATGGTATGAACACCAATTTTGTTTGATTGCTTGGCCGTGTAATAAAGATCTTTATGGAAAAATTATTAATAAGGCCAGAGATGAAGTTGCAAATGTAATTAATGAAATTGCAAAAACTGAGCATGTTATTGTTTTGTCAAATAAAGAAGACATAAATGAAATTCAAAATAAAACCGATCATAAAAATATAGATATTATAGAATGTAAATTAGATGATTCTTGGATGCGAGATATTGCACCAATTTTTTATAACGAAGATGAAAAATTAAAATCAATTAGTTTTGAATTTAATGGTTATGGAAAGTATCCAGATTATTTAAATGATAATAAATTATCAAAATTTATTTCAAACTATTTAAATATCCCAACAAAAACTTCTGACTTAGTCATTGAAGGAGGAGCAATAACTTATGATGATAAAAAAAATTTATTTAGCACTAAAAATGTAATATTTAATAAAAATAGAAAACAAAAACATAATAGTGAATATATTATCAAAGAATTAAAGCTTTTGTTTGACTTAAATTATATTTTTTTATTTGAAAATGGACTAATGGAGGATGACACAGATGGTCATGTAGATAATTTATTATGCCCGATAGGAAAAAATAAATATTTAATTGCTTCAACTCACAAATTAGATCCCAATTATGAAATATTAGAAAAAAACAAAACTGATCTTATTAATTTTTTTAAAGATACTAATCAGAGATTTGATTTAATTGAAGTTCCTTTACCTACAAGAAAAAAGATTAATAATAAGAATATTATTAGCTCATATATAAATTTCTATTTCAGTAAAAATAAAATTATCTTACCTAAATTCAATGTTAAGGAAGACAATGAGGTAGAATTAATTTTTGAAAAGTTATTCCCAAATCGAGAAATTATGATGTTGGAAACAGAAAATATAAATTATGGCGGAGGAAATATTCATTGTATAACAATGAATGTCCCAAAAATATGAAAGTAAAAGTAGCAACATCACAATTTAAGGCACTTAAAGGAGACTTTGATGCTAATTTAAATAAAGCAATTAGTTTAGTTGAAAAGGCTTCTAATGAAAATGTTGATATTTTACTTCTGCAAGAATTATTTCAAGATCATTACTTTTGTTCAACAAAAAATGATAAATTTTTTGATCTTGCAATTGATTTTCCTTCTAATCCAATGTTCGAAAAATTATCAAATATTTGTAAGGATAAAAAGATTTCAATACCAATTAGTTTTTTTCAAAAAAAGGAAAATAAGTTTTTTAACTCTCTAGTTATGATTGATTCTTTCGGTAAATTAAGTGAAGTTTATAATAAATCTCACATCCCAGAAGGACCTGGATATAATGAGAAATATTATTTTGAAAAAGGCAACACAGGTTTTATGGTTTTTGACACTCCTCAAGCAAAAGTTGGCTGTGCAATTTGTTGGGATCAGTGGTTTCCTGAATGTGCAAGAATATTAACCTTGAAAGGCGCAGATTTAATTTTATATCCATCAGCAATTGGCTCTGAACCACACATGCCTGAATTAAATTCAAAAGATCATTGGATTAATACAATGGTAGGACACGCTGCTGCAAATCAAATCCCCATAATAACTTCGAATAGAATAGGGAAGGAGGCCGAAGCTGATATTGAATTAAATTTTTATGGTAATTCTTTTATATTGGATCATCTTGGAAATGTAATAAATCGTATGAATGATAAGGATGAGGGAATAATAACTGCGACTTTAGATTTGTTAATTTCAAGAGAATATAGAAAATTATGGGGTAACTTTAGAGACAGAAGGCCTGATCTATATAAAAAAATTCTCGATTTTTAATTTATTTTATTTAATGTAATTTTTATTTAGGAGGGGAATAATGCTTAAGTATTTTATATCTCTATTAGTTTTAATTTCTTTTTCAGCTCAGGCTAAAGAAGAATTATTTATTTACAATTGGTCTGACTATATTGCTGAAGATACAATTGAAAATTTCGAAAATGAATTTGGCATTGATGTAACTTATGATGTTTTTGATTCAAATGAGGTTCTTGAAGCTAAACTTTTAGCTGGTGGGTCTGGCTATGATATTGTTGTGCCTTCAGGTTCTTTTTTAGAAAACCAAATCAAGGCTGGAGTATTCCAAAAACTTGATAAATCTAAGCTTTCAAATATTGGTAATTTAGATCCTGATGTTCTTGCAAAAATTGAAGCGCACGATCCAGGCGGTCAATACTCAATAAATTATATGTATGGTACTACAGGTATTGGCTATAATACTGATAAAGTTGATGAAAACGATATCACAAGTTGGAGCATCTTATTTGATCCAGCTATTGCATCTAAGTATGAAGATTGTGGTATCGCAATGTTGAGAATGCACACAAATTTATAAATTATATTTTAAGACCTCAAGTTGCTGCTGATATTACAAACTACGTTTGGTATTCAAATCCAAATAAAGCAGCCAATGAACTAGTTGATCCTGAAATTTTTGAAGATCCTGCTATTTATCCAGATGAAGCAACTTTAAGTATGCTTTTTGCTGATACTGCAGACTCTCCGAAAAAATCTAAATTATCAACTAAATATTTTAATAAGTTTAAAGCAAATTAAAAAATATACTTCATTTCAGCACTAATATATTAATATTAGTGCTGATTTAAGATGGATAATAATTTTCTTGTAATTGAAAATATTTCTAAATCCTTTGGAGATAACAAAGTTTTAGACAATATTAATTTAAATATTTCAAAATCTGAATTTTTTGGTCTCTTAGGATCTTCGGGTTCAGGCAAAACTACATTACTAAGAATACTAGGTGGATTTGAGAAGCCAGATACAGGACGTGTAATACTCGACGGAATGGACATAACAAACCTTGAACCTTTTAATAGACCATTAAACTATATGTTTCAATCGTATGCTCTATTTCCTCACTTAAACGTATTTAATAATTTAGCTTTTGGAATAAAAGAAAATTTTACCCAAAAAGAAATTGAAATAAATGTAAGAAATATTGCTGAACTTTTATCTATTGAACATTTATTAAATAGAAGAATTAAGCAACTATCAGGTGGAGAGCAGCAAAGAGTTGCCCTTGGAAGGTGCTTAATAAAAAAACCTAAGTTATTATTATTAGATGAGCCTCTTGCAGCACTAGATAAAAAACTAAGATCAAAAACACAATTAGAATTAACAACACTCCAAAAGAAACTGAAAATTACATTTGTTTTCGTTACCCATGATCAGGAAGAAGCAATGTCCTTATCTGATAGAATGGCAATAATGAAGAATGGTCTTATTTTGGAATGTTCTAGCCCTGAAGAGATTTATGAAAATCCTAAAAGTCTTTATACTGCCAATTTTATCGGAATTGCAAATATAATTGAGATTTATAAGAAAGATGAAAATTTTTATTCTGATGATTTAGCTATAAATTTTAAATTAAACAAAGAATTAAAAAATACAAAAACTAATATTTTACTAAGACCAGAGAAAATAAAAATACAATCAATAAATAATTTGAAAACAAGTTCATTTAATTCCTTTAGTGGAGAAATTTTAGAAAAATCATATTTGGGAAGCTTTACACGTTATGAAATTAAAATTAAAAATATGATAATTTCAGTTTTACATCAGAATTTTAACTCCCACTCAAATTATAATTTCCCAAAAGGGGAAAAAGTCATTTGTAGCTGGGAAAGTGAATCAATTAAGGTTTTAGAGGATTAATTGAAAAATAAATTATTTGAAAAATATTTTGTTTTTAGTCCTTATTTTTGGCTAGTTCTATTTTTTTTTATACCATTAGCAATAATTTTTAAAATATCAATTTCGGTATCAGAATGGGGTATGCCTCCTTATCAAAATATTTTTCTTTTTGATAATGGGTTTAAGATCAATACTACCTTTGAAAATTATGTTTATATATTTAGTGATTTTTACTACATTGGATCTTTTGTAAACTCTTTGATTCTAGCTCTAATATCTACTTTTTTTTGTTTACTTATTGGGTTCCCATTAGCTTTTTATATTGCGACTTCAAATATCAGATTAAGGAATATCTTATTAGTTTTAGTAGTTATTCCATTTTGGTCATCATTTTTATTAAGAGTATATGCATGGAAAATAATTTTACAGAATAATGGAATTTTAAATGTAATACTTCTAAACCTAGGCATAACATCAGAGCCACTTCAATTATTATACAATCAATATGCTGTTATCATGGGAATTGTATACACTTATTTACCATTGATGATTTTACCACTTTATGGATACTTAAATAAATTTGATTTAAATTTAATTGAAGCATCAAAAGATTTAGGACTAAATCGTTTTAAAACCTTTTTTAAAGTTATACTTCCTTTGTCTGCTCCAGGAATTGTTGCTGGATCTTTATTAGTTTTTATACCTGTTGTTGGAGAATTTATTATCCCTGAAATGTTAGGTGGAAGTGATAGATTGTATTATGGAAAAATATTATGGGAGGAATTCTTTGTTAATAGAAATTGGCCAGGTGCTAGTGCTTTAGCTTTTAGTGGAATTATTATTTTAGTTTTACCAATTGTTATTTTTCAAATACTTTATTCTCGTTTTAGTCAAAAAAATGAAATCTAGTTTAATCAAAAGTACAGTTATTTTTTTAGGTTTATTTTTTTTATATTTCCCAATTTTAGTTTTAATTTTTTACTCATTTAATGAAAATAAGAGAGTAATGGTTTGGAAAGGATTTTCTTTAAGGTGGTACACTGAATTATTTAATAATGAACAAATAATTGAGGCATTTATTATTAGTATTAAAATTGCAGCTTTGTCTGCAACTTTTGCTACAATTTTAGGAGTTATGATTGGGTATTCACTTGTAAGAATAAGAAAAATTCCTTTTAAATCATTTTATATTTTTCTTTCTTCAACACCTTTGGTTTTACCAGAATTAATTTTAGGTCTTTCAATGTTACTATTTTTTATAAGCTTAAATAATGTAATTGGATTTCCATCATCTAGAGGACAATTGACTATTTTTATATCGCACGTTACTTTTTGTATTGCATTTGTCGCAATTATTATTCAAGCAAGATTAACTGACTTTAACAAAAATATTGAGGAAGCTGCCATGGATCTAGGCTATAATTATACCAAAGTACTCTATAAGATAACTTTACCAATAATTTTGCCTTCTATTATTGCTGGTTGGTTATTAGCTTTTACAATTTCTTTAGATGATCTAGTAGTTGCGAGTTTTACTACTGGGCCTGGAGCTAACACATTGCCAATTGTAGTTTTTTCTAAAGTCAGATTAGGATTAAGTCCTGAAGTAAACGCATTATCAGCTATTTTAATGTTTGCTTTAATAATAATTGGTTTATTTTATTTTTATTTTAATAAAAAATTTAAACATTAAGTAATAAATATTCTCGCTCCCAAGAACTTATTACCGATAAATAAGCTTGATACTCAACTCTTCTTATCGCAGCAATCGACCTTACAAATTTTTCATTAAATATGAATTTTATATCTTCATCATTTTCAAAGAGAGTTAACGATTCATCCATATTTTTAGGCAGATTAGAATTTTTATCTTTAAATGCACTATCTTTAGTTTCTGGATTTGGTTTTAAATTGTTTTTCATTCCTAAATATCCTGAAGCTAAATTAGCTGCAAAAACTAGATATGGATTTGTATCGGATCCAGGAATTCTATTTTCAATACGCATATTCCTTTCCTCAATTGAAGGAATTCTAAATCCACAACTTCTATTACCTATTCCCCATTTAACATTTTTAGGAGCGCCCCAAGTTGCAAACAACCTTCTAAATGAATTTATATTTGGAGCGTATATTGGCATTAATAATGGAGTATATTTTTCCAAACCACCTAAATAGTTTTTCATTTTTTTTGAAATTTTAGATGATTGATTAAAAAAAATATTTTTATTTTTTTCATTATATATCGATTGATGTATGTGCATTGCGCTACCAGGTTGGTTCTCCATTGGTTTTGCCATAAATGTTGCATGAAGTTTGTGTTTCAAAGCCGACTGTCTTAGAGTTCGTTTAAATAAAAATACCTGGTCTGCTAGATCTAAAGGATCACCATGCTGAAAATTAATTTCCATCTGAGCTGAGCCAGACTCATGATTAATCGTATCAATTTCAATATTTTGAGCTTCACAATAGTTATATACATCCTCAAAAAGATGATCAAATTCGTTCACAGCATCTATACCCAAGGCTTGCTTACCTGTTTCTTGTCTACCCGATTGACCCACTGGCACTTCAAGGGGGTAGTCTGAGTCAGCATTAGGTTTCACTAAATAAAATTCTAACTCTGGCGAAACAATTGGAGTTAATTTATCTTTTTTATAAAGTTTAAGAATATTTTTTAGAGCATTCCTACTAGAATTTATAACATCATCTCCGTTAAGATTTATTGCATCACAGATAATTTGTGCAGTAGGGTCGTCGTACCATGGCACTACTCTCATTGTATCAAAATCTGGTTTTAAAATTACATCAATATCAGTTGGATTGTAAACACTTCTTGGTAAAGCGCCAGCCGAGTCCTCAGTTGCATAATCTCCTGATATCGTTTGAATAAAAGTTGACTGAGGTAATCTGTGACTTTCATCTTCAAGTCCTTTTAAAAATTTATTAGTTGGTAAAATTTTTCCCCTTGCTATACCTCCAAGATCTGGAACTAAACATTCAACTTCTGTAATAGAGTTTTCATGAAACCAATTTTGAAATTTTTCAATCATATTGAGACTGTTTGTTTACTAATTATTGTTAAACCATTAAAGATAAGTAAATGTTTACTACAAAAAAAAGGACCTTTAATCAACATGATAATGAAAAAGAGAATTTTTATAAATTTTCAGCACCTAATTTTCCTAATCAAATTAAATTAAATGAGAATATTTCAACTGATGTATGTATTATTGGAGGTGGTTTAACAGGTATTTCTTCAGCATTAAATTTATCTAATCAAGGTTTATCAATAACGATTTTGGAAGCAAATAAAGTTGGATCTGGTGCTTCTGGTAGGAATGGCGGTCAACTAGGAATTGGAATGAGAAAAGATCAATTCTACTTAGAAAAAAAATTTGGTATTGAAAAAGCAAAATTTTTTTGGAAAGTTGGATTAGATGCTGTTTCAAACGTAGTTAATTTAATTGAAAAATACAAAATTGACTGTGCGCTTAGACAAGGTGTTCTTCATGTAGGCAACACAAAAAAAGATTATAAATATTTTCAAGATGAAATTGAGCATATAAAGAAGAATTATAATTATAATAATTTTGAATACTTTGACCACAATTCAATAAGAGATGAAGTTAATAGTGACAGATATTTTTCTGGAATGCTTTTAAAGGATTCTTATCATTTAAACCCATTAAAACTGACATATGGTTTAGCAGAACAGTGTTTAGCAAATGGTATAAATATATATGAAAATTCTCCAGCTGATAAAATTGTTGATAATCAAAAAGAAGTTATAATTCACTCTGGAAAAAATATTATTAAAGCAAAGAAAGTAATTATTGGTTGCAATGGTTATCTTGACAATCTTTTAGGATCAAAGAGAAATTATTTTATGCCTATAAATAATTATATTATTGCAACAGAACCTCTCGGAAAAGATCTGGCAAGTAAATTAATCAAAAGAAATTGTGGCGTAATAGATTCTAGATTTATGATTGATTATTATAGATTTTCAGAAGACTACAGACTTCTTTTTGGAGGACCTGAAACAATTACATCTCATTTTGTAAAAGATGCAAAGAGTTTTGTCTCTAAACGAATGTATAAAGTTTTTCCTGAATTAAAAAAATTTAAAATTGAATTTTCTTGGGGAGGTACCTTAGCAATATCAATTAATAGGTTACCTATTTTTGGAACTATAATGAATCAAAAGTTATATTATGCTCATGCTTACTCTGGGCATGGATTAGCTATGAGTATTATGGGTGGGAAAATGGTAGCTGAAAAAATTTTAAATAAATCAAATAACTTTGATATGTTTGAGCAAATTAATCATTTTAAAATTCCAGGCGGCAACATGTTTAGAAGACCATTGTATTCTTCAGCCATTATTTATTATAGGTTGATGGATTATTTAAATAGATTATAATTACTTAATTGCTCTTCTTAATCTGTCATTTATAGTTTTGCCAAGCCCTTTATCAGGTATTTCTGCTACAGCAATTTTTTTGCATCTACTTTGATCTAATTTATGAAGATAATGATAAAAATTTTTTGCTGCTTCATTTAAATTTTTTTTATTACTCAAATTTAAATTTATTATTTTAGACTTTAATTTATTATTGCCAAAATTTAATAAACCTTCATTTTTTAGTATTCTCTTAGCATTCATTCTTATTGGCTTTAAAGTTGAGTAATGTTTTTTTAAATTACCAGGAGAAATAGATGATTTCTTTTTAATTTTTACTTTTGCATATTTATTTAGCTCTTCAACAGTTATGCTGCCATATCTTAATACTTCTATTTCATTATTGGTATCAATTCTAACAACTGTGGACTCTAGTCCATGAGAAGACTGTTTATCTTTTAAAACAAATATTTTTTTTACTAGAATAGGATCGATATCCATAATATTGGTTACGGAAGTTCTTTCTGACAGATTAGCACTAGGGGCTGCAATAGGTAGGTCAAATAAAGTAATTAATTTTTTAGCCAATTTATTACCGGGAATTCTGCAGCCAACTAAAGTTGAGTTGTTAGAGACTAATTTTGATATTTTAGAATTTTTCTTTTTTTTTAATATTATTGTCAAAGGACCAGGCCAGAATTTTGAACCTAATTTTTTTTCAAATTTATTTAAAATAAAATATTTTTCTATTTGTTTAATACTTTTAAAGTGACAGATAATTGGATTACTTCGAGGTCTTTTTTTTACTTTAAAAATAGATTTTACAGCCTCATCATTTGTTGCATCTGCTCCAAGACCAAATACTGTTTCTGTGGGAAATATTACAAGTTCTCCACTGCTTAATAAATTTTTTGCAATATCTAACTTATTTTTTTTCATATTTTTTTATAAAATGTTTCCATCTATCTTTAAAATAGTTATTATCAATACTTGTATATGGGAAAAGTTATAGCATTTTCGAATCAAAAAGGTGGTTCAGGTAAATCGACTCTTTCAGCAAATTTATCAGTTTTGTGGAGCAATAGTGGTTACAAAGTAGCTGTCATAGATGCTGATGCACAAAAAAGTCTATCATATTGGCTTGAAGCAAGAAAATCTTATTATGGTGAAGATGATATTGGAATAACTCAATTAAATTTTGATATAAGGAATTTAATAGATGAAATTAAAGCCATAAAAAGAAAGTACGACTTTATAATAATTGATAGCCCTCCATCTATAACTTTTGAAACAATGCAGGTTGTAAAAGCTTCTGATAGGGTATTTGTTCCAGTACAACCAAGTCCAGTAGACTTAATGGCTACACTTCCTTTTTTAAAAATTGCAAAACAAGAAAGAAAAAATCCAATAATTATTCTTAATAGAGTGATGCCGAGAGCAAAATTAACTGACGCAATGATTTTGCGTTTAAGATATGCTGGTGCTAAAATTGCTCGTTCCCGACTGTCTAGTAAAGTATTATTTGCAGAAACATTCTCAGTTGGAAGGGGTGTAGTAGATATAAGTGTTACATCAGATGCTTCAAAAGAAATAATTAATGCTGGAAACGAAATTTTAAGAAATTTCTAACTTAATGTCTGATATCACAACTGTTATACTTGCTGCAGGTAATAGTACGAGATTTAAAGCAAGTAAATCAAAGCTTGTTTATCCATTATGCGGTTTACCAATTGTTTCACATATTTTTAATATTGCAAAAAAAATATCTGGTAAAAATATATTAGTTGTATCTAATGAAAAAAATAAAGAAGAATTAAAGTTAATATTAAATACCTCAAAGTTAGTTGTTCAAAAAAAACAAAAAGGAACCGCTGATGCAATTGAGCAAGTTAAAAAATATGTTAAATCAAAAAATATTTTAATTTTATTTGGTGATACACCTTTAGTTGAAGTTAAAGATATAAGAAAACTAGTAAGTAAATTTAAAAAAAGTAAAGCGAAAGCTTCACTAATTGCATTTAATACTTCAGAGCCACATGGTTATGGTAGGTTATTATTAAATAACAACTACGTTGAAGAAATAATTGAGCAAATCAATTTAAAACCTGAACAAAAAAAAATCAATTTATGTAATTCTGGTATTTTGATAGCAAATACTAAATTATTATTTGATAATTTAAAAAATATTAAAGAAAATAAAATTAAAAAAGAAAGATATCTTCCTGATATATGTAAAATTTTTTCAAAAAAAAATATTCCAATCAATTATATTTTGTGCAACAAAGAAACAATGTTGGGCATAAATACATTGGATGATTTTAATGTTGTACAAAATATCTTGCAAAAAAAATACGTAAAAAATTTTATAAAAAATGGAGTCAATTTTTTAAAACCCAATAGTTGTTATTTAAGCTATGACACCAAAATTGAACCTACTGTTACAATTGAAAGCAATGTTACAATAAAGGAAAAAACAATTATAAAAAAAGGTTCAATAATTAAAAGTAATTCATACTTAGAAGAGGTTACAATAGATGAAAATTCACATATTGGTCCAAGTGCTAGATTAAGACCAAAAACAAAAATCGGAAAAAAATCAAAGATTGGTAACTTTGTTGAAATAAAAAATTCTAAAATTGGAAATAATGTTTCTATTGCACATCTTTCATATGTTGGAGATTCAGAAATAGGAAATAATGTGAATATAGGTGCCGGCACAATAACTTGTAACTATGATGGAAAGAAAAAACACAAAACGATAATAGAAGATAATGTATTTATAGGTTCAAACACATCTCTCATTGCTCCAGTTGTAATTGAGTCTAAATCTAGAATTGGCGCAGGTAGTGTTATCACTAAAAATATTCCCAAAAATTCACTTGCTATTGAAAGATCAGCCTTAAAAATTCTAAGAAATAAAAGATCTAAATAATAACCCTTGTTTCAAGATATATTAGGGTTTAAGAGCCTTTTCAAATTATGAACGATAAATGGTCACCAAATAGTTGGAGAAATAAAAATGCTCTTCATATGCCTAACTATCAGAATGAAGATTATCTAAATAAAACTCTAAACGAAATTTCCAAATATCCACCTTTAGTTTTTGCTGGAGAAGCGAGACTATTAAAAAAGAAACTTGGAGAAGTTGCAAACGCAAATGCTTTTTTATTACAAGGTGGAGATTGTGCTGAAAGTTTTGCAGATTTTCATCCAGATAATATTAGAGATACATTTAAAGTTATTTTACAAATGGCTGTTGTTTTGACGTTTGGTGCTTCTTGTCCAATTGTTAAAGTAGGAAGAATTGCCGGACAATTTGCAAAGCCAAGATCATCTGCCACAGAAGTTATTAATGATTTAGAACTTGAGTCTTATAAAGGTGATATAATTAATGGGATCGACTTCAATAAAAAAGATAGAGATCCTAATCCAGATAGATTGATTCAAGCGTACAATCAGTCTGCATCAACACTTAATCTATTAAGAGCTTTTTCTCAAGGTGGGTTTGCTAATTTAAATAAAATACATCAATGGAACCTAAACTTTGTTAAAGGTGAGAATGCTGCTAAATTTAGAGAGATATCTTCTAGAATTGACGAATGCTTATCATTTATGGAGGCATGTGGAATAAATGGAAACAGTGTAAGACAATTAAATGAAACCGACTTCTTTACAAGTCATGAAGCTTTACTTCTTCAATATGAGGAAGCATTAACAAGAATAGATAGTACTTCAGGTAAGTGGTACGATGTTTCAGCTCACATGTTGTGGGTAGGTGACAGAACACGACAACTTGATGGAGCACATATTGAATTTTTAAGAGGTATTGAGAACCCTATAGGTATTAAAGTGGGTCCAAGCACAAAGACAGAAGAACTATTAAAGATATTAGATGTGTTGAATCCAAATAATGAAGCTGGAAAAATAACGCTGATATGTAGAATGGGTCATGAAAAAGTTAGTGGAATACTTCCAAAAATAATTAGATCAGTTAATTCAGCTGGTAAAAATGTTGTTTGGACTTGTGACCCCATGCATGGAAATACTATCAAATCTAACACGGGTTTTAAAACTAGGCCATTAAAAGATATAATTTCTGAAATTCAGCAATTTTTTCAAATTCACAGAAGCGAAGGAACATATCCCGGCGGCGTCCATTTAGAAATGACTGGTCAAGATGTTACAGAATGTATGGGAGGTCTTCAAGAAATAACAGATGAAGATCTAAAAAATAGATATCATACATATTGTGATCCGAGACTAAATGCCTCGCAGTCTCTAGAATTGGCTTTTTTATTATCAGATTTTTTAAAAGAAGAAAAATTTCTCTCAAAGCAATCTTCAAATTTATAAATTTATATTTATATATTACTTATGAATACAAAAGATAAAATAGTACATATTTCTAATTGGATTAAAGATTACGCTAAATCTATAAATAATAATCCAACTACACTAGTAATAGGAGTGTCAGGAGGAGTTGACTCAGCTCTTACTAGCACCTTATGTGCTCAAACTGCTTTAAAAACTATAGCTGTTTCAATGCCTATTAAGCAAAATTCATCACAACATGATTTAAGTTTAAGACATTTAGAATTTTTAGAGCAAAATTACCCAAATGTAGAAACAAAAATAATCGAGCTAGATAATCTTTTTAAAACATTTCAAAATACGATGCAAAATTTTGATAGTGAATTAGCTTTTGCAAATTCAAGATCTAGACTAAGAATGGTAACTCTATACCAAATAGCTCAAAGTAATAATGGTATAGTTGTTGGTACTGGAAATAAAGTTGAAGATTTTGGTGTTGGATTTTATACAAAATATGGTGATGGTGGCGTAGATATATCGCCAATAGCAGATTGTACTAAAACCGAGGTGTGGGAACTAGCCGAAGAAATTGGGGTTATAAAAGATATTATTAGCGCAGCACCGACAGATGGTTTATGGGATGATAGTAGAAATGATGAAAGCCAGCTTGGTCTTTCATATAAGGAATTAGAAGAAGCAATGGAAAATAAGTCTAGTGAATACTATAGTAGATACGAAGAAATTAGAAAGCCAAATCTTCATAAGATGAAGCCTATTCCCGTTTGCGAAATTCCTAAAGAATAATATGAAGTGTAGGTTCGCTCCTAGCCCTACAGGAAAAATACATATCGGTAATGCTAGATCAGCAATTTTGAATTGGTTTTTTTGT
The DNA here is from genome assembly GCA_902562275.1 of uncultured Alphaproteobacteria bacterium. Classification (GTDB taxonomy): domain Bacteria; phylum Pseudomonadota; class Alphaproteobacteria; order HIMB59; genus CACPNW01. The sequence continues at coordinate 56,341 of CACESS010000005.1, forward strand.
CAAAAAAATCAAGGTGAGTTTGTATTAAGAATTGATGATACTGATGCCAATAGGAGTTCTAAAGAATTTGAGACAAGTATCAAAGATGATCTTAAATGGCTTGGATTAAATTGGAATTACACTTTTAATCAGTCCTCTAGACAACATATTTACAATGAGAAAATCCAAATTCTAAAACAAAAGAAAAGACTTTATCCATGTTTTGAAACAGAAGAGGAATTAGCTTTAAAGAAAAAATCTTTGTTATCATCTGGGAAACCACCTATTTATGATAGATCATCATTAAATCTAAGTAATGAAGAAGTAGAAAAAAAAATAGAATTTGGAATCCAACCCCATTGGAGATTCAAATTAGATCATGAAAATATTGGTTGGAAAGATATCATTAAAGGAGATGTTTCATTTGATGCAAAAAATTTGAGTGATCCTGTTTTGATTAGAGCTGATGGAACATTGTTATACCATTTACCTTCAGTCATTGATGATATTGAAGAAAAAATCACACATATTATTAGAGGGGAAGACCACATAGCTAATACTGCTTATCATATTCAAATTTTCAAGGCTTTTGAATCTTCTATTCCATCATTTGCTCATCATCCATTCTTAGTTGATGAAACTGGTAAGGGTTTTAGCAAAAGACTTGGAAGTCTTTCAATTGAAAATTTTAGAGACGAAGGATACGAAAATATATCTTTACTTAATTATTTTCTTTTTATTGGTTCGAGCAGTAATATTGATCCAATCAAAGATTTAAATGAAATAGTAAAAAAATTTGATATTCAAAGCTTATCTAGATCTTCTGCTAAATTTTCAATTGAATCCTTAAGAAATCTTAATGAAAATACCATTAAATTATTTAGTTATAATGAGATTAGTCATAAGTTAAAAAATATAAAATCAAATTTTCAAAAAGAGATATTTTGGCGTTTTATTAGAAATAATATTTCATTTGTTAATCAAGCTAAAGAATGGGAAGAAGTAATTACAAAAATAAATAATGCTAAAGATTTAAATATTGATGATAATTTTATTAATACGGCAGTTGATGAATTGCCCGAGGATCCTTTTGATGAAACAACATGGGATCATTGGACATCAAAAATTAACAAAAAAACTGGGCTTAAAGGAAAAGATTTATTTATGCCTTTGAGGTTGATTTTGACAGGAAAATCTCATGGACCCGAATTAAAATATCTACTACCATTGTTTGATAGAAACGGAATTTTGCAAAAACTTGGAAAAATCTAGTAAATTTAAATTTATACTCTATTAGCGATCTAGCAATTATGGAAGATAAAGTATATTTATTCGATACCACACTTAGAGATGGTCAGCAAACAACAGGAGTTAATTTTTCTGTTAGTGATAAAATGAATATATCCCAACATCTTGATGATTTAGGAATAGATTACATTGAAGGTGGATGGCCGGGAGCAAATCCTACCGATAATGATTTTTTTTCAAGAAATACAAAATTTTCAAAAAGTAAATTGACTGCCTTTGGTATGACAAGAAGACCAGGTAGAAGTGCAGATAACGATCCAGGATTAAATGCACTTATTAATTCAAGCGCAAGTTGTGTTTGTATTGTAGGTAAATCATCATCATTTCACGTAAAAAATGCTTTAGAAATATCTGAAGATGAAAATCTAAAAATGATCAGTGATAGTATTCAATCAATAAAAAATAAAAACAAAGAGCCAATTTTTGATGCAGAACATTTTTTTGATGGCTTTAAAGAAAATAAAGACTTTGCATTGAATTGTATTAAAGCAGCGTATGAGGCTGGTGCAAGATGGGTTGTTCTTTGTGATACAAATGGTGGAACTCTTCCAGATGAAATTTACAATATTGTTTCAGAAGTAGTAAAGGTTATACCAGGTCAAAATGTTGGTATACATGCTCACAATGATACTGATAATGCAGTTGCTAATGCATTAGCAGCTATTAATGCTGGAGCAAGACAGATACAGGGAACAATTAACGGTTTAGGAGAAAGATGTGGAAATACTAATTTAATTTCCTTAATTCCATCTTTGGTTCTAAAAACAAAATATAAAACAAATATTTCTAAAGATAAATTAAAAAATTTAATTCATATTTCTAGAACATTAAATGATATTCTTAACATGCCTTCAAGAAAAAATGCTCCATATGTTGGAGATCACGCTTTCTCTCATAAAGGTGGGTTGCATGCATCTGCAATAGAAAAAAATTCTTCAACTTATGAACATATTAAGCCAGAAATAGTTGGTAATTCTAGAAACGTCGTCATTTCTAATCAGGCAGGAAGATCTAATATATTAAATCAATTAAATAAGATTAATATTGATCTGCCTAAAAATGAAATTAACAATATCTTAGAGATTATCAAGGAAAAAGAATCAGAAGGATATTCATTTGATACTGCTTTAGCTAGTTTTGAATTATTAGTTAGACGTCACCTTGGTCATTTTGAGGATTTTTATAATTTAGAAAAATTTAGAGTCACAGACGAAAGAAGATGGAATGCTAAAGGTGAAATTGTTACTGAAGCAGAGGCTACAGTATTTTTAAAAGTTAAAGATTCAAATATGATGACAGTGGGCACTGGAAATGGTCCAGTGAATGCTATTGATAGTGCATTAAGAAAAGCTTTAATTGATTATTATCCTAATCTCAAAGATTTAAAGTTAACTGATTACAAAGTTATGATTCTTTCATCAGAAAAAGGCACTGGTGCTATCACAAGAGTTTTAATTGAATCATCTGATTCTACTAATACACATTGGACAACTATTGGCGTATCTCCAAATATTATTGATGCATCTTATAGCGCTATTTTTGATAGCATTACTTTTAAGTTGTTTAATGATTCAAAGAATAAAAATTGACTTTAAAAAATCCAAGCATAATTTTAGTAAGACCTCAACTTCCTGAAAATATAGGTATGGTTGCTCGTGTAATGCACAACTTTGGTCTAAAAGATCTAATTGTTGTTTCGCCAAGAAATAATTGGTTAAACAATAAATCAATAAATGCAGCAAAAAAAGCAATTAAAATTATTAACAATATTAAAGTTTATGATGATTTAGAAATTGCACTTTCTAACTTTTCTTATGTTGTGGCCACGACTAATAGAAAAAGATATTTGGAAAAAAATTCTACTAACGATTTTAAATTTATTAAAAGAAAAATTATTGTTAATAAAAAAACAGCAATACTTTTTGGCCCTGAAAATTCAGGACTTTCAAATGAGGATTTGAGATTATCTGATATTATTTTTACTATTGAAACAAGTAGTAAAAATAATTCATTAAACCTTTCTCACGCAGTTACTATTTTAAGTCATAAATTATTTGAATTGAATAATTTTAAAATCACTAATTCAACTTCAATTGAAAAGGATAATATTAGCAAATATCAATTATCTAAGTTCTTAAATTATATGATTGAGAAACTTGAAAAAAAAAATTTTTTTACTCCAAATGAAAAAAAAGAAAGTATGAAAAATAATATTTATAGCATTTTCACAAAAGTCCCTCTCACAAAGAAAGAATTGCAGACTTTATGGGGAATTACAAAAAAACTTAATAAATAAGCCAAAAATTGAGTATATTAAATTTGACATAGTTCTTTAAATAACTATATACCCCTCATAATAATGACAAAAAGACATAACGCTAAATACAAAATTGATAGAAGATTAGGTGTTAACTTGTGGGGTAGACCTAAAAGTCCTTTTAATAGAAGAAACTCAAAGCCTGGTCAGCATGGTGTACAGGGACAAAGAAGGAAACTATCAGATTATGGAAATCAGTTATTTGCTAAGCAAAAACTTAAATTTTATTACGGTGATTTAACTGAAAGACAATTTAGAAATATTTTTAAAAAAGCTTCTAATATTAAAGGTGATACAAGTCAGATCTTAATTGAACTTTTAGAAAGAAGATTAGACGCTACAGTCTATAGAATGAAATTTGTACCTACAATTTTTTCTGCAAGACAGTTAGTTAATCATGGTCATGTAAAGGTGAATGGAAAAAGAGTTAACATTCCATCTTATAGTGTTAACGATGGAGATGAAATCTCAATAAGAGATAAAAGTAAAGAAATTAATTTAATTGTAGAGTCAGTTAGTTCTCAAGAAAGAGAAATTCCAGAATACTTAGAAGTTGATGTAAAAGAGTTGAAAGGTCGTTTTTTAAGAGCACCTCTAATTCATGATGTCCCTTATCCTGTGACTATGGAGCCTAATTTAGTTATTGAGTATTATTCTAGATAATTTCTTTTTTATAACTATCATAAATATAAATTACTATTCCTATCCAAATAATTATAAATGATATTAATTTAATTTGTAAAATTTCTTCATTAAGAATAAATACTGAAGTTATAAAATGAAATGTTGGTGCTAAGTAAAATAAAACTCCAGCAAGACCTAATTGAATAAATTTTAAACCCAAATTAAATAAAAATAATGGAAAAATCGTTACAGCTCCAGTTAGAATTAAAAATAATGATGTCTTCAAATCAATACTAAAAATACTATTTTCATTTTGCCAAAATAAATAAACTAAATATGGGATAGATATTAAAGATATTATGAAAGTCTCATATAGTAAACCAATTGAAGGATTAACATTAACTTGTTTTCTTAATAATCCATATATTGCCCATGAGGTTCCAATCCAAATTATTAGAAATGGAAATTGATTTAAATTAATAAATAAGAATAATATACCTGACAACATAAGACATACAGATATAAATTTAGGCTTAGTTATTTTCTCATTTAAAAAAAAATAACCAAGAACAATACTTATCATTGGAGTAATAAAGTAACCCATTGATGCATCCTGAACTCTATCTTGTCCTACAGAATAAATAAAACCTGCCCAGTTACCTGTAATAAGAAAAGCTGTAATTGTTAAAATAAAAATTCTTTTTCTAGATTTAAATATTTCAATAAAATCACTTATGCTTGAAATTAAAATTAATAATAAAAATAAAAAGATAAATGACCAAAAACCTCTATGAGCTACAACTTCAATAGTCTCAACGTGATTTAATTCATTAAAAAAAAGGGGTTGTGGAAGGCCCCAAAAAATTGCTGCAACACAGGAAAATATTACACCTTTAGAAAATTTATTATTTAACAAACTAGGACGGGTTTACGTCTATTCCATTTGTATTGAATAATTCTAATAATTCACCGCTTTCAAACATTTCAGTTATGATATCACACCCACCTATAAATTCTTTCTTAACATAAAGCTGTGGTATGGTTGGCCAATTAGAATATATTTTAATACCTTCTCTGATTTCGTCACTCTCTAACACATTCACACTTCCAAATTTAACACCTACTTTATTTAATATTTCAACAACTCTTGCAGAAAATCCACACATTGGAAATACAGGAGTGCCCTTCATGAAAAGCATAACATCATTTGAGTTAATTTCATTTTCTATATTTTGAGATACATGGTCGTTATTATTCATTATTACTCCGATACAGTTTTTAGCTTAAGTGCGTGCAAATCACTACCCATTTTACCATTAAAAGCATCATAAACCATCTTATGTTGTTCTACTTTTGTTTTTCCAGAAAAGGATTTTGACGTCACTGTAGCACTGTAATGATCACCGTCTCCTTTAAGATCTTCAATTTCAACAGTTGCATCTGGTATAGCTTCTTTAATAAATTGTTCAATTTGTTCAACAGTCATTGGCATAACTATAAAATAGTTCAGATATTAAAAAAAATAAAGACTATTTAATTTTATTTTTAAAAATCCAATCTATTTTCTTTAGATCGTTATCATCTTTAATGATTTTTTCGATTTCTTTTGAATTTAATTTTTTGTTTAATTCTTTATTTTTTTGTAAAACTTGAGAAAAATTCTTATTATTATTCCATGTTTCCATGGCACTTTCTTGAACAATTTTATAGGCTTCTTGTCTTTTCAATCCTTTTTCAATTAGTTTTAACATAATATTGTGAGTTCTATGCAAACCTCCAAGCATATTCAAATTTTTCAACATATTTTTTGGATAGACTTTTAAATTCTTTATAATGCCATTTAAACGACTCAGTGCAAAATCAGTTGCAATTGTAATATCTGGCGTCGTAATTCTTTCAACACTAGAATGGCTAATATCTCTCTCATGCCAAAGAACAATATTTTCTAGTGAAGGTATTACACCACTTCTAATATAACGTGAGATACCTGTTAAGTTCTCACTTAATACTGGATTACGTTTGTGAGGCATTGCAGAAGAACCCTTTTGCTTAGAAGAAAAACTTTCTTCAACTTCTAATACCTCTGTTTTTTGTAAATTTCGAATTTCCACTGCAAACCTCTCAATAGAAGATGCTAAAATTCCTAGTACAGAGAAAAAATACGCATGCCTATCTCTTGGAATTATTTGAGTTGATACATCTTCTGAATTTAGTTTAAGTTTTTTTGCTACATAATCTTGAACTCGTGGATCTATAGAATTAAATGTTCCAACAGGTCCAGAAATAGCACAAACAGATATTTCGTTGATCGCCTGATCAAGTCTTTCTAAATTTCTTTTAAACTCAAAATAAAAGGAAGATAATTTTAATCCAAAAGTAATAGGTTCAGCATGTATCCCATGACTTCTTCCAATCATTAATGTGTCTTTATATTTTTTAGATTTGATTTTTAAACTTTGAATACATTCTACTAAACTTTTTCTTATTATTTCAGAGGTTTGCTTAAGTTGTACAGAAAATGAAGTATCAATAATATCACTTGATGTTACACCAAAATGAAAATACTTTGATGAGTCGCCAATATATTTGCTTACATTATTAATATAAGCAACAACATCATGTTTTGTTTCTTTTTCAATTTTTTCTATTTCTTTAATATTAAATTTTGCTTTATTTCTTATTTCTTTTGCTGCTTTTTTTGGAATAACGCCGAGCATTGCTTGTTTTTCTGCAATCAAACACTCAATTTCTGTCCAAATTGTAAATTTATTTTCTAATGACCAAATCTTTTCAATTTTAGGTCTATTATATCTAGGTATCATTTTTTCTACTTATATATCCTTTATTGGAAAAGCTGTATTATTTTTAGATAATGTAAATATTTCATTTCCTTCATCTGTTATTCCAATTGTATGCTCGAATTGAGCAGATAAAGATTTATCTTTTGTTACAGCTGTCCATCCATCACTTAATATTTTTGTTTGCCATCCACCTAAATTAATCATTGGTTCAATTGTTAAAAACATTCCAGGTTCTAACATTGGCCCCTCACCTGGTTCTCCAAAGTGTAAAACGCTAGGTGGAGTATGAAATTCTTTTCCAATTCCATGACCACAAAAATCTCTTACCACAGAAAAACCTTTTCCTTCTGCAAGTTTCTGAATTTTATTTCCTATATCACCAATATGCTTACCAGGTTTAGCTTCACTAATACCAATTAATAAAGATTCATAAGTTATTTTCAAAAATTCATAATTTTTTTTATTTGTCTTGCCTGCAACAAACATTCTCGAACTATCACCATGCCAACCATTTAGAATAACTGTTACATCTACATTTACTATATCACCATCAGATAGAATTTTTCTTTCAGAAGGAATTCCATGACAAACAATATGATTTACAGATGTACAAACTGATTTTGGGAAACCTTTATAATTTAAAGGAGCAGGTATTGCTTTATTTTGAATAATTTGATCATGACATATGTCATTTATTTCTTGAGTACTTATTCCTGGAACAATCTTTTCACTTAAAGAATCTAGAACATCAGCAGCTAAAGAACCAGCCTCCCTCATGCCCTCAAAATCTTTTTTCGTATGTATTGGGATATTGTTGTTTCTCATTTAAAAAATAATTACTTACGATTAATAAATAATATATAGAAAATATCAATTAATCATATGAGTTCTTTTACTGCAGGAGTTATTGTTATTGGTGATGAAATACTTTCTGGCAGAACTCAAGATACAAACTCAAATTATATTGCAAAAAAATTATTAGAAGCTGGTATTAAGTTAGAAGAAGTTATTGTTATTCAGGATGAGAAAAAAACAATAATAGAAAATGTTTTAAAATATAGCTCAAAATATTCTTATGTTTTTACTACTGGAGGAATTGGACCAACTCATGATGATATAACTTCAGAAAGTATTTCTGAAGCCTTTAATTTACAATATGAAACAAATAAAATGGCATTTGAAATTCTTGAAAATTATTATCCAAAAGGTGAATTTAATGAAAGTAGGCAAAGAATGGCCAAAATGCCATTTGGTTCTGAGCTTATTTTAAATCCAATGACTGCTGCACCAGGATTTATTATAAAAAATATTTATGTTTTACCAGGTGTGCCAGAAATAATGCAAGTTATGTTTGAGGAATTATTGAAAAAAATTAAAAAAGGTAACCCTAAACTTGTTACAACAATTAATACTAATTTGTACGAAAGTAAAATTGCAAAAAATTTAAAAAATATTCAAAACAATTATGCAAATGCATCAATCGGTAGTTACCCATATTTTAATCTTGCAGCTAAAACAGGTGGTGTTAACATAGTTGTTTCATCATGGGATATGAAATCTATCCAACCAATAGTTGATGATATAACTAAGATGATTGAATTAAATGGTGGAAAAAGTTCTATAGTTTGATATTAATCCAAAATTAGGCCTCGTGGTGGAATGGTAGACACAAAGGACTTAAAATCCTTGCCCTTTTGGGAGTGCCGGTTCAAGTCCGGCCGAGGCTACCAATCTCTAAATTATGTTTGCTTTTATTACCATTGGGACAAATAATTTAAAAAAATCATCTGCATTTTATAATAAAATTTTAAAACCTCTAAAAATTAAAAAAGTTTTATCTCATAAGCGATATTATGGTTATGCTAAAAAAGAAACTCCTAAAAAAATAGAATTATACTTGATTAGACCTCATAACAAAAAAAAAGCAACCATAGGAAATGGTACAATGATTACTTTTAAAGCTAATTCTAAAAAAACTGTTAATGAATTTTATAAAATTGGAATTAGTCTTGGAGCAAAAGATGAAGGAATGCCTGGGCCCAGACATGGTAAAGATTATTATGCATATTTAAGGGATTTAGATGGCAACAAGATTTGTATTTTTAAAAAAATTTGATCTTAAAAATTAAATTGTTCATTCAAAATTTTATCTTCAATAGAGTGTTTACTATCGAACAATACAGTGCATTTATTTTCATCTGAAGATACAATATTGACTCTACTAATATCTCTAAACTCAACATTGTCTGCAGTTACGCTAGATGAGCGTTCATCATTATTTAACACTTCAAAATCAATTTTACTAATTTCAGATAACAAAGCACCTCTCCATCTCCTTGGTCTAAAGGCACTGATTGGAGTTAATGCAAGTATATTTGAGTCTAAAGGTAGAATGCTACCATGTGCAGATAGATTATAAGCTGTACTTCCAGCTGATGTAGATAACAAAACGCCATCACATATCAATTCTTCCATTTTTACTTTCTCATTTATTTTGATTTTAATTTTTGATGCCAAATGAGTCTGCCTCATAAGAGAAACTTCATTATATGCATATGCCTCAAAGATTTCATTATTAACACTTTGTGCAGTCATTTTTAATGGTTTAAAAGTAGATTTTTTAGCATTGGTAATCATGTCATTTAAATTTTCATTACTAAGATTATTCATTAAAAAGCCAATTGAACCAAAGTTTATTCCAAAAAATGGTTTGTTTAGTTTATTAAAATTATGAAGTGATTTTAAAAGTAATCCATCTCCTCCAATTGGAATAATGTAATCGGCATCTTCCACAGAATTTTGTCCAAATAATTCTATTAGTTTTTTTTCTGTATTTTTTGCCTCAGGATTGTTTGATGATAAAAAATGAAATTTCATTATCCACCTGTTACGTTCATATGTCTTTTCATATATTTATTAATTTTTTCTCCAATCATAAAATCATGTTGTTTTGGTTTAATATTAAGAGCAAACTTAATTTTTTCTTTTATATAATCATCACTATAATCTTCTCTCATTATTTCTCTAAAATCAACAAAGTCATTCTGACCAAGGCACATGAAAAGTTTACCAGTGCTCGATATTCTTACTCTATTGCAAGAGGCACAAAAATTATTTGTTAAAGGACTTATAAACCCAATTTTATTAGAAACTAGATCACTAGTATAAAATCTTGCTGGACCTCCAGTACTATAATCAATTTTAGAAAAATTATATATTTTGTTTAGTCTTGAAAAAGTATCAGATAATGAGATAAACTGATACTCTCTTGATATATCTGTTTCTTCCATTGGCATTACCTCGATAAATGTAAGATCAATTTTTTTATTACTAGTCCAATTTATTAATTCTTCAATTTCATTTTCGTTAAAATCTTTAATTACTACAGTATTAATTTTAATTTTTATGTTGTTATCAAGTGCTTCATTAATTCCATCAAAAACTTTTTCAATATTTCCAAATCTTGTTATTTTATTATATTTTTCAGGATTAATTGTATCTAGAGAAACATTAATTCTATTAATACCATTTAGCTTCAGTAGTTTTGCATATTTTTTTAATAATGTACCATTTGTTGTCAGTGTTATTTCCTTTAGATTTGTTTTTTCTTTTTTGGTATTAAGTTTTTCAATTAATTTTATAATATCATTTCTTACCAAAGGCTCACCCCCAGTTAATCTAATTTTTTCAACTCCGAGTTCTATAAAGTTGTCACATAATCTTTCAATTTCTTCTAAAGTGAGTATGTCTTTTCGAGGGAGAAATTGCATTTTTTCTTTCATACAATAAACACATCTCAGATCACATCTATCTGTAACAGATATTCTTAGATAATTTACTTTTCTTAAATACTGATCAATTAGTTGCATTTATATTAATTATTTTTAATTCAACTTCTTTTGGGTTAATAGTTTTTTTTCCAACATTTTCAAAATTAATTGTAACGATATTATTAATACATGATTGTACTTGACCAACTCCCCATTCTTTTTCTTTGCTGACATTTACAACAAAACTACCTGGTGTAAGATCACCTATATAAAAATCTGACATTTAAAATAAAATTAGCTTATTTTTTTTCTGCTTTTTCATGCATTTCCTGAGCTTCTAAACTCAATGTTGCAACTGGTCTTGCTTCTAATCTTTTAATACTTATTGGATCACCTGTTTCATCACAATACCCATAAGAGCCATCTTCAATTCTTTGAAGCGCAGCATCAATTTTATTGATTAGTTTTCTCTCTCTATCTCTTGTTCTAAGCTCGAAAGATCTGTCTATTTCTTCAGATGCTCTATCAGTTATATCTGGTTTTGCTTCATTTTCATTCTGAAGATTATTTAATGTTTGAGAGGACTCCTTAAGTAAATCTTTTTTCCAAGTTACTAATTTTTGCCTAAAATATTCTTTCATTTTGGCGTTCATGAATTTTTCTTTTTGAGTTGGCTTGTAATTTTTAGATAATTTAGTCATAATTTTAAAACCGTGCTGATTTATCAAATGATTTTATTTATTCAAGCAATATTGAAATTTTATTAAGTATAAATAAATTATATTTTTCAATAATTTAATTAATTTCTAAAAAAGAACAAAAATAGAACTTTTAAAATTTGAACAAAACGTGTACAATTAATCATGATTTGCAAGAATCTTAATAAAAACATAGGAAATTAATGGAGAAATTTAATGTCTCAAGCTAAATTAAAAGTAGTAAATAACGAAAATTCAATGGATAAAGAAAACAGAAGTAAATCTCTAGAAGCCGCCGTAAGCCTAATAGAGAAAAATTATGGAAAAGGCTCAATAATGAAATTGGGCTCTAAAACAAACGTAGATATAGAGTCTATATCCACCGGTTCATTAGGACTTGATATAGCTCTCGGAATTGGTGGAGTTCCAAAAGGAAGAATTGTTGAAATTTATGGACCAGAAAGTTCTGGAAAAACTACTTTAGCTACTCATATCGTTGCAGAGTCACAAAAACAAGGTGGTAATTGTGCATTTATAGATGCAGAGCATGCTTTAGATCCAGCATATGCAAAAAAATTGGGTGTAAATCTAGAAGAGTTATTAATCTCCCAGCCTGATACAGGAGAACAAGGTTTAGAAATAGCTGATTCGTTGATAAAATCTGGAGGTATTGATGTGCTAGTTATTGATTCAGTTGCTGCCCTTGTGCCAAGAGCTGAACTAGAAGGCGATATGGGAGATTCGTTACCTGGCTTACAAGCAAGATTGATGAGTCAGGCTTTAAGAAAACTCACAAGTTCTATCGCTCAATCAAATACTCTAGTTGTATTCATAAATCAACTTAGAATGAAAATTGGCGTTATGTTTGGCAGTCCTGAGACAACTACAGGTGGTAACGCTTTAAAATTTTATTCTTCAGTAAGAATGGATATTAGAAGAATTGGCGCAATAAAAGATAAAGATGAAATCATTGGAAACCAAACTAGAGTAAAAATAGTTAAAAATAAAGTTGCACCTCCATTCAAAGTTGTTGAATTTGATATAATGTATGGAGAGGGGATATCTAAATTAGGCGAATTAGTTGATTTAGGTGTCAAAGCAGAAATCATTGATAAATCAGGATCATGGTTTGCCTATAAAAATACTAAAATAGGACAAGGTAGAGAAAACGTTAAAAACTTTCTTAACGATAATCCTACTATAGCAAAAGAGATTGAAAATCAGATTTTGCAAAATGCCGGAATAGTTGAAAAAGCCATGATGGAAGGAAAAGTAGAGAATAAAGAAAAAGAAAAAGAATCCAAAGAAGCTGAAGAAATAAAAGAATAGTAAATATTATTTTTATCTGGCGCCTATTTAATAATAGGCGCTTTTTCATTTAGAAAATAGAGTTTTCAAGTTATAATAACTTTTAATGAATTCAAATCAGATTAGGTCAACATTTCTAAATTATTTTAAAAAAAATGGGCATGAGATTATTCATTCAAGCTCTCTAGTACCAGATAATGATCCTACTCTAATGTTTGCTAACTCTGGAATGGTTCAATTTAAAAATATTTTTACAGGTAAAGAGATAAGAGATTATAAAAGAGCAACTACTGCTCAAAAATGTGTAAGAGCAGGCGGTAAGCACAATGATTTAGAAAATGTAGGATACACGACAAGACACCATACTTTTTTTGAAATGTTAGGTAATTTTTCTTTTGGAGATTATTTTAAAGAGCTAGCCATAGAACTAGCTTGGAATCTAATTACTAAAGAATATTCAATAAACAAAGATAGATTATTAGTAACTGTTTATTCTGATGATCAGGAAGCTTTTGATTTATGGAAAAAAATAGCTGGATTGTCTGAAAATAAAATTATCAAAATAAGTACATCTGATAATTTTTGGTCAATGGGTGAAACCGGCCCTTGTGGTCCATGCTCTGAAATATTTTATGATCACGGTGATAAATACGAAGGAGGTCCTCCAGGTTCTCCGAACGAAGATGGTGATAGATTTATAGAAATATGGAATTTAGTATTTATGCAATATGAGCAAATATCTAAATCTGAGAGAATAAATCTACCAAAACCCTCCATAGATACTGGAATGGGATTAGAGAGAATGACAGCTCTTCTAGATGGTTCTAACGATAATTATTCAACAGATTTATTTCAACCGATTATAAATGAATCAACAAAACTATGTGGCGATGAAAGTTCAATAACAAATCCTAGTCACAGAGTAATTGCAGACCACTTAAAATCTTCCTCTTTTTTAATTGCTGATGGAGTAATGCCTTCAAATGAAGGCAGAGGATACGTTTTAAGAAGAATAATGAGAAGGGGAATGCGACACGCACATTCTTTAGGTAATAAAGAGCCTGTATTTCATAAGCTATTTCCTATTTTTTTATATGGAATTAAAAATTCATATCCTGAATTAGATAGAGCAAAAGATCTCATTACTAATACATTAATGAATGAAGAAACTAAATTCAAGGAAACTGTTGAAAAGGGAATAAAAATCTTAGATGAGGAAATTTCTAACTCAACAAATATATTTAATGGAGAAGTAGCATTTAAATTATACGATACCTATGGATTTCCCTTAGATTTAACACAAGATTATTTGAAAAGTAAAAATATTGAAGTCGATATAAAAACATTTGAACAAAAAATGTTAGATCAAAAGGAAAGAGCGAGACAAAGCTGGAAAGGTACAGGAGACATCGAGGATGAAAGCATTTGGTTTGAAATAACTTCTAAAATAGAGCCAACAGAATTTTTAGGATATTCTGATATGGAAGCTGATTGTAAAATAATTTCAATCATATCAGACAGTAAGTCAGTAAATACAATTAAAAAAGATCAAGAAGCAATTATAATATTAAATCAAACACCTTTTTATGGAGAAAGTGGTGGTCAGGTGGGCGATCAGGGTTTTTTTGAAAATGATAATTTAAAGTTTGAAGTTATCAATACAACAAAAATATTTGGAAACTATTTTCTTCACAAAGGTAAAGTAATTAGTGGTGTATGCAAAGTTGAAGATACCATTAAAGCAAGCATTAATACAGTGAATAGAGATTTTATTAAATATAATCATTCTTCAACTCATTTATTACATGCTGCTCTAAGAAAAATATTGGGCAAGCATGTCTCGCAGAAGGGTTCGCTTGTAAATTCAGAAAAACTTAGATTTGATTTTAGTCACAATAATCCAATTGAAAAAGATCAACTCATAAATGTTGAAAAAATTGTAAATGATCAAATTCAAAAAAATGGAATTGTTGAAATTAAAATTGTGGATCAAAAAAAAGCTATTGAAGAAGGTGCAATGGCATTATTTGGAGAAAAATATAGCGATGAAGTAAGAGTAGTAACAATGGGTCAAGAAAATGAATCATTCTTTTCGAAAGAATTATGTGGAGGAACTCATGTTGTTAAATTAGGGGAAATAAATAAATTTAAAATAACTAATCAATCTAATGTTGCGTCTGGAATTAGAAGAATAGAGGCTGTATCTAATATTGCAGTAGATAAATATATTAAAGAAATAGAAAGAAATTTATTAGAAAAAAATAAAAATCAAGATAATCAAATTGAAGATTTAATGAATAAAATTAAAAAGATTAAAGCTGATTATAATTTTAAAAATCAATCTGAAGACAAAGGTTTATTAATTAAAGAATTAATTCAGATACACGAAAAATTAAGACAAAATATATTTATAACAAAAAATATTGACAATATTGTTAATAAAAAAATAAAAGATATAAATTTTATATATTTAATTGCTAAAGATTATCCTAATAAATCATTAAAAACTTTTATTGATGAGCAAAAAAAACAATATAATAAAAAAAGTGTTTCATTAATAATTTCGAGTAATGAAAACAAACTTTCTGTAGTTCTAGGAGTTACTGAAGATATTATAGATATTTTTGATGCTTCAAAAGAAATTAGAGAAATTTCAGATATTCTTGGTGGCAAGGGTGGGGGTGGAAGAAAAGATCTTGCTCAAGGAGGAGGATCAGATGTTAGTCAAATTAATGAAAGTATAAAATACGTAGAAGATAAATTAAATTCTATTAGTTAATTTGAAAATTGTTTTTTATTGCGCTTAAAAAATCTTGAGTGTTTAACCATTTCTGATCTTTGTTTATTAATATTGCTAGATCTTTTGTCATTTCACCACTTTCTACAGTTTTGATGCAAGTTTCTTCCAATTTTTTAGCAAAATTTATTAATTCATTATTACCATCAAATTCTCCTCTAAAACTTAAACCCCTTGTCCAAGCAAAGATTGATGCAATAGGATTAGTTGAAGTTTCTATACCTTTCTGATGATTTCTATAATGTCTTGTAACAGTTCCATGTGCAGCCTCAGCTTCTACTGTTTTACCATCTGGGGTCATTAACACACTTGTCATTAAACCTAGTGATCCAAATCCTTGAGCAACAGAATCTGATTGAACATCTCCATCATAATTTTTACAGGCCCAAATAAAATTTCCTTCCCACTTCAAAGATGAAGCTACCATATCATCGATTAATCTGTGTTCATAAACTATATCTTTTTCTTTAAACTTATCTTTAAATTCAGTGTCAAACACATCCTGAAATAAATCTTTAAATCTTCCGTCATAGATTTTTAAAATAGTATTTTTAGTAGAAAAGTAAACTGGCCAACCAAGGTTAAGTCCATAATTAAAACAAGCTCTAGCAAAGTCTTTAATTGAATTATCTAAATTATACATTGATAGGGCTACACCAGATTTTTCAAATTCATATACATTTTTTGTAAACCCTTTAGATCCATCTTTAGGTTCAAAAACCATTTTAAGAGTTCCTGGTTTATTAATTAATGTGTCAGTCGCTCTGTATTGATCACCAAAGGCATGTCTAGCAACTACAATCGGATGGTTCCAGTTTGTTATAATTCTTGGAACATTCTTGCATATAATTGGCTGTCTAAATATAGTTCCCCCCAGTATATTTCTTATTGTGCCATTTGGAGAAAGCCACATTTGTTTTAATTTGAATTCTTCTACTCGATTTTCATCTGGTGTAATTGTTGCACATTTTATTCCAACACCATATTTTTTCACCGCCTCAGCCGCATCTTTTGTGATTTGATCATTTGTTTCATCTCTTTTAATCACTCCTAGATCAAAATATTTGATATCAATATCAAGATAAGGCAAAATTAATTGTTCTTTGATGTACTCCCAGATAATTCTGGTCATTTCATCTCCATCCATTTCAACTACAGGGTTTTTAACTTTTATTTTTGCCATTTAATTAATATATTTTTTAATTGATCAACTGTATCTATAATGTGAAAACTGTTTTGTAAATTTTTATTTGAAAATTTTTCATCTTCAAAAAATTTAAATTGTTGAAATAGATTATCCCAGAAATTATTTTTATTAAAAAATATTATTGGCTTATTATGAATCCCAATTATTTTCCAAGATACAACTTCTACAATTTCTTCTAAAGTTCCTGTTCCTCCTGGTAATGCTAAATACGCATCACCTAACTCAAATAGTAACTTTTTTCTTTCAGACATATTATCCACTATTTTTAATTCATCTATATTTTCAAAAATTATTTCTCTATCAGATAAAAAATTTGGAATTACTCCCATAATTCTATTTTTATGTTTTTTTGCTGTCTTAGCAACCACGCCCATAATACCAACTTTTGCACCACCGTAGACAATATTTATTTTAAATGATGATATTAATTTGCTAATTTCTTCTGCATCTTGATAATATTTATTACTTAATTTATCTGAAGATGAACAATAGATAGTAATTGATTTAATTTTCATAGATTTAAAAGTTAATTTAAAAAAAATTTAATTAGAAATTTTTTTCTTATACCAATTCTTAATGTTTTCTCTAAACATCAAAGCTGACGGTGTCACAACTAATGTAAGAAATGTTGCAAAAAGTAATCCAAAAACTATAGCTGTTGATAATTGAACCCACCACTGAGTATCTGGAGATCCCCTTGTTATTTCTCTAGATATAAAATCAACATTCGTCATTGTTACCATTGGTAATAAACCTAGCACTGTCGTAGTTGTTGTCAGTAAAACTGGTCTAAGTCTTTGTGCTCCTGTTTTAATAATAGCTTCTCTTATGTTAGATGTTTTAGTCTTTAAAAAATCGAATGTATCAATTAAAATGATATTATTATTTACTACTATTCCAGCTAGGGCTATAACGCCAACTCCTGACATTACGATACCAAATGGTTGTGCAGTTACCATTAGGCCAATAAATACACCAGCAGTTGACATCACAACTGCAAAAAGAATTAAGAATGCACTATAAAAGCTATTAAATTGTAAAAGTAGTATCATTAACATTAAAAATAAGGCAACTCCAAAAGCTCCAGTTAAAAATTCTTGAGCCTCTTTTTGATCTTCATTTTCTCCAATAAGTTCTGCTCTTATTTTACTATTCAATTCATAGCGGGGTAAATCTACCGTTCTTCCTCTCCAAGATGGAGCGGTATCCGAAATCCCTAAAACGTACTCAAGTTCTCTAACTTTTCCATCAGGATAAATTCCAGGTTCTACATCTGCTTGAATATTAATAGCATTTTTTGAATCTACTCTAATTATATTTCCTGTTCTGTTATTTGGAACAATTTCAACAAAATTGGATATTGGGACTAAACCATTTGAAGTTGTTACTCTCAAATTATCAATTCTATCAAGCGTTCTCCCTTCATTAGGGTAACGAAGAAAAAGTGGAATACTTTCATTACTATCATCAGGTCTGTATTCCCCAAGTTTAAGACCATTGGTTGCAAGTTTTATAACATTTCCTATAGATGAGATGTTAGCTCCAAATTTAGAAGCTTGTTTTCTATCTACATTTATCTCCCACTCTATTCCAGGAGCTGGTAAATTATCTTCGACATTCATTAATTCAGGATAATTATCCATGAATTTTTTAAGCTTAATACCCTCATTAATTAAAAGTTTTTTATTATCACTAGTTAATTTAATATTAATTGGTTTACCTTCTCCAGGCCCACCTTGTTGTTCTCTTGATTCTACTTTGATTCCATTTATACTTTTCGTTGCAGCTAAAATCTCAGCTAGTATAATTTTGGATTTTCTTCTTTTATCCCAATCTGTATATTCCAAACTTATTGATCCTATAAAGTCTTCTGATGACTCTGATTGTTCACTTACATTTCCACTTAAGGAATAAATATTTTTAAATTCCTGTCTTTCTGATTGAAGTTTTAAAATGATATTCTCAACTCTTGATACATAATCTTTTTTTTCTTCAACAGAAAGATTGCCTCTTGCAAAAACCACAATTTTTGCAAGATCTGGTTCAACATCTGGGAAAAATTCTACACCTTCTCCTACTTGAGTATAGGTATAATTTACTGCAACTAATACTACTAAAGCACTGATCATCACCTTCAAAGGATGGAATAATAAATAATTTAATATTTTTGCATAAAAACCTACAAAACCAGTTACATTTAAAACAGGCTCATTTGACTCTGAGGATAAGATTTTTGCATTTTTAGAAACTAATTTATCTGTAGAATTTACACTTTCTGAAATTTTATAAACTCTTGGAATTATTCTTATAAATACGAATATAAATAGAACAAAACTCAATAAATATTTTCCAATTGTAATAAATAAACTAAATCCCTGAAATTCTAAAAGTCCTAATCCATAAGATATTAGATTATAAAAAATTAGTGATATCAGTAATGGTACAATAAATTGAAGTAGTATTCTTGATACAGTGTTTAAAATAGATCCTAAAACTGGAACAAAAAGTAGTGCCATAAATAATGAAGAAATAAGAACGCATATAAGCGTTATTGGTAGATATTTCATAAATTCACCAGCTATACCAGGCCAGAATATTAATGGTAAAAAGGCAGCTAGGGTAGTTGCAGTCGAAGATATAATTGGTAGTGACATTTTTTTTGATGCGTTTGCGAACGCATCTTTTACACCGAGACCTTCTTTCATTTTTCTATCTGCATATTCAACAACAACAATTGCTCCATCAACTAATAGTCCAACAGATAAAATTAGAGCAAATAATACTACTATATTAATAGTAAAACCCATTACAGAGAGAGCTAATAAACCTGACAAAAATGATCCTGGAATAGATACACCAACTAATAAACCGGATCTAACGCCTAATGCTCCTAAAATAATAATTAAAACAAGGATTATAGCTGCTATGACATTATTTTGCAGACTATTTAACATAGTTTTAATGCCTTTTGATTGATCATTTCCAAAAGAAATTTCAACATTTTCAGGAAAACTTTTAGTGGTAATTGCAGTTATTCTTTTTACTTCTTCAATAGTATTAATGATATTTTCACCAATTCTTTTAGAAACATCAATAGTTATTGAATTAGATCCATTTACATTTGCATAAGATTGCCTATCTTCGAATGTTCTCTTCACTTCAGCAATATCCCTGAAAGTAATAACTGAATCTCCATTAGTTTTAACAGGAGTATTTAATACATCTTCAATAGTTTCGTATAAACCTGGAACTTTAATATCAAAACTTCCGTCACCAGTGTCTTGACCACCAGCTGATACCATTTTGTTATTTTCTCTAACGATATTAATAAGACTCTCAAGATTGATGCCATAGCTATCAACTGCAGTTGGATTAATTAGTATGTCAACCTGTTCATTTCTTTTACCACCTATTTTAGCTTCTAAGACACTAGGAATTGTTTCTATATCATCTTGCAAAATATCAGCTAAATCTTGAAGAGTTCTATTAGGTACATCTCCACTTAAAGAAATGGATAAGATAGGAAATGTACTTATGTTAACTTCGTTAACTGTTGGTTCATCTGCTTCACTAGGTAAATCACCCTTAGCTCTATCAACTTTATCCCTAATATCTACCATAGCTTGATCAGAATCAAATCCAGCATCAAATTCTAATAAAACATTTCCTCCACCTGAATAAGCTGTTGATCTTACTTCTCTTACTCCTTCAACAGTTTTAACTTCGTCTTCAATTGGTTTAACTAAAAGCCTTTCTGAGTCTTGTGCAGAAATACCATTTTGACTAAGTGAAATATAAACTATTGGTATGCTTACATCAGGAGATGATTCTTTGGGCATCGTAATGTAAGTAGAAGCACCTGAAAAAATAATAAAAATAAGTATTCCCATGAAAACTCGGGAATGGATAATTGCATAGTCTATAATATTAATTTTCATTTAGATTAGTTTATTGTTTCACCAATACTTATATATTCTTGACCACTTACAATTAAATTTACTGTTTCAGGTAATCCAGAAACCCACATGCCGTCTATTGTATCCTTAATTGTTTTGGTTGGATAGAATGTAACCTTATTATCATTATCTACAGCTTTAACACCTACTGTCCCATCGTCTAATAAAGTTAATATAGAAGGTGGTATTTTGTGAGCTTTAAGTTCTGAACCTTTGATAATAATTTTAGTTGTTATGCCACTTTTATAAGAGAGATCTTTGTTATCAGCTTCAATCGTAATTTCGAATGTTCTAGTACTAATTTCCGCTGATGGAGAAATAAAAGATATTATTCCATTTTTTTTAATGCCATTACTATCTTCAATTAAAGCTTTAGTACCAACACTCACTTTATTCACATCAAATTCAGATAAATAACCTTCAATCTTGATAGGGTCTAAATCAATTATAGTAAATAGTGGAGTGCCAATTGAAATAAATTCAGTTTCCTCCACCATCTTTTCTGAAATAATTCCATCAAATGGTGCCTTGATAGTAGTTTTTTCTATATCAAGTTTTATGTTCTTTAAAATTGATTTTACATTTGAAATTTGAGCCTCAAGGTTTGCTAAGGTAGATTCAAATTTTATTTTAATATCTTCTCTATCCGCTTGAGCATTGGCAAGATTAAAAGATGCTAAACTTAATTTTGATTTTGAACTTAAACCTTTATCAATAAGTTGTTTTGCAGATGCATATTCAATTTCATACAATTCAATTCTCTCAACATTTTGTCTAAGTAGATTATCTCTATTTTTTTCATTTAAAATTAGTTCTTTATTAAGTCTTTCTAAATCTTTTTTTGCACTAGAAAGTTTTTCATTTCTATCCTCTAGTGAGATTTTAATCATTTCAGCATTTTGAGAAACTCTATCTCCTCTTGCAAATTCAATATTATCTATGTTGCCAGATGTTTCAGATTTAACATCAATTTTTTTATTATGAATAGTTTGACCTTGTAATTCAATAGATTGATCAATTAAACTGGAAGTAAATACCTTTGTTTCAACAGAAAATGTAAAATCTTTATTATCGTTATTTTCAGTATCTTGTGAATATGAAGTTTCTGTTTCAGTGCTAGTTTCTGTATTATCATCTTGCGCAACAACATTATTTGTAAATTGACCAGAACCAACCCATCCAACAACAGCGGCAAGTATTATGAAGGCTATAAATATTGATCTTTTCATTAAATATCGTACATGTCATATATATTAATGTTACTAAAAAACAATTTTTAGTTAACTTTATTATCTTTTATGAAATCAAAAAACTGGGTTAATAGACAAAAAAATGATCAGTTTGTAAAGAAAGCTAAACAGTTAGGGTATATAAACCGAGCCGCGTTTAAACTAGAAGAGATTGAGCAAAAATATAAAATAATTGAACATTCTAGAGAAATATTAGAACTTGGATCTTCTCCAGGAGGTTGGACTCAAGTCATCTTAAATTACAATCGAAAAACTAATATAACCTGTGTTGATTTATTAGATATGAAAATTAATAATCATCGTATATCTTTCTTTAAAGAAGATTTTTTAAAATATAATTTTACTAATTCAAAAAATAAATTTGATTTGGTTTTGTCAGATGTAGCTCCTAATACAACTGGTCATCAATCAACTGATCATCTCAGGATAAGTCAATTAATATATGAAGTTATAGAAAGATTAGAAATAATATTAAAAAAACAAGGATCATTTATATTCAAAATTTGGAACGGAGAGGAAGAAAAGGATATTATAAAGATGCTTAAAAAAAATTTTGATAAAGTTGAGTATTTTAAGCCAAAATCATCAAGACAAGAATCAAGTGAAATATTTATAATATCAAGAGGATTTAGATTACATGAAGAGTAAAATAGAAACTATTTTAATTGTAGATTATGGATCTCAATATACACAATTAATAGCAAGAAGAATCAGAGAGTTAGAAGTCTTTTGTCTTGTCTATCCTTTTAATAAAATTACAAAAAAAATTTTAGATGAAATCAAACCATCGGCATTTATATTATCGGGAGGACCTAGATCAGTACTAGACAAAAATGCTCCTAAATTAAATGAAGAAATTTTAAAAATGAAAAAACCAGTTTTAGCAATTTGCTATGGTATGCAATTAGTAACAAAAAATTTGAAAGGTGTAGTAAAACGTTCAACGCATAGAGAGTATGGTCACACTATTATAAACATTAAGAAAAAATCACTTTTATTTAAAGGAATAAACAAACGAAAAATCAAAGTATGGATGTCTCATGGAGATAATATAAATAAAATACCAAAACTTTTTTCAATAACATCTTTATCAAACAATAAAATTATTTCATCAATTGAAAATTATAAAAATAAA